>JBEBRI010000055.1:0-20760 GCA_040394915.1 Sphingobacterium sp.
TATTTCAGCAGGATTATAACGACTACCTAAAAGATACCGATCCAAGTCAGGTACACAAAGGCTATATGCCCACTAGCTATTTTGACTATCTACAGCGTGATGATGCAGGCAAGATACATGAGGGCTATTTCTCCATAGATAAGAAGGGGAAATCTATAGATCCTTCACTAAAACGTGGCAAAGAAGATTCTGACGATATATCAGCCTACGACCTGATCATGAAGGACAAAGAACGTTTACTGAGTTTTGAGGAACCCACGCGTTTTATTTTTTCCCACTCCGCATTAAAAGAAGGTTGGGACAATCCCAATGTATTCCAGATATGCGCTCTAAAGAGCGCAGAAACCGGAAGCCAAACCAGACGTAGACAAGAAGTAGGACGGGGTATGCGCTTGTGTGTGGATAAACGTGGAGTGCGCCAAGACTTTGAACTCATTGGTGAGCAAGTCCATGAGGTCAACAAACTGACCGTCATTGCTTCGGAAAGCTATGAAGCCTTTGCTAAAGGGTTACAAACTGAGATAGCAGCTACGCTGGCCGATCGACCACAAAAAGCTGAAATAGAATATTTCGTTGGTAAACTGGTTTTCAATGAACAAGGTGAATCGCGGCGATTGACAGAGGATGACGGTAAAAAGCTCAACAAGCTACTTTATAAGCACGATGTGATTGATGAAGATGATAAGATTACAGCTGAAGGACGGGAACTGATTGAACAGAATAAGGTGCCATTGCCAGAACAACTGGAGGCTTATCGAGCATCCATTACCCAATTGCTCCAGTCTATCTATACCCGAGAATCGTTCAAACCTGAAGACGAACGACAAACGATCGTCTTGCAGACCAACCCGAATTTCAAAAAGAAAGAGTTTCAGGCGCTTTGGGATAAAATTAATCTCAAAACAGTCTATGAAGTTCGCTTCGATACGGAGAAATTACTTTACGAAAGTAAAACGCTGATAAATGCCAACCTGCACATCAGCACCCGGATGTACGAAGTGAAAACCGGAGAATTGGAAGATGGTACAAAAGAACAGATGCAGCAAGGGGCATTGATACGTGAATCAAAGCGGCAATATTTGAAGCTAGATAATGACCTTTACACGAACACACTTTATGATATCGTTGGGGAGATCGAGCAAAAAACAAATCTTACCCGGCGGACCATCGTGGATATCCTAAAATCTATCCATGAGGAAAAGTTTCTAATGCTCCGTCGAAACCCGGAGGAATTCATTGCCAAATGCAGTAAATTGATCAATGAGGCAAAAGCCAAACTCATTATTAATAATATTGTGTACCACAAACTGGAAGATAGACATGATGCCAAGACGGTATTTACCAATGATAAATCTGCTTTGCGTAATTCGGATCTTTTGAAGAAACATATTTATGATTATTTGACTTCGGACTCTAAAATAGAAGCTGATTTTGCAGAGGCCTTGGAGAATAGTGTAGAAGTAGTTGTATACGCTAAATTGCCGAAGAGCTTTTATATCTCTACACCTGTAGCGAATTACAGTCCGGACTGGGCTATCGTATTTGACAAAGACAAAGTACGCCATATCTATTTTGTCGCCGAAACAAAAGGTTCTGATTCGGAGATGGATTTGCGCGAAATCGAAAAACTTAAGATTCATTGCGCCCAGGAACATTTCAAAGAGATCAGTGGCGGTGTTGTGAAATTCGATACGGTTAGTAATTATGGTAAATTGATGGATATTGTTCAGGTAATGTAGGCTATGCAACTCATCGATAACATCAGTAAACGCCTTGGAGATGATCTAAGGCAACATATTCAACGAGGAAGTAAGTTGAGCATAGCCGCTTCTTCTTTTTCGATTTATGCCTTTGAAGCGCTGCGCAAGGAGTTGGGCCAAATCGATGAGCTTCGCTTTATATTCAGTTCGCCTACATTCGTAGAAGAAAACTTAAAGAAAGAAGTTCCCAAGTTTTTCATCCCCCACCTGTATAAGGAGGCTGACCTTTGTGGCGGAGAATTTGAACTTCGGCTCAAGAATCAGCTTAATCAACGTGCGATTGCCAGAGAATGTTCAAAATGGGTAAAAGACAAGGTTCGTTTTAAATCGAATCGGCATTTTCATCAACCTTTACATGGAATGGTACATGTGAAGAACAATGCAGATGATTCCGTCAATTATGCGCACATTGGAAGCTTTACGACGGCCGATTTAGGTTTTACACATAAGAAAGGATTTCCTACACTAATTCAAAAAACCAACTATCCCGATAGCGAAGCTTATCTGGAATGGTTTGATCAGGTCTGGAAAAATGAAGAAGACCTCAAGGAAGTAACCGAGCAGGTACAAAGCTATTTTGAGACCGCTTACAAGGAAAATAGCCCGGAGTTTATCTACTTTATTACGCTATACAATATTTTCAATGATTTTCTTGAAGACCTTTCCTTAGATACGTTACCTAATGACCAAATTGGTTTTAAAGATACGTTGGTCTGGAGCAAACTCTACAACTTTCAACGAGACGCCGTCATAGGTGCCATTAATAAGCTTGAAAAATATAGTGGCTGTATTTTAGCGGATAGTGTAGGCTTGGGTAAAACCTTCTCTGCTTTAGGGGTGATCAAATACTACGAGATGCGGAATAAGGATGTTCTGGTATTGTGTCCGAAAAAATTAGAAGCAAACTGGAACGCCTACCGTCATAATGACAAGAACAATTTTTTGGCAGCGGACCGCTTTCGGTATGATGTATTATTTCATACAGATCTCAGTCGCGACCGGGGTATGAGCAACGGTCGAAGTTTGGAAAATGTCAATTGGGGGAATTATGGTCTCGTTGTCATTGACGAATCTCATAATTTCAGAAATAACAATCCGTATTCAGACCGGGAAAACAGGTATCAGAAGCTATTGCGTAAAGTGATCAAGGAAGGTATCGAAACAAAAGTCTTGATGTTGTCCGCAACGCCAGTCAACAATCGCTTTGCCGATTTACGGAATCAATTGGCATTGGCCTATGAGGGTGAGGCTGCCATTATAGATCAAAAGCTGGACACTAAAAGTTCCATAGAGCAGGTTTTCAGAAAAGCACAACAAGCGTTCAATACCTGGAGTAAATACGATACGGGATATCGGACTACCGAACGTTTACTGGAGATGCTTGACTTTGATTTTTTCGAGATATTAGATTCGTTAACCATCGCACGATCAAGAAAGCATATCACCACGTACTACGATACCAGTGCTATTGGTAAGTTCCCGAAGCGGAATGAACCGCTTGCTATCCAAAGCCCGTTAACGGAGGATGGGCATGTCACCTACGTGCAAATAGCAGAAAGTCTCACCTTATTAAATCTTTCGGTCTATACGCCATTAAATTATATTCTACCCAGTAAACTGGAATTGTATCGAGACTTCTACGAGAAAGATGTACGAGCCGGGGCAGGCAGATTGTCTCAAATCGACCGTGACAATAGCTTACGTATTCTCATGCGTATTAATCTTTTAAAGCGGTTAGAGAGTTCCGTTGATTCATTCCGAATCACGCTTGAAGGTGTTATCGGTTTAATTGAGAAAACAATACAGACTATTATAGATGGTGTAAAATCAGATTACGAAGGTATACAGGCACGAATTGAAGACGAAAATTTTGACTGGGAGTCCGACTGGGGGGATGAGGAACACTTTATTGGTAAAAAGATCAAAGTGCATATCGCCGACATGGATGTTTACCAATGGCAAGAAGATTTGCAGGACGATTTAAAATTACTATGTGGAATTTGGGATAGCATTGAGCACGTTCGCGGACATGAAGATTATAAACTTCGTCAGCTTCTTGAGCTGTTAGAAGGAAAAATCAATCGTCCGTTTAATAGCCAGAATAAGAAAGCAATTGTCTTTACCGCTTTTGCGGATACGGCAAATTATCTGTACGAGCATATTCACACTCATTTCAAGAATAAGTACGGTATTCATACAGCGCTGATTACCGGATCCAGAAAAATCAGCTCAGCGAAAAGTATACCTTCGGATCTAAACCCGCTACTCACTTGTTTTTCTCCGCTGTCAAAAGGAAAATTTCAGCTATATCCGCAGATAAAAGAGGAGATTGATATTTTGATAGCAACAGATTGTATTTCGGAGGGACAAAATCTTCAGGACTGTGATTATCTGGTCAATTATGACATTCACTGGAATCCGGTACGTATCATTCAACGATTTGGTCGTATCGATCGTATTGGCTCCAAAAATGATACGATAACGCTCGTCAATTTTTGGCCAGATGTGACGCTGGACGCTTATATTAATTTGAAGCAAAAAGTAGAGAGCCGGATGTTGATTTCGAATATGGCCAGTACGGGAGATGACAATATCTTGAATGCTAGAGAGCAAGATCTGGAGTACAGAAAGATACAGCTCCAAAAGCTGAAGGATGAAGTAATTGACCTGGAAGATCTTCGAGAGGGCGTGGACATTACAGATCTTGGGTTAAATGATTTTCGAGTCGATCTTTCCAATTATTTTAAACTGTATGGAACATTGGATCATATTCCTGAAGGGCTACATGCTGTTGTTCCCGCTGATGAAATATTGCCTGCAGGTACTATATTTGTTCTGAAGAATTTAAACTCGTCCGTCAATATCAATAAAACCAATCGTTTACATCCATACTACCTGGTGTATATCAGTTCTGATGGACTTCTTCACCTGAAACACGTAGAATCTAAAAAGATACTCGATGCCATGCGCAAGCTATGCAAAGGTAAAACGGAACCGCTAACCGATCTTTGTAAAGCATTGAGCAAAGAGACAGATGAATACCACCACATGGATGACTATTCAAGCTTATTAAAGGATAGTATCAGCTCCATTATCCAAGCAGAAGAGGAAAAAGAAATACATAGTCTGTTCCGATCAGGTGGCACCACCGCGTTAACGGATAAAATTAAGGGGTTGGAAGATTTTCAATTAATCACTTTTCTAATCGTGCGCTAATGGTTGATCTTTTTAATTTACCGATCAGTACAGTGTATGGGAAAGCTATCCCAAAGAATTCTTTTGACGGCTTTATATCGAATAAGCAGAAACGGCTATTTACGGAGGTGATCAGTAAAATGACCTGGACGCATAAATTAGCCGCGACAACGATAAATCTGTCAGGGAAGTATTTCGCGGAAATCCAGATCATCCATATTGAACTAAAACGGGAGGAGCGAATATCAGAATTGCTCGCTGTTATCAATAAAAGTGTTCCCTACGGCGTCATATTTGTTGTGCAATTTGGTGGCCGATTTTATTTATCCGCCTCCGCTAAACATGCTCATCCAACACTCGCTGATACTTCTGTTGTAGATTGGGAATTTGCTTCAGAATGGTTCGTGGCAGCAGACAATACGTTTCGGCTGAATTTGAGGGAAAACCTAGATGCTGTATTTTTTGATTTGTGTAAACAGCTATCTGCTTTTGCATCGAAAGAAGTGTATTTTATGGCTGAACTTATCGAAAAGAGTTCGAAACTTTTTCAACTTGAAAAGGAGATCAAAAGGCTACGATCGGCTATATCTTCCTGCAAGCAGTTTAATAAGAAAGTGGAGTTAAATTTGGAGCTTAAAAAAGCGGTAAAGGTGCTGGATAAATTAATAAATGTGTGAAGATACAATGAAAGATTATTTAGTCGGCAAGAAAGCTGAGATTGATGAATATTTCAATATCCTCGAAATTTGGAAGTATAGGTCAGCATAATAGGATTTATACAACCTCTTCCTTTTTCTGTCCAAACTGATGCATACTGGCGAAAGAAAATAGAAAACGATAAGTTACATGTTTTCATTCAATCTTTTAATTTACTATTCAAGTATGTTGGATTAATTCTATACGGTATATATCTAATATCGTATTCCTGTGACATTTATTAAATTTTATGTGTAAAAAGTCTCGTTTTCGGCTTAGTAATTGAGCTTAATAATTGACTTAAACTTTACTAAAAATGTATAAAATACTTTTGTTAGGTAGTACGGGAAAAATTGGCAAATACGTGCTAAATGATTTACGAAAACATGAAGGATTTGAAGTAAGAGTTCTGTTGAGAAATCCGGTAGGAAATGAAACTTCCCGGGTTTATTTTTTTCAAGGGGACATAACGGTAGTTGAAAGTTTGAAAGAGGGGATTGCATGGTGCGATGTAGTTGTAAACTGTGCCGGTTTAGTCTCTTACAAAGTGCAAGATCAGGCTATATTAAATCAAATAAACGTCGACGGCACAAAAAACATCGTGGAAACTTGTATTAAGTTTAATAAGCCGCTTTTGCATACAAGTTCAGCCGTCGTTTATGGTTCTACGAAAGACCCAATTTTCCAAACAGAAGTTGATTCTAAAAAAGGTTACTTATCAGGGTACGCTTTGTCAAAACTGACTGCTGACCAACTAATACAGAGGTCGTCCGTAAAATCAATAATACTTCGTCCGAGTACTCTAATATCATCATATGGATCTACTTTTTCAAAATTATTAGCACTTTATCGAAAGGGGTTTGAGGCTGGTTTACTCGGTGGTGCAAGTTTTGTTAAGCCCGATGACATTTCTCAGGTTTTTGGACGTGCAATTTTCTATCTTCTTAATCATGATTTTCATAATGTCGTATTTAATGTTGGCGGTAACAATATTTTAATAAAGGAAGTGTTTGACTTTTTTCGTCGACATGAGCCACGGAAAACTTATTATATTTCTAGTGACCTTTTGTATGTATTGAGTTCGGTTAACGACAGTGTTCTTTTACCTGTTTTAAAAAAATCTATAATAACTCGTGAAAATTACAAAACAGGAAACCTCTTCACTTATTTAAATTCAGATAAAGCAAAACAAGAACTTGGATATACTATTACGCCTTTCTTTGATGCTGCAAAAAACATACTAAATAATGCTAATAACGGATAACCATATATTAGAACATATAAGAAATACATACGCGGGTTATAGCAATTATACTTTCAAGGATACGCCAATTGAGGAGGAAGATCTGTTTGTTGTAGTTAAGGATATACATTTAGTTAATAATGACCATATTAATATTTCGAAAGACGTTTATGTTCGAGGTTTGCAACCAAAAAGACAGACGAACAGTATTAATATTATGAATTTATGTGAATCTGTCAATGCGGAGACCGCTGGTTTAGGAGAAGAAATCTACTCAACCATCGCACAGTACAATAAAATCTATACAAAAGCATTTCTTCGGAATGGTTCTCGTTGGGTGGATTTAAAGGCATTTACGGTTTGCTGTGATAAAGCAAAGGAAATAATGGGAAACCAAAACCCTCGAATACTGTTCAATATTGCAAAGTATACACACTTATTAAATCTTAGTTCACTCAATTCTTCTAATTTACGGTTAAGTTTAGTCGACCTACGATCATGCTTAGAACTTATGCATCTTGAAATTCGGAAAATGAACTATGATATGATCATGAGGCCCATCACAACCTATTCCAAGGATGATAATCTTGTAACGTTAGTTCACACAAAATATGTTACAAATTTTTCATTGCACCATGATATTATGTTTGACCACGAATTTCAAGTTTTAGGAACAATTGCGGGTCTAACTGCACGGAAAAATAGAGGTAGATTCGGGAAAATCAAGGCCTTTTATTATCAATTTGACCTTCTTTCCGTTTTAAAAAAGGATTATGGTTATTTAAAATTATCATTTACTATAGAAGATAGCGTTAAAGCTTCCATATATTATCAAAGCAAACAAATAGCTCACAAAGTCTTAATTCGCAAGAAAAAAATTACAGCAAATTTTTCGGGATTTTCAAAACTAACTACACGACTTATACCTAAATATAGCCTGAGCAAAGAATCGTATATCTATGACTATGAAAATCCAATTGAACTAAATTCTATTCCGATAAATGAATTAAAACATCTCTTGGACAGCAAGGAGGGAATGTTGGTTTATTATGTTGATGAAACACTCTATGATAACGAAGCCCTTTATGACACAGCGAACGCGTCATCGGGTATAATTATTGAAAAAGGAGAGATGTATAATGCATACTCCAACTTATTTGGAATCAAATATTCTAAAAAGATTGGGTTAAACGGTGTTTGGAACGCCGGAAAGCATATATTTATTTTCTCTAAGACTGCGCAAGCCGATCAAATACAGCGCGTCAAGCTTTTCGAGTCTATGTTGGAGCAACAAAGGCATGCTATTATCCGAGCCGAACAGGCTGAAAGAGCCGTAACGGAGCTTCAAAAGGTTAATAATGAAATCCAAACGTTAAATCTTAACCTTAAGGAAAAGGTGTTGGCACGTACTAAGGAATTAGAATTAATGCATCAGCAACAAACTACTACTTTCGTAAATATGTTACATGAAACCAAAACACCTATAACTTTAATAAATAATTATATAGAAGAATATACTAGCAAGGTTGAAAATACACCCGAATTAGAGATTATCAAGAACAACATCAGTAAACTATCAAGAGATATCAGTAATATGTTTGATCTTGAAAAATTCAATAAAGGGATCGATGCATATAATCATAATCAGGTAACCGACCTTTCTGGTTTGATCAACGAAAACTTGGTGCTTTTCCAGCATTATGCGGCGAAAAAAGATATAAAAATATTGACACGGATTGATAGCAATATATATCTTAAGGCGGATCATAGTGCTGTTTATCGAATATTTAATAATATTCTTGACAATGCTATAAAATTTAGTGATAGTAATTCGGAAATCGAATTTACTTTATCCAGGATACAGGATAATCAGAAGATCTTGATCACAGTAAGTGATGAAGGTGCGGGAATTGATAAAAGATTACATAGAAAAATATTTGAACCTTATTTTCAGATTGTACGGCAGAAAAGCAATATGCAAGGTATGGGTCTAGGTTTACCTCTTGTAAAAAAAATTATTGGACAGCTAAATGGTTCAATCCAAATAGATAGTAGTCCTGCAATCAAAAAAGGAACTACGATTAGAATTATATTAAAAAATTATTCACCATCTATAGAAGAAGAAGTTATTAACCAATTTCAACAAGAATCAACGATTGCAACATTTAGTGAACCAGTGGATTTACCTGAATCAAAGTTCAGCAAAAATCTAAAAACTATAATGATAATAGAAGATAATACAAATATGCTTCATTACCTAATTCGCAAATTCGATAAGGACTATAATATCATTGCGGCTGCAAGTGGAAGCGATGCTCTTAATCTATTAAAAACACTATCATATCACCCTGATATAATCTTATCAGATTACATGATGGATGGCGTCGATGGACTCGAGTTTGGTTCGATATTGGTCAATAATGAAAAATTTAATCATATACCAATAATTTTATTAACGGCAGACACCACCGCAGAGACAAGATTTAAAGCTCTAAAAGTAGGTGTTATAGATATAATGTATAAACCGTTTTCTTTCCATGAACTGCAACAGAAGATAAGTACTGTACTTACCACAATGGATAAACAGAAAGTTGCTTTTTTTAATGCGTATATTAATAAAAGCAGTTTTGATCAATTAGAATCGAAAAATGAAGTCCACCTTCAAAGTATGTATGGTTTAACTGAAAGAGAGCGTTCAGTAGTCAAATTGCTTAAACGAGGACATACTTATGAGCAAATTGGGGAAATGTTATATATATCTGATAAAACCGCAAAAAAGCATGCACAGAATATTTTCCGAAAAGTTGGGGTAACAAACAAAATTGAACTCATCCAAAAGTTAAGCTCCTGATTTAAGTAGAGTAAAGATATTTTTGTTTTAAACCGCTTAAAATAAGATATATATAAATCACATACTACTTTGGTAGTAGTTAAAATACTTCGAAGGGAGTATTTTTTTTTATCAAAGTTACGGCAACATTTGTACCTCAATGTTTACAGACCTTAATCAAATTAAGGTTCTATTTTCTATTTAATGAACAGACTAAAATAATTATCGTAATGAAAATCCTTTTAAATGATCAAAAGAAACTCCGTCAATTGAAGCCGATTCAGAAATTCAGTTCTTATTCAATAAAAAATAGTATCCCAATTAAAAAATTACGCAATGACATTCCTCACATAAAAAGTGAGGAGCGTGCTAGTGCCATATTTTCTTTATTATTACTTCTAGAACACAGGGATCACTGGAATTGGAAAGAAGGTGTTAAAGTTGATTGGAGGGATGCCGAAACAAAAAAATGGTGTATCACAGTAATAAATGATCAAATTAATATAATTAACACATTTAGTAATAAAAAACTACTTAGTTTCGGAACCAAAGAATCAAGCTTGCAGTTTCTTGAAACCTTTACTAAATTGATTGATACGGCAAAAGATCTGCTTTAATACTTGTCGAAGTTAAGTTTAGATTGTGTCTCTCAATATTGTCAAGAATATATTGAGAGACACCAACCTTAAATTACATTGCATCTGGTCATTAATTAATAGACATAACAGTTCGACATAATTAAAATGTGATAGTTTTCCCCTTCATAATTGAGCTATCAATCACCAAATCCCGTTTGTATGCTAAAAACCCCTTAAAGTCTCTGTGGCCAGTTAAAGACATAACCTGTTGATCTGTAAATCCACCCATTAATAAATTAACTACGCGGGTATGCTTCCATCCGTATATTGTATACTTATCATATTACTTTGTAAAAAAATTATAAAAGTATTCTTTATTTTGTAATAAATAATATAATTTAGGGGTTTAATAGCAAAAATATGAGACTAAGCTTTTTTTTTCTGTTACTATTTTCCTTTGGTGGCTTTAATGCAAATGCTGTAGATAAAAGGGATAATGTAAGTGTTGTTTTTTATGGATCTGATCAAAATGACTTATATCTAGTTCTAAAGAACCAAAACATAAAACTTAATAGAGTTTATACCATAAAAGATGCTTTAAAGAGAGGTAAAAAAGGTGATGTTTTAATTTTTGCAGCAGATAGTTATCCAACAGGAAAATTTAAGTTAGATGAAGAGTTTTATCAAACAGTAAGGTCAAAAGGTTTTAAAGTATATGTAGAGTATCCATCTTATATTTCTGGAGTGGCTACAAAAGATTCTGTATTAAATATGGAATTAGAACGTGGGGTAGTAGCATCTGATAAGATGGGAAGCAATTTAAAACGCTTAACTATCCTAGGTATCAATGATAGTTATGTTGTTCAAACTAAAGTGGATAATCCTTTATTGATAATAGCTAAAGTGGCTGGTTTAAATAAGGCTGAGTACGGCATAGATGATGTTGTTCAGCATCCTTTATTGTTTAAAAAAGATGGTATAATGATAGCGACAAGTAAACTTACCAATTTTGCTACAGGACGATACGGGCCGAATGATGCATGGAAAAGTGTGTGGGAATATATTATAAGAGATCTTTCTGGTAATGAAAAATTCACATTTTCAAGTTGGTTGTCATATGTAACACCTATGTATGGTAAAAATGATGTGCTTCCAGCAACAGCAAAAGCCGAAGCTATAAGAAGAGGGGTAGATTGGTTTGAGAACGCTAGATTGTATATCCATCCAACATGGGAAAAAATGTATTTGGATTATCAAGGTAAGGGTGAAGCTCCTTTTGGTCCTGCAGTTAGTCAATCATTACCTAATGGTGATGGTAAGTTAGGTTTATTAGAAGGTCATGCATCGAAAATATATCATAATGGAACACAGCAATATAGATATTGGTCTAGAGCAGATGTGCAGGGAGAGGCTGGTTTAGCTTTAGCGGCTGCTGGTAATTATTTATCTACAGAAAAATATAATGAGCGAGCTAAAAATTTAATTGACTATGTGTTTTATAATTCAAATTTAAGAGCAGAAGAGCGCAATGATAAAAATAGCCCTTCATACGGTTTAATAGGTTGGTCTGTTACTCACCCGTGCATCTATTATGGAGATGACAATGCAAGAGCATTATTAGGAATGATTGGAGCATCGGCTTTTATGAAAACAGAAGAGTGGGATGAAAAGATTGTAGAGGGCATTATCGCAAATTTTAGAACTACAGGTAAATACGGATTTAGAGGGGAGCGTCAAGAAGACAAAGAATTACAAGAAAAAGGTTGGAAACATTTCTGGGAAAGAGATATAGAACACTATGCTCCTCATTTTGAATCGTGGACATGGGCAACTTACCTATGGCTATATGATAAAACTGGTTACAAGCCTTTGTTGGAAAAAACTAGAAATGGTATTAAAATGATGATGGCTGGCTACCCAGATAAATGGGTTTGGACAAACGGTATCCAACAAGAAAGAGCAAGAATGATTTTGGTTTTATCGTGGTTGGTAAGAATTGAGGATACGGCCGAGCATCGTGGGTGGTTAGATAAAATAGTTGGAACAATTCTAGACAATCAAGATAAGAGCGGTGGGATTTTAGAATGGTTAGGCGCTGGAGATAAAGGCCGTTTTGGAAAAACTACTTCTAACGCAGAATATGGCAAGCATGAAGCTCCTTTAATTTTTACCAACGGAGACCCTATTGCTGACATGCTATATACTACAAATTTCGCCTATTTCGGTTTGAACGAAGCCTATCATGCTACGGGCAATCAAAGATATAAAAAGGCTTTAGATAAGATGTCTGAGTTCTTAATTAGAATTCAGGTTAAAAGTGATAAGTATAAAGATTTGGATGGAGCATGGTTTAGGGGGTTCGAATTTGATAAATGGGAATATTGGGCTTCTAACGCTGATGCCGGATGGGGAGCTTGGGGTACATTATCCGGTTGGACTCAAAGTTGGATTGTTGCAACTGAAGTTTTAACGGGGCAAAATCAAAGTTTCTGGAACTTAACAAAAACATCAAAAGTAAATAATCATATGCCTAAGGTGCTAGACCTTATGGTTAATGATGTGAATAAAAAAAAATAATACAATAACGCTAGTAATAGACAATAATGAATATAGATAAGTTACAGGAATACGTGTCTTTGTATAAAGATAATCTTTTAAATGATGTGGTCCCATTTTGGATGAATCATTCTCATGATACAGAATTTGGAGGATATTATACTTGTTTAGACAGAAAAGGAAAAGTTTTTGATACTGATAAGTTTATTTGGCTGCAATGTAGACAAGTTTGGTGCTTTTCTATGTTGTATAATCAAGTAGATAAAAAGAAAGAGTGGTTAGATTTTGCCATTCAAGGTGCGGAATTCTTAAAGAAATATGGCAGGGACGATAAGGGGAATTGGTATTTTTCTTTAACAAGAGAGGGATTGCCTTTAGTTCAACCTTACAATATTTTCTCTGATTGTTTTGCCTGCATGGCTTTCGGTCAATTATATCAGGCTACCCAAAACGAAGAATATGGCGAAATTGCTGTAGGGACATTTCATAATATCTTAGCAAGACAAGAAGATTCTAAAGGTATTTATGATAAAAACTATCCTGGTACAAGGCCATTGAAAGGTTTTTCATTACCAATGATTTTATCTAACCTAGTGTTAGAAGTAGAGCATCTATTAGATAAAGAATTAGTAAATTCAACTATTAATTCAACTATTTCTTCTGTAATGGATACATTTTACCAGGAAGATCTAGGTTTGATTTTAGAAAATGTAGGTCCAAATGGAAATTTTGTAGATTCATTCGAGGGTAGGTTAATAAATCCTGGTCATGGTTTAGAGTCAATGTGGTTTATTATGGACCTCGGAATTAGAACCGGAAATAAAGAGTTGGTTAATAAAGCTGTTAATATTTCTATTTCTATTTTAGAATATGGTTGGGATAAAGAATACGAAGGTATTTTATATTTTAAAGATATTAAAGGATATCCACCTCAACAACTAGAATGGGATCAAAAGTTATGGTGGGTTCATATGGAAACCTTAGTTTGTTTGTTAAAAGGATATTTTTACACAGAAGATCAAAGATGTTGGGAGTGGTTCGAAAAAGTTCATGCATATACCTGGTCTAAATTTCCTGATCAGGAAAACGGGGAATGGTTTGGTTATTTAAATAGACAGGGCAACGTTTTATTAGATTTGAAAGGTGGTAAATGGAAAGGTTGTTTCCATGTTCCTCGGGGTTTATATCAATGTTGGAATACATTAAATTCAATTTTAGAAAAGCAAAAAGTTTTAAGCTGATAAACAATGGCAGTAGTCCCATCTCAACAATTTTCAACAGAGACAGAACTAAATAGAGATAAGGCAAACTATACACCAGCCTTAATCTCGCTTGGTGTTCTTTATTTTATGATGGGTTTCATAACCTGTTTAAATGATACTTTAGTGCCATTTTTTAAAAAAGGTTTTGATTTAACCTACGCACAATCTTCATTAGTACAGTTTTACTTTTTTTTAACTTATGGAATTATGTCAATTCCTGCTGGAAAAATTGTGAGTAAAGTTGGTTATAAAAGCGGGATGGTGTTGGGCTTTTCTATAGCAGCTTTCGGAGCTTTATTGTTTTATCCGGCATCAATAATGCACCAATATTATGTGTTTTTGGCTGCATTATTTGTGGTAGCAATAGGGATAGTTTTATTGCAAGTTGCTGCAAATCCCTATATAACTGTTTTAGGCCCTCCGAAAACAGCATCATCAAGGTTGACTTTAATCCAAGGAATTGGATCTTTAGGTACTACAGTTGCTCCATTATTTGGTGCTGCATTTATATTATCAAGATTCAATACTGAAGAAGCATCTAGCGAAGCCGTTGTGATGCCTTATATAGGAATAGGTTTAACACTTATTGTGATAGCTTTTATACTTTCAAGACTTAAGTTACCTGTTATAAAAACTTCATCAGACACTCAAAGTCAAACCGAAGAAAAAGGTATTTTATCAAACAGGAATTTAAAGTTTGGTATAATAGCTCTTTTCTGTTATGTAGGTGCTGAAGTAACTATAGGTACCTTTTTAACCAATTATATTGCCGATTTACTGCGTATAAAAGAAGAGCAGGCAAATATGTACGTAGCCATTTATTGGGGGAGTATGTTTGCCGGACGTTTATTAGGCTCAGTAATATTAAAATATAATAAATCATCTAATGTACTTGCTGTGGTAACTGCTTTGGCAATGATGTTTATTGTTATATCATTATTATCCAGTGGCTTAGTGGCAGCTTGGACAATGGTTGCTGTTGGCTTATGTAACTCCATTATGTTTGCTATCATATTCTCTTTAGCTGTTGATGGATTAGGGGTTAATACTACAAAAGCTTCAGGCTTCTTGTCCTCCGCAATCGTAGGTGGAGCTATTATTTCTTATGCCCAGGGTGTTGTAATTGATAATTATAATTGGACAGTATCATTCTTAATCCCTCTGATATGTTATGTTTTTATTCTTTATTATGCAATTGAAGGATATAAAACTAAAACAAGCACTAAATAATAAAATAGTAATTGATGCTTTTAAAGCATACTTTTTATAATATGAAACGTAGAAATTTTATTGAATTCTTAACGTTAACTGGCGGAGCTATAGTAGCATCTCCTGTTATAGCTTCATCAGCAGTTTTAACAAAGGTTGAAGTAGAGATCAAGGGAAATGTAGAAAAAATAAATGCTGATGTGGCGATTGTTGGAGGTGGTTTAGGTGGTTTTGCTGCTGCCATGGCTGCTTTAAGAAACAATCAAACTGTGGTTTTAGTGGAGGAAACGGATTGGATTGGTGGTCAATTAACTTCGCAAGGTGTACCACCTGATGAGCATCAATGGATTGAAAAGTACGGTGGTACAGAATTGTATAGAAAATTCAGAAATGAAGTTAGAAATTATTATAGAAGAAATTATCCTTTAACCAAAGAAGCTAAAGATGATCCCATCTTAAACCCCGGTAAAGGAACAGTTTCCAGGCTTTGTCATGAGCCTAAAGTTGCATTAGCAATTATGCAAGAAATTATGTCTCCATATATTTCTAATGGTAAATTATTGCTGTTGCTAAATCATAAAGCTGTAAAAGCTAGTGTAAATGGTACTAAAGTATTAGCCGTTTCTGTAAAAGATAAAAAATCTGGAGGATTCAAGAATTTAATAGCTCCGTATTTTGTTGATGCGACCGAATTAGGAGATTTATTACCATTAACAGGTACAGAATATGTAACAGGTACAGAATCTAAAAAAGAATACAATGAGCTTCATGCACCTAAAGTTGGTAACCCAGAAAGTAACCAGGCGTTTACAGCTTGCTTTGCAATAGATTACGTTCCGGGTGAAGATCATACTATACAAAAACCTAAAGATTATGATTTTTGGGTAAATCATGTTCCTAATTTAACTCCAGCGTGGTCTGGAAAAATATTAGGTCTACATTATTCTGACCCAAGAACTTTAAAACCTAAGAATTTAGGCTTTCATCCGGAAGGATTACCTACAGGAGATATGCTGAATTTGTGGAATTATAGAAAAATCATCAATAGGTTTAATTTCTCAGAAGGTTTTTACAAAGGAGATATTACTATAGTGAACTGGCCACAAAATGATTACATGTTGGGGAATTTGATAGGTGCATCTGAGGAAGATTTTAATAAGCATTATGAAAGTGCAAAGCAGTTAAGCTTGTCACTTTTATATTGGTTGCAAACCGAAGCTCCGCGTCCTGATGGAGGGAAAGGATGGAAAAGTATTCGTTTAAGAAAAGATATAATGGGTACTGATGACGGCTTAGCAAAATACCCTTACGTTAGAGAAGCCAGACGTATTAAAGCTTTATTTACTGTAACAGAAGAACATGTGGGAAGAGAAAATAGAGCTAAGGTTGCAAAAAAAGGAGAGAATAAAAATAAAGCAGCATATTTCTATGATGGAGTTGGTACTGGTTATTATCACATAGATCTCCATCCTACTTGCGCAGGTGTTAATTATGTAGATTTCGAATCATTAAGATTTCAAATACCTTTAGGTGCATTGATTCCTGTAAGAATGGATAACATTTTGCCAGCTAATAAGAATATCGGTACTACACACATATCTAATGGTTGTTTTAGACTGCATCCTGTAGAATGGAGTATTGGGGAAGCAGTGGGAATGTTGGTAGATTTTTCTAAAAAGAATAATGTGCTTCCAAGGGATGTAAGGCGTGATGAAAATTTGCTGGTTAAATTTCAGGAATTTATTCGCTCGCAAGGATTAGAAACCGAATGGCCAGAGGAATCGGTTCATTATGAAGATTAAATATTTGTTTTTTGGTTTAAGTTTGCTTTTAACAAGCTGTTCTGGAAATAAGTCCAGAACAGCTTTTAAACCCGAAGTAGACGAATTTCTTAAACTCGATACATCAATTCTTTCTATAACTGTTATCGCAGACAGTCTAGAAGTTCCTTGGGATATAGATTACCATGGGGGGACGAATAGTCTTATTTATACCGAGATAGGGGGTAGGATCAGCCGTTTAGATTTAAGTACGGGAGAAAAGAAGCAGCTGCTGAAAATAGAATCAGTATATCAGCGCCGTACTTTGGGATTGTTGGGCATGTGCCTGCACCCGGATATGCAAGCCTTTCCCTATCTATATGCCACCTATACGGTCAAGAGGAAGGACAGCATCTATTCGAGACTGGAAAGATTCACTTACAAAGGCGACACGTTGATCAGCAGGAAATTGCTATTAGAAATACCGGGAAATACTGGACATAACGGGTCTAGGGTATCATTTTCAAAGAGCGGGAAATTATTGTGGGCAACAGGCGATGCACATAGTCAAACCTTCGCCCAGGACAGCACCTCGCTAAACGGCAAGATACTGAGGTTGAATTTTGACGGCAGCATACCGGAAGACAACCCCATCAAGGGGAGCTATGTATACGCCTGGGGGTTTAGAAATATGCAGGGCCTAGCGGTTTCCGATAGGGGCCATGTTTACACCTCGGAGCATGGAGATGCGATAGAGGACGAGATAAACCTGATAGAACCCATGCGGAATTACGGATGGCCGAGGATAGAAGGTAAGCATGATCTTCCAGAGGAGGAGCAGTTTGCAAAAGTGAAGAACACGAAAGAGCCAATTCGTTCCTGGACGCCTGTTATAGCCCCGGCCGGCTTAGCTTATTACAATTCCGGAGCGATACCCGAATGGAAGAACAGCTTGCTTCTTACCACCCTGAAGAGCCAGTCCTTAAGAGTATTGAAACTCGATGAAACAGGTAAGGAGATCGAGTCTGAGCAGATTTTTTTAGAAAACCATTACGGGAGATTGCGGGCAGTAACGGTTTCGTCTAATGGAGATGTGTACATAGCAACCAGTAACCGTGACTGGAATCCACAACCGGGCTTCCCACAACCGGGAGACGACAAGATATTAAGGCTTAGCAGAGCAGATAAAGCCGTAAAAAATCCGCTGAAAGGAAGGGTTATCACAGAAGAAAAAGAAGAGACCAAGTCGGGCGAGGCGCTGTACAAGGCATATTGTGCATCCTGCCATAAACCAGACGGGACAGGCTTAGGTGCGGTGTTCCCGGCACTCAAAGCCTCAGCCAGTGTCAAAGGGGATAAATCAGCGCTGATAAATATCTTCCTGAACGGCAGTATTTCAGAAACCGGACCAGAGCAGATGCCCGCTTTTAAATTCTTAAGTGATGAAGAAGGCGCCGCTATCTTAAGCTATATAAGAAAAAGCTGGGGGAATAACGGAACAGCCATTCAGGAACAGGAAATAAAGAAACACAGATAGAACATCATAAAGAACAATGGGATCCGATGAGCAAATTTTTCAAATCGTTAATACCCGGAATCATATTAGCAGCGGTTGTGTTCGGTCCGAGCAAGATGACCATTACTACTAAACTTGGAGCAGAGTATGGATATTCCTTGGAATGGATAGTCATGGTGGCCATATTTTTCATGGCCATATTCACGGGGATGGGCAGCAGGATAGGTTCTTCGAGCTCCAAATCGCTATTGACCCTGATCCAGGAGAAGTTCGGGAAGCCCTTTTCAGTCATCATCGGTATGGGGATATTTCTGGTTGCGGCCTCTTTCCAGGCGGGTAATACGATAGGTGTAGGGATCTCCATAGCGGAGTCGACCCAAACGAGCCCGAAGGTATGGGTAGTGGTGTTTACCGCTTTAGGAATACTTTTGCTCTCCTTCCGGTCTTTCTATAAGACCTTGGAAAAATTGATGTTAACATTGGTAGGGCTGATGTTATTGTCTTTTGTGGCCACATTCTTTTTGGCCAGGCCAGATATCACAGAAATAATCAAAGGGTTCAACCCGAGCCTGCCCGCAGGGTCTACCGGCTTGGTTATCGCTTTCATGGCCTCCTGTTTTTCTTTGGTGGGGGCCTTTTATCAATCGTATTTGGTAAGGGAAAGGGCCAGGTTCACTAAAGGCAACAGTAAGGACAACAGCCTAACCGGGGTCATCTTACTGGGGATAATGAGTCTGGTGGTGATGATCTGCGGAGCTGCCATCTTAAACCCAAAGGGCATAAAGGTGAACAGTGCCATGGATATGGCGGGGGCCCTGGAGCCGTTATTTGGGAGCTACGCATCGGCTATGTTCTTGGCCGGGCTGTTTGGCGCATCCTTCTCTTCGGTTGTAGGGAATGCGACCCTTGGCGGTACATTGTTGGGCGATGGTCTAGGATACGGGAGTGATTTGAGCAACAAAGTTATCAGGATATTTATAGCGCTGGTGATGGTCATAGGCGCCATTGTAGCGCTGATGTTTGGGAAGCTGCCGCTCGAGTTAATAGTGATGGCACAGAGTGTAACTATATTCCTGGTCCCCTTTATTGGCTATGCCATGTTTGCCATAGCAAATGATAAAAAGATCATGGGAGATAGGGCAAATAGCCCGTTCGTTAAGGTCACCGGAGGAATAGGGCTGGTACTGGTGGTGTTCCTGGCCATCAGCAACGCCTACGACCTTTTTATAAAATAGATTTTTTAGAGAATAGCATATTTAGAATGAAAGATTTAAAGCAATTAGAGATAGCGCTTACCCGTCCATCGTCTGCATTGATAGAAGATATCAAGAAGATAGAAGGAGACATCATGCTGTTGGGCATAGGCGGAAAGATGGGCGTGAGCATGGGAAAGCTTGCCGTAGCGGCAATAAAAGAAGCCGGATTAACTAAAAAAGTAATCGGAGTATCCAGGTTTTCAGATGCCAGGTCAAGGCAAGAATTAGAAAATGCGGGCATTGAAACCATCTCTTGCGATTTATTGGAAGATGCACAATTACAAGCGCTTCCAGAAGTAAAAAACATCATCTACCTGGCAGGATTTAAATTCGGGTCAGTAGGAAACGAAGGATTTACCTGGGCAATGAACGCTTACCTTCCGGGACGCATTGCCGAGAAGTTCAAAAACTCCAATATCGTAGCCTTCTCTTCTGGAAACGTTCTTCCTTTTGTAAAAGTCACTTCAGGGGGCGTTTCTGAAGAAACAACGCCAGAACCGATTGGTGAATATGCACAATCTACCTTAGGAAGGGAAAGAATTTTTGAATACTTCGCAAAAAAGAATCAAACCCCAACATTAATATATAGACTAAACTACGCAGTAGATTTTCGCTATGGCGTGATGATGGAAATTGCAAAGAGCGTACTAGCAGGTAAAGAAATAGACCTGAGGACAGAGAATGTAAACGTAATCTGGCAAGGCGATGCAAACGAAGTTGCCATCAGATCTTTATTACACTGCCAGGCACCGGCAAAAATGCTGAACGTAACAGGCCCGGAAACCCTATCCATAAAATGGATAGCAGAGCAGTTCGGAAGGAAGTTTAACAAAGAGCCTAAGTTTATTTACGAAGCAGAGGGAACAGCCTTATTGAACAATGCTTCGGAGTGTCACAGA
>JBEBRI010000056.1:0-20557 GCA_040394915.1 Sphingobacterium sp.
TTTATTAACTTAGGTTCGGTAGACGAGTTCACCCGTGGTGACATGTTAGGCTTTATTTGTAACAACAGTAAGATTTCTGGAAAATCTATTGGTAAGATTGACCTTAAAGGTGTGTTCACGTTCTTTGAAGTGGAAGACGCTGAAGTCAACAAAGTATTCCAAGGATTCGAAGGCGTTAATTACAACGGTAGAGGTGTACGTATTGAAGTATCTGGTGAAGGTAGATCCGATAGAGGATCTTCAAACGGCCGTGGCCGCTCAGGTAGATCTTACGACAGAAACTCTGGCGGAGGACGCAGTGGAGATAGAAGAGATCGTGGTCGATCGAACGGCGGAGGTGGTTTCCGCGACTTCTCTGGAAAACGAAGAGAATCTAAAAGTAGATATTAATTCAAAAGGCTGTTCTTCCCGAACAGCCTTTTGTATGCTTCGATGAGATATTGACACTTCAACTGTACCTTTAGAAAAACTGAAGACTCAGCGTTTAGTGCGACATCTTAAAACATTAAAGAGCTATTCTTAGGAATAGCTCTTTTATTATAAACTGATTTTTCAGCTTAGCTTTAAGATGAGGTACTATTGCGAACTTAGGCCTAAATAAAGCTCAGCCTATCGCCTAGCGATTCTAAAATAAGATCTACGGATAACTCTTTACTAAACACGATCATTTCATCGTGTTGGCTTAAAGCGTCTCTTGAGTTCGCTTCGACGCGATCTGCGAAGTCTTGAAGCCTTTATCGGATAATGCCTCTTTTTGGTAATGTTATTAAATAATAGCGCTACGACGAAAAGAATCAACGCTCCAGTAAAGACAGGAGATAACACATAGGTATACCCCATGCTGGATATCTTTGTTCCCGAACTTACCGCGATAAGCGCCGTTGCTCCGCCAGGAGGATGCAAAGTTTTGGTAATCTGCATAAACACAATGGAAGCGGCGACTGCTATTGGTGCGGTAAGCCAAATAACATCCGGCAAGAGCTTCCCTACCGAAACACCGACTATCGCCGATACGACATGCCCGCCAATAAGATTTCGAGGTTGTGCTAATGGACTTTGAATCGCGCCATAGACCAAGACAGCCGAGGCACCAAAGGAACCGATTAGAAACAGGTTTTCTAAGTGAGGAAGTTGCAACGATTGTAAATACGCAATAATGCCGATACCTACAAATGCACCAATAAAGGACCAAAAGTGCTCACGCACATCAACCAGGGTCTCCTTATACATCACATAGCGGTACACCCGGTATTGCCGATTGATTGATCTTCTAAGGCGCTGAACCAAATTAGGATATATTACGTTGTCGAATAGCTTCGTAGATCACAACGGCCGCAGATACAGAAACGTTTAATGAGCCAATCTCTCCAAACATTGGAATCTTAGCCAACTTATCCGAAATTCGAATTAAATCATCGGATACACCAACATCTTCAGCACCCATAATGATACAAGACGGCACTGTATAATCTACATCATAGATTGATTCTTTCGTTTTTTCTGTACTAACTACAAGTTGGATTCCAGATTCAATTAGGAATTTAGCAGTTTTACTAAGGGAATCATGACGACAGACAGGTATTTTAAACAGAGCACCTGCCGAAGTCTTTATCGCATCGGGGTTAATCTCCGCTGATCCTTTCTTCGGAACAATAATCGCATGCACTCCTGCACATTCAGCCGTACGAGCGATAGCTCCCATATTACGAACATCGGTAACCCCGTCCAACATCAAAAACAATGGAGTCTCCCCTCTTTCGTAAATGGAAGGAAGTAAATCCTCTATATTTTGATAGATGATTGGAGAAATAACTGCAATAATTCCTTGGTGGTTCTTACGCGTAATGCGGTTTAATTTTTCAATAGGAACTTGTTGATAAGCGACATTATGCTCTTTAATTAGCGCTTTGAATTCAGCAAATAGCGTTCCTGACAAACCTCTCTGTACAAACAATGATTCGATTTCTCTACCACTTTCGATAGCCTCCATCACGGCACGAGTACCGAATACCATCTGATTAGTTTCTCTTTTTTCAGGTCTATCCCTGCGTTGAAATTGTTGCATTTGCTGATTTGTTTAAATATAGTATCCGGACTTAATTGTAATAAAGTCTGGAAAGTACAAAAGTAGAAAAGATATCGGTTAACTAAGTCCTAAATCAAAGGTTTTTCTCAATTCTTCTAACATTGGGTTCTTAGCAACCATGGCCTGATATTTCTCTTGTGCGGTATAAGGTTTGCGATCTTTGGTTTTCTCAACCATAACGACATGGAGATCTAAAGAGAAGTTGCGTAGCTCAACACGTAAGTAGTTAAGGATATCTATTTTCCCTAACTTAAGCTGTTCCGATTGGACTGCATTTTCGACTTCCACCTCGACAGTCACCCCATTTAAGGTTGGGGTACTTGCTGTCATGATGGTGTATAGCGTAATTTTATTATCTGCTTTAAGTTTTTCCGCAAAGAAATTCCATTTAGATAAGAATGCGTTCTGTGTTACCTCGAGATACTCCGAACCTTCAACAAGCGCTGGCTCATCCGAATCACTCCCGCTCTTTTCGTCGAATATCGTATTCAAATTAGGAAGAGCATTCGAAGTTTTAATATTGCCCCAAGCTTTAAACGCCGGTTTACTTCCTTCCGAAGCGGTTGGAGCTGATGAAATACTTGCCGATGTATTATTTGCATTAGTAGCCGCCGGCATCGCCTGTGCAGCTTTAGAACTCATTCCAGTGGTTTGTGTAGAATCCATTTGCTTGGCAACAGGATTCGTAAATTGTGCTGCAGCAGGAGGAGTATTCGTCGATTTAGGGGATTCTATTGTCCCTGACTCAGGGAGTTTTTTTTTTAATTCAGCTTGTGCTGGTATCCCATTTTGAGCTAAGGCTATTGCACTCGCTATATGGCACATCTTTAGTAAGGCAAGCTCAACTTGCAAACGTTGATTCTTACTAGTTCGGTAATTGACCTCACACTGATTTGCAATATTCAATGCCGATAACAACAGGCCGCTAGAGAGCTGTTGCGACTGCTCTAAATAACGCTTTTTAACATTATCGCTAACTTCCAATAGTTTCAAAGTAGACGGTTCTTTACTCACTAAGAGATTGCGAATATGTCCTGAAAGGCCAGATATAAAGTGCCCTCCATCAAAACCTTTATTTAGTATGCTATCGAAGATAAGTAAAGCGTTTGCCGCATCTTGTTTTTGAATAGCATCCAATAGTTGAAAATAATAGTCGTAATCTAGAATATTTAGATTGTCGATTACTGCTTTATAAGTTAAATGCTTATTGGAGAAACTGACGATTTGATCGAACATCGATAAGGCGTCACGCAGACCCCCATCGGCCTTTTGTGCAATGACATGTAAACCATCAGCTTCAAAACTGATCCCCTCTTTATTCGCGATAGAAGCTAGGTGATTAGCCATATCTTCCACCTTAATTCTATTGAAATCGAAGATTTGACATCGCGAAAGAATAGTAGGTAGGATCTTATGTTTCTCAGTTGTTGCGAGAATAAATATAGCATAAGATGGTGGTTCTTCTAAAGTCTTCAGAAATGCATTAAATGCTTGCTGAGAGAGCATATGAACCTCATCTATAATATAGATTTTATATTTACCAGTTTGGGGAGGAATACGAACTTGATCAATTAATGAACGGATATCATCAACTGAGTTATTCGACGCTGCATCAAGCTCATGAATACTAAAGGAATTACCATTTTGGAAAGACTTACAGCTATCGCATTCACCACAAGCTTCGTTGGTTTCCGTGATATGCTCACAGTTTATTGTCTTTGCTAGGATACGCGCGCAGGTCGTTTTTCCGACACCGCGCGGCCCACAGAATAAGAATGCTTGCGCCAATTGATTGTTGCGAATAGCATTTTTCAGTGTTCCAGTTATGTGTTGCTGACCGACGACCGAATCAAAAGTAACCGGTCTGTATTTACGTGCAGAAACAATAAAATTATCCATGTGCGAAGATAATCATTTTTGAGGGTAAGAACAATAAGATTCCGTATAGTCTAGCGCGCAAAAAAAAGAAGTCTCAACAAGGAGACTTCTGACAATTATTTTATAATAAATTATGCAGCAGCTTAAGCAGCTGACGACTCGCTATATGTTATTTTCCATAACACGGCACCGACAATAGCACCTAAGATAGGCGCCGCAAAGAACAACCATAATTGAGATAAGGCCTGTCCTCCAGCAAATAACGCTGGTCCAAAACTACGTGCTGGATTTACGGAAGTACCGGTAATAGGTATGGCCACAAGATGGATTAATACGAGTGTAAAACCGATTGCCAAGCCTGCCATCGTCCCATTTCCAACTTTGGAAGTCGTTGCAAGAATCACAAATAAGAAAACAGCAGTCATTACAGTCTCAGTAATAAATGCCGAAGTAACATTGTATTCATTCTGATAACCTTTTCCCCAACCGTTTGAGCCGAAAGCCCATTCACCGGACGTAAAACCCGCAAGCTGCCCAGTAAGTATGGTCTTTAAAACAAAAGCAGCTATAACGGCACCGATCAATTGCGCAACGATATAGACTACCGCATCCTTTACGGAAATACGTCCGGCGATTAGCACGCCAATAGTGACTGCAGGATTAATATGGCAGCCAGATATCCCACCAATAGCATAGGCAAACACCACCACCGAGAACCCGAAGGCTAGCGATATACCTAACAAACCTAATCCAGATGTTTGGGCGAGTGTATCACCACCGGCGACTGCCGCAGCACCACATCCGAACAAGACTAAACCGAAAGTCCCAATCAGTTCAGCAATGAATTTTGAAGAGATTTTTGTTTCCATAATTTAATTTTTATAACAAGTTAGTGTTTTAATTTAAGAAATAGATGTTGAATTTGTTGAAATACAACAAAGCCTGTTTTTCATTTGAATAGACCAAGATAAGAATTGGGAATTGTAATTAAAGAGAACAAAAATAGCTTAATAGCTACAAAAAAGAAAAGAGGCCGATTGGGGGGTCGACCTCTCTTTTGTTTACCTAATAACCTTTAAATCACCAAACAATTTATTGAAACAAATTACTTAATCCAAAGGTATCGCTATGTTGTAAATTTATAGTTAAGAGAAAATTAAATAATAAATCTAATCCTGACTATCTAGCTTTTGCTGTAGCAATCATATTTAAAACCTCATCAATTGTGGTTTTAGCAGCATCTTTCATTTTCTGCACACCCTCATAATCCGCATCCAAGGTCACCGATTTAGATTTCTCTTTATAATTGAACGTTAATTTATAACGAGGCACTTTAGCCTTTGTCGTCCTTTGCGCAGCGGGCGTCGTCATATCATCAGCAACATTCCAATAGCCAAGCTCCATTGCTTTTCTATGCAAATACAACAAATCGTCATCACGTAACTTCAATGTATCTTTAATCAACTCTCCTTGTTTCGTCAAATATTGATATTGATGAGTTTTAGAATCATACTTATTCAACATAGAATCCGGATAACCATAAACTAACTCAATAGATTCAAAGTCAGAAAAACGGTAGGGAGCATTCTTAATCATTCCTGCGTAATAGTAGACGCAATAAATCAGGAATGGAACAATGATACAAAGTGCGATAAATATTCGTTTCGTTCTATCTTGCATGATAAATCTTTAAATTTTGGACAAAAGTAAAGATTTGTAGGGACTAAAGCGACCTTTATTTCTAATATGAGAATTCCATTACTTGGTGATGGAGCAGGTCCCTCTTGAAATTAGATTTTCGGGGTACCACAACGCGTAAAATACTTTGCGTACCATGCATCTTTGAGATTAGAAATAATAACGCCTTTACGTGTGGAGACGTGTACAAACTTATCGTTGTGCAAATAGATCCCCACATGATCTATATTGCGACCACCAAATGAAAAGAATACCAAATCCCCTTCCTTTAGCTGCCTATCATATTTTCGATTGATTATATCTGCCATGTCGCGCGATGTTCTTGGTAAATCTTTACCATAGGCCTTACGATACAACATGCTTACAAATCCAGAACAGTCGACGCCACGTTTATCCAATCCTCCCATTCGGTGTGGTGTACCCATCCATTCATCAATCACATAATACAAACTTTTATTATCCAGTTCGCGCTCTTTCACGCCCAGTAGGGTGGCATAGTTTGCTAGCTTATCTTTCGAAAACGCTATCCCTCGAGAATCACTGGCATCGGTTATTGGCGCATTTTTATTTGGACGGGTTCCGCCAACCAAAGGACCATTAGCAGATTTTTTACGCGCACCACAGGAGGTTAATATTAAAGTTCCGATTAGTAAAAAGAGTACGGCAACGTTCAGTCTCATAGCAAAAACATTTTATTCAAAGTATCTTAAAATCAACATGCTTTCCAATTGGAATTTTTCAACAGATGTGATTTAATAATTCCATGAAGCACACAATATAGGCGATAAAGATTGATTAGACAGGTTTTGGCCAAAAAAAATGCCTTTTCTTTAACAAAACAAGATCGAAGAAACCTGCTTACAAAAAGTATTATAATTGTCATATACTGTCAAATGTGGATAATCTTACTTCAATATTGCCTTAATTTGCATCTTATGAATAAGTCAAAGGGAGCACTTGCAGTATTCTTAGGCGCTGCAAGCTTTGGAATCCTGTCTACATTTGTAAAAAAAGCCTATGAAAAAGGTTATTCACTTGGCGAAGTCACAGGCATCCAAGCCTTTCTAGGAGCCCTCTTTTTATGGATTATATGGATTTTCGTATCCCGATCAAAATCGCAACAAAAATATCCATCGGTATCCCCAAAGTGGAAAATCATCGTCTCAGGAATCAGTACAGGAACAGTGAGTATACTCTATTACAAATCCGTTCAATTAGTACCGGCCTCTCTCGCGATTGTCCTACTCATGCAGTATATCTGGATCGGTCAATTGATAGAATTCATATTTTTTAAAGTGAAACCTACAATCGGACAGATTATCGGCATTATCGGAATTTTAGGGGGGACTGTACTTGCAACTGGTCTGCTCGAGGAACCCTTATCAACCTTTTCTTTACCGGGGATTATTTTCGGATTGTTGGCTGCGACAGCGTACTCTATTTTCATGATTGTGAATGGTCGCGTGGGAACAGACTATCCCCCTATTCAAAAAAGTGCGCTCATGATCACGGGTGCCTTTATCTTAATTGCAATCACACTGCAACCTTTGAACCTACTTAATGCTGAGGTCTTCCTTGGAATCCTCCCTTTCGGTCTATTACTCGCATTCTTTGGCACTGTTATTCCTCCCCTATTATTTGCCTACGGTCTACCAAGCGTCGGCTATTCACTCGGCGCTGTGCTGAGTGCGGTTGAATTACCTGTGGCGGTTTGCATGTCTTACCTCATCCTACAAGAACCCGTTTCTTGGCTAAAATGGTTGGGAGTCGCATTTATTCTGCTTATCATTGTCTGGAAGAATATGATCAAACAAAAATCAACAAATTAGTCTTTTAATTAAAAAGTGCTGTGGGTCTTCGGATCTACAAACACCTTAACGCTACCAAACAAATAACAACTGAACGTGTCATATGGAAAACTACCTATACCTTGTTCTCATCACACTTGCTGTTCTTGCCATTATAGACCTGATGGTCGGCGTAAGTAATGACGCCGTAAATTTTCTGAACTCCGCTATTGGATCAAAAGCGATTCCATTCAAAACGATTATGATAATCGCAAGTCTAGGCATTTTATTTGGATCTATATTTTCTAGCGGAATGATGGAAATAGCGCGAAGCGGAATTTATGTCCCGAGTAAGTTCACATTCGATGATGTTATCGCTATATTCCTAGCAGTGATGATTACCGACATCATTTTGCTGGATGTCTTTAATTATTTCGGTCTCCCTACATCAACGACAGTCTCCATTGTTTTTGAATTGTTGGGTGCGGCCATCAGTCTTGCAATTTTTAAAATCGTAATGAGCGATGGTAGCTGGGCGAGCCTTTCCGATTATATCAATACCGAAAAAGCATCCGAAATTGTTTACAGTATCTTATTATCTGTTGTTATTTCATTTTCTATCGGGATGTTGGTTCAATACATCTCACGCGTATTATTCACTTTCCAATTTGAAAAAAAGCTAAAAACCGTTGGTGTGTTTTTTGGTGGTATCGCAATGGCGGCCATAACGTATTTCATCTTGATTAAGGGCTTGAAAGAAGTGACTTTTCTAGGTAGCGATGTGAAGTATTGGATTAAAGACAATGAATTGCTATTGCTCGCCGGAAGTTTTGTCGTCTGTACGGTAATCAGCTTTATCATCACGCACTTGGGGATTAATATATTAAAGGTCATTATCGGCATTGGAACATTTGCATTAGCACTTTCCTTTGCAGGAAATGATCTAGTCAACTTTATTGGTGTTCCAGTCGCTGCAATTCAATCGATTGAAATATTTCAAAGCACACCTGGCGCCAATCCAGATACGTTTACGATGGATGCCCTCGCCAGTTCAAATATCGTCGCGCCTTTATGGATATTGTTATCCGCAGGTATTGTGATGGTTATCACGTTGTGGACTTCTAAAAAAGCAAAAACGGTTATTGAAACCGAAATGAGTCTTTCGAATCAAAGTGACGGTGCCGAGAAGTTTGAGTCAAATTTTCTTTCCAGAACAATTGTTAGAGGATTTATACGCGTTGGCTCTGTGCTGAGCTATGTCATGCCCAAAACCTTACAATCGAATCTGGATAAAAAGTTTGAGAATCGGATGATTGCGGTAGCGCAGCAGCAATCGAAGCGTAAAGACGAGCCGATGTTCGATATGATTCGCGCATCCGTCAATCTCATGGTCGCGAGTAGCCTAATCGCCCTGGGCACCTCCATGAAATTACCTTTGTCGACGACCTACGTGACTTTTATGGTTGCAATGGGTACAGCCTTCGCCGACCGCGCTTGGGGCCGGGAAAGCGCCGTATATCGCGTCTCAGGTGTATTCCACGTGATTGGTGGCTGGTTTGTAACCGCTGGCTGCGCATTTGCCGGCGCATTTGTCTTCGCCTATTTCCTGAAAGTTGGCGGGATCGTCACTCTAGTAATTGCATTAGTGGTCTTAGCCCTGCTCTTATATCGCAGTGCGAAAAGCCATGATAAAAAGATAAAAGCCAAAGCATTACAGGAGCTTAACTTAGAAAAATCAGATATTCTATCCTTACAACAAGTGATGGAAACAAGTGCCAACCAGATTTCCGAAACTTTTTCTAAGGCGAACATTTTCTATAAGGATGCGATCGACTCATTGATTAAAGAAGATTTGGAATCCCTAAGTCATAACAAAAAGCTGGTGAAGCGGTTGATGAATGATCTCAATTCAACGAATAACGCCATGTATAACTTTATTCGAAGTCTTGACGATACTTCAGTGAAGGGCAGTCGTTATTATATAATCTCTTTAGGCTATTTGCAAGATATGATTGAGAATTTGGCTGTGATTAATTCAAACGCCTTGAATCATGTCGACAACAATCACAAACCCTTACGAATTAGTCAAGCCAAAGATTTAAAGTATGTTGTCGAACAATTGGGGGCATGGTTTTCGAAAATTTATATGGCCTATAAGCGGCAGGATTTCAGTAAGATCGACTCACTAATTGAGGAAAGAGAAAGCATACAAGAATATATCAACCTTCTTTTAGACAAACAAATCGACCGGATTCGTACTTCCGAAAGTAGCCCCAAAAATAGCCGGCTCTATTTCTCAATTCTTTTGGAGACGAACGAATTGTTAAGTTCCACGTACAAACTTTTGAGGTTACATAAAGAGTTTGCATCTTTCCGAAGAAGAAATCAGCAATAGGGGCAGTTTAGCCATTAAAAAAGGAGCCATCAATGATGGCTCCTTTTTTAAATAAATGTATTTTCGTTAATGAACTAATAGTTCTGGTATCTCTTCAATATCCACGTCCCCGTTATCCGCTATACTTATATATTTAACAGGCACGATTTCGTTGACCAGTAATGGATCATAAGCTGTACGAACTTTCACATAATTTCTCGAAAATCCGTGCATATATCCATCCTTTTCATCGCCTTCAAAAAGCACATAATCCGCTTTACCTAATTGCGACTCGTAAAATGCACGACGTTTTTTCTCGGAAAGGATATGTAACATTTTGCTACGATCGCTACGTTGAGCTCCTGGAACTGCCCCTTCCATTTGCGCGGCAATGGTATTCTCTCGCTCTGAATACGTAAATACATGCAAATAAGAGATATCCATGTCGTTGAGATAATTATAAGTATCGATAAAATCCTCACGAGTTTCACCTGGGAAACCTACAATAACGTCAACACCAATACAACAATCAGGCATCAAGGATTTGATCTTCGAGACTCTTTCGCTATAAAGCTCACGTTTGTAACGACGACGCATTTTTGCCAATACGGCGTTATTACCAGATTGCAACGGCATATGGAAATGAGGAACAAAACGCTTTGATTGTGCGACCAACTCGATAATCTCATTGGTCAATAAGTTAGGTTCGATCGATGATATACGGATACGATCAATACCTTGCACCTCATCTAAGGCTCTCACTAGATCCACAAATTTATCTTGGCGCTTACCATCGCGCACGCCAAAATCACCAATATTAACCCCAGTAAGTACAATTTCTTTTACCCCTGAAGCCGCGATTTCCTCGGCTTGCTTAACAATATCTTCAATCTTACCCGAACGACTCGCTCCCCTTGCTAAAGGAATTGTACAAAACGTACAGGAGTAGTCACAGCCATCTTGAACCTTTAAAAACGTCCTCGTTCTATCGCCGATAGAGAAAGCAGAAACAAACTGATTGGTCTCATCAATTGGCGCATTATGAACAACGGCTTTTTCGTTCTTAGTCAAATCGTTGATATGTTCTAAGATATTGAACTTTTCGGCCGCACCAAGTACCATATCAACACCAGGAATTTCTGAAATCTCCTTTGGCTTGAGTTGCGCATAACAACCAACAATTGTGATATAGGCGTTCGGAGAGTATTTTAATGCTTCTTTTACAACCTTTCTACATTTTCGATCAGCATGATCGGTTACCGAACATGTATTAATCACATACACGTCAGCTTGACTATTAAATGCTGTCGTCTCATAGCCGGCATCTTTAAAAACACGACCAATAGAAGACGTTTCTGAAAAATTCAGCTTACAGCCCAATGTGTAGAAAGCAACTTTTTTTCCCATGATATTTTGCAAAAATACACAAAAAGACGCAAAATGTGAGTTGTTGAAAAAATCTGATATTCTGATGATTTAAAAAAAGGTATCTTCGTACCTATTATAAAAGAGGAAACAAACCTATGAGACAGTATTTGGATTTATTAGAGCATGTTTATCAGCATGGTGTTGAAAAGACCGACAGGACTGGCACCGGCACGAAAAGTGTTTTCGGATATCAAATGCGTTTCAACTTGAAAGACGGCTTTCCGCTCGTCACCACGAAAAAACTCCACCTTCGCTCCATCATTCATGAATTGATTTGGTTTCTGAAAGGCGAAACCAACATTCAATATTTGAAAGAAAATGGCGTCAGTATATGGGACGAATGGGCCGACGCCGATGGAAATTTAGGGCCAGTTTACGGATCCCAGTGGCGTTCATGGCCAAAGCCAGATGGCGGACATATCGATCAAATCAGCCAGGTGATTAAACAATTGAAAGAAACGCCAGATTCCCGTCGAATTATCGTCTCTGCATGGAACGTCGCGGAAGTTGAAAACATGGCTTTACCTCCATGTCATGCCTTTTTTCAATTTTATGTCGCACCTGCGCAACCGGAAAAAGGAATTTATAAGCCTCAACTTTCTTGTCAATTATATCAACGCAGTGCAGATATTTTCCTTGGTGTACCTTTCAATATTGCATCGTATGCTCTATTGACGATGATGGTCGCTCAAGTTTGCGATATGGAAGCCGCAGAATTTATCCATACGTTAGGAGACGCCCATATCTATAGCAATCATTTTGAGCAAACTGAATTACAATTGTCAAGAGATCCAAAACCTCTGCCGAAAATGATTATAAATCCAGAGGTGCAAAATATTTTCGATTTCAAGTTTTCAGATTTCGAACTCGTAGATTACGAATTCCATCCACATATTAAAGCACCTGTTGCTGTTTAATTATTTTTTAGACATACATGAGTTACCCAACTTTAACATTGATCGTAGCTGCTTCGGAGAATAACGCAATCGGCAAGAACAACCAAATGTTGTGGCACTTGCCAAATGACTTTAAATATTTTAAAAGTCAAACCATGGATCATTCGATCGTAATGGGCAGAAAAACCTTTGAATCTATTGGCAAACCTTTACCCGGTCGCCGAAATATTGTTATTACACGTCAAGCGACTTTTGTTGCCGAAGACGTGGATGTAGCAAACAGTTTGCAAGACGTTTTTTCATACTGTAGGGATGAATATGAAGTGTTTATTATCGGTGGTGCGCAAATCTATGAACAAGCACTTCCCTTCGCTTCGAAAGTGCTGTTAACGAGAGTTCATGCGACAATCGAAGACGCTGACGCGTATTTCCCAGCACTCCCAGCCGACGATTGGGAGTTAGTTTCTGCAGAGCCACATCGTAAAGATGAAAAGCACCAATATGATTACACTTTCGAAGTTTATAATAGAATTAAAAAATAAAGGGAATGCTTCAAAAGCTTCCCTTTTCTTATAAATGATAATACTATGAACAGCCGTATTGATTTTCAAATCTCGTTTATCGAGCCTCAGGCACATTACGTAGAGGTCGAAATGCAAATTCAAGGATTTGCAAATACCTACTTAGATGTGAAAATGCCGGTTTGGACTCCGGGGTCCTACCTTATCCGTGAATTCGCAAAAAATATGGAACAAGTGTCTGCGAAGGCAGATAATGGCGAAGATTTGAATATCTACAAAGTATCAAAAAATACTTGGCGGATTGATAATCCAAGCAACAATTTAAAGATTAATTACCGCATCTATTGCTTCGAAAAATCGGTTCGCACAAACTTCGTTGATGATTCCCATGCATTCCTAAGCCCGGCCGGCACATTCTTGTATGTGGATGGTTATTTAGAACACCCCGTCAATGTACACATCGATTTACCGCAGTACTGGACCAAGATTTCTACAGGCCTGCCAGAAATAGATGGTGTTAAGCATAGTTATTATGCGGAAAACTACGACATCCTATTTGATTCACCGATTGAAATTGGCAACCAGGATAGTTGGACCTTTGATGCTGCTGGTATCCCTCATGAGTTTGCGATGGTTGGTGTGGGAAGCTACGATAAAGATCAGCTTTCACAAGACATAAAGAAAATTGTAGAAGAAGAAACGAAATTATGGGGATCGAACCCAAATAGCCGATATGTCTTTATTACTCATAATTACCAGAGTGGGCACGGGGGATTAGAGCATTTAAATTCTACCGTTTTAGCGTCCGGGAGAAATGCTTACAGCAGTTCGATTGGCTACACCAATTTCTTAAGTCTTGTAGCGCATGAATACTTCCACCTATGGCATGTAAAACGATTACGTCCAAAAGCTTTGGGTCCGTTCAATTACGAGGAGGAAAATTACACAAGCTTATTGTGGATATTCGAAGGTTTTACGGCCTATTATGATAATCTGATCACACGCAGATGTAACTTCCGTGATGAAGCTGATTATTTACAAGCATTGGTAAGTGAATTTAATATGGTACTGAACAAACCTGGTCACCTAGTTCAATCCGTTGGGTTGTCTAGCTTCGATACTTGGATTAAGCATTACCGCCCGGATGAGAATTCACAAAACTCAAGTATCTCTTATTACAATAAAGGTGCTATGCTTGCTTGTATGTTGGATTTGAGTATAATTAGCCAAACGAATGGCGAAAAGCGCTTAGATCATGTATTACAGGCTGCCTATAAGCAATTTTACCTGATTGAGGGACGCGGGATAGAAGAAGCGGAATTTAAAAAGCTCGCGGAAGAGGTAACAGGTACCAATTTAAGCCCTGTTTTTGACGCGGTCTACCATTGTGAGGAAATTGACTACAATGCCTACTTCAATTTAGTGGGTTACCAATTTATCGATCAAAATTTAACGAATCAAACGGCAAGCTTGGGCGTTAAAGTGTTGCATCATGATGGCAGAACAACCATCAAAAACGTTGATAGAGGTTCAACGGCATGGGAATACGGACTGAACGTAGATGATGAAATAATCGCCGTTAACGGGGTTCGTATTGATCCACAGGGTCGCGAACTAGACTTAATCATCAGTAATTCTACCGTTGGGACAAATTTGAATATCATGATTGCTAGAGAAGGTTTAATTCGAGAGATTCAGGTCGTATTAAAAGCAAGCGATCGTGTATCTTATTATATTGAGCGCAATCCTAATGCAACAGTGGAACAACGAGCTTTAGGAGATATTTGGTTATCATTAAACTAATCTCCAAGTGAAGGGTGCTAGAAACAGAACAAAAAAACGCTAGAACCTACGCTAATAAAATAAGGCCCGCTATAGCGAGCCTTATTTTGTTAGAACGTATATCTTACGGAAAACCCGAAAGTATCAAATATTTTAAACCCAGAACTTTGTAAAAAGTCGAAGTGCGGTTTAATGTCCAAAGAGAGCGCAATTGGAGCAGACGGGATTTTATATTCCACTCCTGCGATACCATCCACACTTAATGCGAGTTCCGAATATTTATCATATCGGTTTCCTTTATCGTCGGTGTAAGCTTTACCAGCGTAAGAGCCCACACTACCCCCAAAACCCCAAAACCACGAAAAATCATTGGCAAGCGGCATGTGATATTCATATAATCCTACCAAACGGAATCTGCTGTATTTAGAATTACTTTGCACACTCAAAATACCTTCAACGGCGTTTTGCTGATTTAAGCTATAACGATACGTCACACCCGTAGCCGACCCAAAACGACCACCAATAGCGTGTGTACTTGGCAATTGTGCCTGAGCCAAATTAATTCCCGCAAAAACGGTCAAAACCAGTAGGATTGTTAATTGTAATGTTTTCTTCATAAATTTTTAAAATATCTGAACGCCCAAATGTAGCATTTATTTTTAAACGGAAAAAACCGGGTTTAGGTATACTGCTTTAAGTAAATGCTCAGGTTATTTTTATAAAGCACTCGTTATAAAGCACTAAAATTGATAGAATATTTCTTAACCTGGGACTCGATAGTCACATTCATCTATTCAAAATATTTCAACTCGATATTGCGAACATCTATTCGAATGTTGTATTAGTTTTCTCCCGAAAATTGATTCGATTTTAAAGTAATACCTTCAGGAGTCGATGGAATTGTACTTCGAGTGAGGATAGGATACCTGACGCTATGGGCAGTACATACAGAGAATGACAAGGCAGTGTAGTTTTATTAGAAATATTAAACGATATTTCCATTTTTTTCTTAACTTATTAAAGTTGTATTTAGGATATAACATGGATTACAAACGAATCGAACAACAGTTTAAAGTTAGCGCGATTTAGGTTTGAGTTAATGACAAACACATCACAAGCATCTCTTAAAAAGATGTTTAAACAAAAAATATATTTAACTGATTTTAAACATTATGCAGGTTTACACAGCATAAATATTACTCTGCTAGCATAGTTTTTATTTAAAAAAAACGATATATTAGTAAACCTAAGTTATGAAAATTATAAACTGTCATTTAAATGAAGGGAATTAAGTATGAATAAGTTCAAAAGATTATTTGATATTATCATAAACTATAAGGTAGAATTTGCAAAAGACATTATGGTTGCTGGACGTGCTGGTGCCAATTGGAAAACATTTTCTACTACAGATTTCGTAGATATCGTAAATAACTTAAGTAAAGGACTACTAGCACGTGGTATCAAGAAAGGTGATCGTATTGCGATCATGTCGGGAAACCGCCCTGAATGGAATTTCATTGATTTTGCTTGTAATCAACTCGGTGTTGCAACAGTACCTCTTTATCCTACCCTATCTAGTCAAGACCTGGTGTATATCATCAACGATGCCGAAGTCAAGATGTTATTTGTCAGCAACGAAGATCTTGCTGATAAGGCTGATATGGCAATGAAAGAGAATAATATCAACATTGAAACCTATACTTTCGATAAACTAGAGGGTCGTAAGTTATTTCTCGAAGTCGCTGAATTAGGGAAATCACAGGATATTGATTTACAGCCCTTCAACGATGCTGTAGAACCTGAAGATTTATTGACGTTAATCTACACATCAGGAACTACCGGAAAACCCAAAGGTGTATTCCTATCACATGAAAACTTATTGAGCAATGTGCAAGCCTGTAATCATTTAATCACCGACAACTATAAAAAGGCACTTAGCTTTCTACCGCTCTGTCATATATTTGAACGCATGGTCGTATACATGTATTTCTCACGTGGTGTACAGATTTACTATGCTGAAAATCTCGATAACATCGTCGCCGATATCAATGATGTTAAACCAGATTTATTTACAACGGTACCACGTGTACTTGAGAAAGTTTACGATAAAGTAGTTGCTAAGGGCAAAGACCTGACAGGCATCAAAAAATCACTCTTCTTCTGGGCCTTAGATCTCGGACTCAAATATCAAGAGCCGCAGAAGAACTCTGCTTGGTATAACTTTCAACTTGGTATCGCGCGAAAACTTATCTTCTCTAAATGGAAAGAAGCTCTCGGAGGTAATATTAAAACAATTATTTCAGGCGGTGCTGCTCTACAAGAGCGTTTAGCACGTGTCTTTTGGGCGGCTGGAATCAAAGTCTTAGAGGGATATGGACTAACTGAAACATCCCCAGTAATTGCTGTTAACTCCTGGAAAGACGAGGATGTTAAGTTCGGAACAGTTGGGCGTGTCTTAAGAAATTTGGACGTGAAGATTGCACAAGATGGTGAAATTATGGTTAAAGGGCCAAGTATTACGAAAGGCTACTATAAAAACGAGGAGGCAACAAAAGAAGCATTCGACGAGGCTGGATATTTCCACACCGGAGACATCGGTGAATTGACCCCAGATGGCTTCCTACGTATCACAGACCGTAAAAAAGAAATGTTCAAAACTGCGGGTGGTAAATATGTTGCGCCGCAAGTACTTGAAAATAAATTAATGGAATCCACCTTAATCGCACAGGTAATGGTTATCGGTGAAAATCAGCGCTTCCCTGCTGCGCTAATAGTTCCTGCTTTCGAGGAATTGGAGAAATACTGTAAGCATAAAGGCATCCCCTTCAGTTCTAAGCAAGAAGCAATTAAGCAAGGTGAAGTTTTAACAAAATATGAGCAAATTATTTCACAAGCAATGGCTAACTTTGGACATTGGGAGCAAGTGAAGAAATTCAAGCTTCTCGATAAGGAATGGACTATTGACAACGGCGAGCTCACACCAAAGCTAAGCCTAAAACGCAAGGTTATCCTTCAGAAAAATGAAGAATTAATTAAAGATATTTATAAGGAATAATCGTACCCTATGATAAACACTATTTGGACCAAACTAAAGGAATTTTGGGAGCTATTAGTTAATGCTGTAAATGGGTTTATCGAGGACAATTGCATGAAGCTTAGCGCTTCGCTAGCTTATTATACCGTATTTTCTATAGGTCCATTGTTACTGATTTTAACATGGACCTTAGGTTTTTTTTACGGCGAACACCTAGATGGAACGGTTGGAGCGCGCGATCAAGTTATGGACGAACTTAGTGATCTATTCGGACGAGAAATTGCTGCAACGCTTGAATCAACGGTCTCCAAAATATCCCTCGATAGCAAATCCAATATCGGAATTATCATCGGAACTGCGACATTAATGTTCACTTCAACGACAATCTTCGTCGATATCCAAAATTCAATCAACACGATCTGGAAAGTAAAACCTAAGCCCAAAAAAGGTTGGCTAAAACTCATTATAAATCGACTAATCTCGTTCTCTATGATCTTGGGATTAGTATTCTTGTTAATGGCTTCTTTAATTGTTAGTAGTCTGATTGGAATCATGACAGACTATTTCAATAGATTTATTCAAAACTGGGATATCAGCCTAATCGATATGGTGAACACTACCATCACTTTCGTAGTCATCACCACCCTTTTCGGTATTATCTATGCTTTCTTACCCGATGCAAAAGTGCGATTCAAAGACATTTTAGGCGGTGCCATCTTCACTTCTTTGCTCTTCATGTTAGGGAAGTATGGCATCTCCGTATATTTGAGTCAAAATATGACTGCATCCTCCTATGGTGCTGCAGGATCAATCATCATCTTATTAGCATGGGTCTATTACTCTTCTGCCATCCTATACTTTGGCGCCGAATTTACAAAGGAATATGCCATCAAATATGGGAAAGGTATCCAACCATCTTCCTTCGCTGTATTGGTTAAGCAAACTGAATTAGAAATTGACCCCGAAACGGGCATTAGAGAAGTCGTAAAAAAACATAACGACCCGGTTCAATAGTGGTGGGAGAAAAAGATAGCATTAAATATATGCTGCTTGCGGGGCTATTCTTCGCCCTGATGAATGTATGTGTTAAGCATGTATCGCATATCCCAACCGTCGAAGTCGTTTTCTTCCGATCATTATTCAGTCTTATTGCCTCTTATGTTATTCTGAGAAGAGACAAGATTCCTGTATTTGGGAACAATAAACCACTGCTAATTCTAAGAGGAATTGCAGGTTGCATTGGTTTACTGGGATCTTTTTACACGCTGCAAAATATCCCTTTAGCTTCCGCGGTGACGATAAACTATCTCTCTCCGTTCTTTACGGCAATCCTTGGGATCTATATCGTCAAGCAACCCATAAAGCCAATACGTTTTCTATACTTCACTATTGCAATCATCGGCGTAATGATGCTGAAGGGATTTGACACGCGCATCTCACCCATAGACTTAGTTATCGGCTTAACCGCCGCATTGTTCTCTGGACTCGCTTACAACATCATCTCCAAACTAAAAACGTCGGAACATCCCTTAGTTATCATTTTCTATTTCCCGCTTATCACCTTGCCCTTTGTGACCGCCTACACCCTATTGAAATGGCAAACTCCTATGGGTTGGGATTGGGGACTTCTACTATTGATTGGGGTATTCACACAGATCGCACAATACTACATGACACTATCCTATCAAAGTGCCAATCTTGCTAAAGTCGCTAGTTTAAACTATCTCGGTGTCGTGTACGCGCTGATCTTTGGATATGTTCTATTCAATGAGACATTCAGTCAATATGCAATACTCGGCTTTATGCTAATACTTGTTGCCGTAATTCTAAACGTGAGAAAATAACAATAAAAAAGGTTCGAAGTAGTACTTCGAACCTTTCCTTATATTCAGCTAAATCTTAACTTATAAGTGCTATTTTACATTGTAGTAGAAGACCTGGCGTCCTACATTACCCTGAACATCATTCCCCTCAACAACGACTTTGTATTTGCCTGTACCATCAGCGTTATAAAATTCTAAATCTATTTCGCCATTTTTATTAACCTGAATGTCAGGATTCCAGTAGACTGTTGTCCTGTAATCATTTATATTCTTACTATCTGGAGTTGTATATTTTGGTGTGTAAAACACACGTTGTTTAACATATCCTAAAGGATGAAGATCAATGACATTTGATTTAGGCAGCATTGCCTCAATCTGTGCCATCGTCATACGTGGTTGTTTCTTTTCCTTTTTTGTAATGATTGACACGACCCCATCATTCTGATAAATATTACGCACAGTCCCTAAATCATCTCTTAAGAAAATCTCAATCCCTTCAATTTCCGAAACAGTAATAGAATTTAAAGAAGGCTCATCGATTGGCATACCATTTAAAAAGAATTGAACAGGAACACGACTACCGGAGTTATAATTTCTTGTTACATAATACTTCAGCGTGTTTACATCATAGGTTATCCCCGTTAGAAGTGTATTTAAACACATTGATAGCACATTACAACCTTGAAGGCGAGAACCTTCAATACGGTGATCAGGCATAGAAAGACCGGAAAGTGCAGAAAAATCTTTACTCGATTGCTTTTTCTCCTGCGTTGCTGTTACAACAACCTCATCAATTAAAATTGATGTTCTGAATTCCTTCTTGCTATTATCTAGATAGGCCGACATCGCTTGATCTATGTTTTGAATACCCGCACTAAAATAAGGGCTATTCTGGTCGATCTCCGGATAGAAGGTCTGATCCATATTGATGACAAGACTACGGAAGTTATCATTTCCACGCGCGTTGATAGTCGCTTTCAATGAATCTTGGAAAACAAGGTTTTCAAATTTAAATGCTCCATTCTTGTCGGTATACGTATCCTTCTTAATTGCTGCCCCTGGAATACTTAAAAATAAACCTCCATTAGGCTGTGGACGTCCCGTATTTAAACGTAAAGTACCACTTAATGTAATACCTAATTCTGGCATAAAGCGCAAAGCTGGTAATTTACCTTGAACCAAATCCTTATAATCAAAGCGTCGGTAACCTTGAGTCATCATTAATGCATCAAGTGCTTCGAGCCTATTGG
>JBEBRI010000057.1:0-20418 GCA_040394915.1 Sphingobacterium sp.
CAAATGAGGAAAGGAATACTAGAGTATTGTATTCTGTCAATAATTTCTCGGGGAGAGATATATGCCTCAGACATCATCGGTGCATTAAAAAAAGCCGAGTTGTTGGTGGTCGAAGGTACCTTGTACCCTTTGCTGACGCGACTTAAGAATAATGGCTTGTTAAGCTATAGCTGGCAGGAATCGACTTCAGGACCACCACGTAAGTATTATCAGATTACAGCTGAAGGAATGGAAGTGTTACGTAAGCTAGATGTAACCTGGAAAGAACTGAACTTTGCGGTGCAAACCGCTATTGGAGATCGCCAAATTGACTAACATAATTAACTAAATATTGCCATGAACAGAACAATAATCATTAATATAAACAGCATCGTCTTTCACATCGAGGAGGATGCTTACGAAATACTTCGATCTTATATGATCGAGATAAAGAAACACTTTGGTAAAACGGAGGATAGCAAGGAAATACTTGAAGATATCGAGAATCGAATTGCTGAGATGTTTGCCGAGAAGATCCAAAGTGGACGTAAAGAAGTAATCAACGTTCAAGACGTTAATGAGGTGATTAGCCAAATGGGACGTGTGAGCGATTTTGATACAGATTTCTTAGAGGAAGTTCGTGAGGAATCGGAGTCAACATTCACGGCAGAGACGGCCTCTGATTCTATCCCTCCTGTAGAGGGAGAACCTGAGTCAGCTAAATCCGAGGAGACTAGCAATGAACCAGCCTTTGCATTTGCTGCTTCCAAGAAGTTAATGCGTGATATGGACGATCGAATATTCGGCGGTGTATGTTCAGGGCTTGGGCATTATTTTAATCTTGAATCTAAATGGATTCGAATAATGTTCGTTCTATTTTTCCTTTTTGCAGGTTCTGGTGTCCTGTTATATGTTGTTTTATGGGCGGTAATGCCTAAAGCGATAACGCGGGCAGATAAGATGGCTATGCGCGGAGAAGCACCTAATCTACAGAATTTCAAAAAGTCTTTTGATGAAGAGATGAAAGGACTTGGAGAAAATTTTTCGAGCGCCGGCGAGCATTTTAATAGAGGAGTTCGTACGGTAGGCGATTTATTTGGTCGCGTTCTCTCGGCATTTGGCAAGTTCTTAGCCATTATATTCTTAATCGCTTTCGGATGCGCAATTATTGGCTTGTTTGTAACCTTTGTATTCTGTACGCTTAATCTCTTAGGATTTAAGAATGATATCATGCTACCTCCTTTAACGGTGATGACACCTGTGTCCGCATTCTTTGCCTTACTCGCAGGATTTATGGCGCTTGGAATTCCGTTTTTCGCTATCTTCTATCTTTTACTACGGGTTGTATTTAAAGTGCAGCGTATGAATAACTACTTAAGTATCACCTTGTTTGCAACTTGGATTATATCAGTCGTAATGATCTTATATTTTGTAGTAATAACGCAGCAGGAATTTAAAGAGGTCAGTACCATTGGTGTCGAGAAGCCTTTGGATAAAAGCGACAGTTATATATTTACGGAACATGATGTGCGAGTGATAAAAGCTTCAGATGAAGAATTTAATAACAAGAAGTTTAATATTAATGTAAAAGGGGAAAACTTAGCAGATTATCTACGTCGTGATATTTCGATTCGTGTTGAAGCGATAGATTCTTTAAAAGCACCTTACATACAGTATAATTATAGAGCAAAGGGGAACACTTATAAAGAAGCTTCTGATCGTGCCTCTCGTATATCTTATCAAGTGAAACAAGACAAGAATATCGTTTCTTTTGATAGTCACTTCGCAATGAGCCAACAAGATAAATTTCGAGATCAACATGTCGGCATTATCGTTTATCTTCCAGTAGGGACGAAAGTTTCTTTAAGTAATTCAATAGCTCATCGTATACAGGATATTTCCGCATGGGAGTGTAATGAATACAATGAAAGCGCAAAGGCTTCCGAGTGGATTATGACCGCAAATGGCCTTCGATGCATACTTAAGATGCAAGATGACAAGCTAAAGGCTGAAAAGGAAGCGATTGAAAAAGCAGAAGAGGAAGCAAAACAAAAGGAGGAAGAGGCTAAGGAAAAGGCAAAAGAACTGGAAGAATTGAAAGAGAAATCGCAGAAAAAAGAAGAGGCTGCTGCAACCAAAGCGTAAGCAACAACGTCATTAAACTATAATTAATAACTGGCTTTTTGAAAATAGAGGTCGGTTATCGAAACAAACCAATAACGAAAACACTAGAAAAACAACAATGGGAAGAGTAATCGTGCTAATTGTCGCAACAATGGTTTTATTTTTTAACCAGGCATTAGCAAAGGCGCAAGACGCCGATATCAAAGGAAAGGTTGTCAACCAGGATAACCAACCAGTGGCCGCAGCCTCCATCTACTTAATGTCATCCACAGCAAATGTATTGATAAAAACTGCCGTTACGGATGCTGATGGTAATTTTATAATATTAAAAGCACCTAAAGGAAATTATTACATTGAAGTATCTTCAGTCGGATTTGCTAATGCAAAATCGGCAAATTTTGATCTAGGGGATGAAGTTTATTCAGTTCCAGTCATTCAACTTACAACGGCGAGCCAAGCCATAGAAGCGGTTACAGTTAGGGGACAAGCGCCAATGGTTCAAAACAAAGATGGAAAGCTGATTCTAAATGTAGAAAACTCAACCTTAGCGGCAGGAAATAATGCCCTAGAGGTTGTAAAGCGCGCTCCTGGAGTTAGCGTAGATAAAGATGATAATCTACAATTGATGGGACAACAAGGGGTTACGGTAACCATTGATGGCCGACAAACCTATATGACAGGAGAGCAATTGGCAACTTTCCTAAAATCAACGGATGCCGCTCAAATAAAAAGTGTTGAGGTAACTACGACACGTCAAGCGAAAGACGATGCGGAGGGAGCTGTAGGAACAATCAATATTGTGCTCAAGAAAAATAATACCGAAGGTTTTAACGGATCTTTTATTGCAAGTGCAGGCTATGGTAAACATTTTAGAGGGAATAGTTCCTTAAACTTAAACTACAAGAAGAATAATACCACACTATTTGGATCATATGCCTATACCGATAACAAGCGTGAAACGGAATTAAACCTGGAAAGAACGATTGCCAACAACGGTAAGTCAACATTATTCGATCAAAAAGCAGGTTTAATTGAACGGGAGAAAAATCATAACTATCGTTTTGGTGTGGAACAAAAGACTTCTGCAAAGAACACGATGTTAGTTCAATTTACAGGAAATAACAATGAAGAAGGAGGGGATAACTTGAGTGCTTCATTTATCGGTCCCTCTGCAAATATCACCGATTCTATCATGCGCGCCAATTCTTATAGTTTAGCCAAGTTTAACCGCTATTCTGTTAACTTCAATAATGAATTCAAAATTGATACAACTGGAAGTAAATTGACATTTGACTTTGATTGGAGCATGTTCCGCACGGCCTCTGATGTAGATTATTTCTATCGTACAGAAACTCCATCGGGAGCATTGGTGCGACTAGAGGAGCAGGAACGCAGTAGCATGCCGGTAGATATCGACATCTATGTGTCTAAATTGGATTATGTGAAACCTTTCAAAAAAGGAAAATTAGAAGCGGGTTTAAAATACAGTAATGTAAAGTCCGATAATGATCTTGGTTTTGAACGTCTAGTTGGTGGCCAATGGGAGGACTATGAAGGAAGGCCTAATCATTTTGTCTATACGGAGCAAGTCTCAGCCGGATATGTGGATTACAGTACGGAATTTGGGAAATGGACAGCAAAATTAGGTGTTCGCGCCGAATATACTATATCTGATGGGAACTCGATTACCAAGAATTCTAGAGTGAAGCGCGATTACTTGGACTTCTTTCCGTCTGCAAATTTAGGCTATAATATCAGCCCGAATCATATATTGACCTTGAGTTATGCAAGAAAAATAAGTAGACCTAATTATCGCTACTTAAATCCTTTTCGCTACTATATCGATAAGTTGACCTTCCAAGAAGGGAATCCATATGTTAATCCGCAATATACGCACGGGCTTTCCTTGAATTATACGCTGATGCAAATGTTCAATTTTACGCTAGGAACGGATATTACTAATGACGCGATGGTGGAAAGTATGGGACAGAATAAAGAAACCAACGAAACTTGGATTACGCGTGATAATTTGGCTAAATCAGTAACGTCGTATTTAAACATGAACATCCCATATCGCGTTGGAAAGTTCTGGACGATGAATAATAATTTAACGGGAATTTATATGCACTTTAAAGGTCCTATTGCTGGATATTATGCTGATTTAGGCTCTTTTTTCATCCAAGCAAATAGTATGCATACCTTTAAGTTGAATAATCAATTTTCAGCTGAAGCCAATATTAATGGAAATACACCGTTTATATATAATGTATACAAAATTAGTGGCCGCGTAAACTTAGACCTAGGCTTAAACTATAATTTCAAAGATCAGAAAAGCTCGCTTAAGCTAGCTGTAACCGATGTTTTCAGATCGAATAAAAATAACGTTAATACGGATTTCGAAGAGTTTAACTCGAAAATCCGTCAATATAATGACAATCAGACGGTTCGCTTAACCTATTCTTATAAATTCGGGAATTTAAAACAACAAATTCGTCGCCGAGATTCTAATAATGAAGAAAAGGAAAGAGCAAACTAATTAAAAGAGTTTTGTTTCAATGTTTAGTTTAGTGAAAGGCCCGCAGGTTCTCCGCCTGGGGCCTTTCCATTTTTATGCTGCCTAGTCGATTGCGTCATGCGAGTAGCATTAAATTGTTTTATTACATATTCTTTGTGACTTAAATCGCTGTTAGACGTATTTTTAATTATAAAAATTTAACAGTCTATTTGACTCAAGGATAGTTTATAAAGCCTCCTTGAGCGTGGTCTACCTACTCTATTGGAAATAATAGCCGCAATTTCCTATACTTGCCTTATGAAATTAAAGCAAATCGTTGTCTTCTGTGCGTCTAGCGCTGGTTTTGGAAATTCATTTGTAAATGCTGCTAAGGCAGTAGGAAAAGCATTCGTTGCAAGGAATATCCAATTAGTTTATGGTGGAGGCCGTGTTGGTCTAATGGGGGCTGTCGCTGATAGTGTGATGGCGCATGGAGGTGTCGTGGTCGGTGTTATTCCGCAGTTTCTAAATAGCAAAGAGATTGGACATTCTGGAATTACTCAACTGATTGAAGTGGATACCATGCATGAGCGTAAAGCAAAGATGAATGCTTTATGTGATGGAATAATAGCACTTCCCGGAGGTTTCGGAACGATGGAAGAGCTCTTCGAGATGATTACTTGGGCGCAATTAGGCTTACATAAGAAGCCTGTAGGTATCTTGAACGTTGACGGATTCTACGATCACCTAATTCAATTTATTCAACAAATGGTTGATACGGGTTTATTGAAAGAAGAAAATCAAAAGATGCTTCAATATGCGGATAACATCGATGAATTAATCGACCTTATGGAGCAGTACGAAGCACCTCCAGTGCCAAAATGGTTAAATATCGAGCGGTCTTAGACTAGGTTATCTAAAGGGGAAATAAGCTTTCGCATTGTAGTAGCAGATGTCTTGAATAATCTTTCCTATCCATTCCATATCATGCGGCAATTCGCCTTTAACGATATCTTCAGCAAAGATGTCACAAAGAATACGTCGGAAATACTCATGTCTAGGGAAGGATAGGAAACTTCTAGAATCCGTTAACATCCCAACAAAGCGGCTGATTAAGCCTATATTGGATAATGCGGTGATCTGTCTAGTCATCCCGTCCTTTTGATCATTATACCACCAACCTGATCCAAACTGCATTTTGCCAATAACTTTTCCATCGTTGAAATTTCCACCCATGGCAGCAAACAGCTCGTTATCCATTGGGTTTAAATTATACAAGATCGTCTTTCCTAGGGAATCTTTACTCTCTAAGCGACTTAAGAATTTCACCAAAGCCTCGCCTTGCTGATAGTCACCGATACTATCGTATCCCGTATCTGGGCCTAAGTTCCTTATGGCCTTCGGATTTGTATTACGAAATGCTCCAACATGAAATTGTTGTACCCATTCCTTTTCGTAATCCCATTCAGCAAATTGTACGAGCATGGCAGACTTAAATTTATTAATCTCTTGTACATTTAAATCTTCTTTTCTGCGAATCTTTGCAAAGATGTCTTTAACCGCTGATTCTGTATATTCTTCAGCGTACAAGTGGCTTAATCCATGATCCGATACACAACAGCCCTGACTAGCAAAATAATCATGACGAGCCTTTAAAGCATCTAGATATTGCTGGTATGACTCAATATTATGACCACTTACCTGCGCAAGTTTATCAACATACTCATTAAAGGCCAGATTATTCTCGGGACTCATTGCTTTATCAGGGCGGAAGGCAGGAAACATCTTAACCTTTTTTCCAAGATTCGCATAGGCCTGATGGTGCTCCAAGCTATCAATAGGATCATCGGTCGTACAGATTACTTCGACATTCATGCGATTCAATAAACCATCAACGGCGTAGTTCGATTCTTGTAGCTTTGCAGTTGTCTCTTCGTATATACGATCAGCATTCTTCTCACTGAGTAATTCATGAATATCGAAATAGCGTTGTAACTCCAGGTGAGTCCAATGGTATAAAGGATTTCTAACGGTGTAGGGCACAGTTTTCGCCCAAGCGCGAAACTTATCTTTGTCTGAAGCCGAGCCAGTAATTAATTGCTCGTCGATTCCATTTGCCCGCATAGCGCGCCATTTATAATGATCACCATGAAGCCAGATAGCTGATATATTTTCGAATTGCGTATTGCTAGCAACTTGGTCTGGGGGTAAATGATTGTGGTAATCTATGATCGGAAGCTCTTTTGCATAGTTATGGTATAACTCTTCGGCTACAGAGCTTTGCAGCAAAAAATTATCATCCAAAAATGTTCTCATGTCTATGGGTTTTGGTTAGTTCTAAAGTAATATGAAAATCAAAATACGCTTTTCCCAAATAAAATACGTGTTAAATTAGTATTAATGAGTATATTTATTTTATAACTAGATAAATATTAATGATTTAGCCATGAGAAAATACATACTATCCCTCTCCTTCCTAATCTGTTTAAGCACTGCTTTTGGACAAAAGAAATTAACCCAATTGTGGGAATCCAATGAGCAACTGCCTGTACCAGAGTCCGTCCTTTATGTCCCGGAACGCTCCGAATTATTTGTTTCTCTAATTGACGGCGATGGATCGACCGCTGATGGCAAAGGTGGTGTAGCAATCTTAAATCTAGACGGATCTATCAAGGATGCGACCTGGGTGCAAGGGTTGAACGCTCCTAAAGGAATGGCTTTATACAATGATCAACTTTATATCGCAGACATTAATGAGGTTGTCGTGGTTGATATAATCACCGGAAATGTAATCAACGAGATTAAGATACCGGGATCTAAATTTTTAAACGATGTAACGGTTGATCGTGCTGGAAAAGTCTATGTTTCTGATACCCGCGATTCGAAGATTTATTTACTTCACAACAATCGACCATCCTTATTCATGAGCGATGTGCCAAATGTAAATGGACTTCGCGTTATTGATGGAAATCTGTTTGCTATGGCTGGACCGGAGCTTTGGAAGATAGATGCTAAGGCGAATAAAACTGTGATAGCAAAAGGTTTAAAGTTAGGCGGCGATGGATTAGAGCCTGTTGGTGACGGTAGCTTTTTAGTGACTTGCTGGGGAGGTTTAATTTATCATATCACTGCACAGGGACAAGTTACAGAGCTTTTAGATGTGCAAGGCAAGATGAATACCGCTGACTTGGGATATAATCCAAAAGATAAAATTTTATATGTACCGACTTTCAACAGCAATTCTGTTGTAGCTTATCAGTTGAATTAAGCCAAGATCGTTAAATTGATAAAAAAAGCCGATGCTATTCTTAAACATAGCATCGGCTTTTTTAAAGTCCTGCTTTCCTACTTCAATATTTCTTGAAGTTTTGCATTGAGTGCGTCACCGTGAAGATTTCGAGCTACGATAATACCGTTGGGGTCAATCAAGATATTTTGAGGAATAGCTTTCACACCATAAGTTTGACCAGCTGAATTATTCCATCCCTGTAAGTCAGAAACATGCTTCCATGTTAAATTATCGTCTTTAATCGCTTTCTCCCAAACGGCAAATTCTTTGTCAAAGGATACACCTAGAATTTCGAAATTTTTGTCCTTAAATGTCGCATAAGTCTTTACAAGATTCGGATTCTCTTTCCGACATGGCGGACACCAAGACGCCCAAAAATCAACTAGCACATATTTCCCTTTTAAATCGGATAGGGCATAAGGCTCACCTGCCAAATCGAGTTGCGTAATACTAGGCGCTTTCTTACCGACTTGTGTATTTTTCAAGGCACTTATATAACGCTCAAAAAGCTTTCCCGAGTTACTTTTACGGACTTTTTTGTCCAAACCCTTAAATAGTGTCTCCAATTCTTTATAGTTCGGGTCGTAAACACCAATACGTTGCAAGGTTTGTAATGCCTGCACGTCCTTCGAATTGGCTTTGACAGTGGCAATTAATTCTTCTTTTGTTTGCCCAAATAACAAACATGGAATGAATGAGAATATGAATAGTAATTTTTTCATGCTGATGCTAATTAATATTCAAATATAAGGATATACGTTCGAGGGGGACTAATTTCCTGTGTAAAATTCGCATAATCTTTCTCGGAAATCGATTGCCTAAGCGTTTGAACTAAGCATTTACTAGAGTGATCATTATGATTTTTTCAATACTCCGTTTAGCGTTTGGAGGAAAAATTCGTTATTCTGTAAAAGAAATTGCAAATTTTATGCTAACAGCCCAATTTATTAGTAAATTTGTTACTCACTAAGGTATTTTTCAATTTAAATGGCAAGATTAAATTTATTAGAGGAAACCCGTTTTGAGAAAGTGCCGGTCACGGTATACCCCTCTCAAGATGAAGCTTCTATCCAAGTTGCACAACGTATTGCCGCTATCATCCTTGATAAGCAGGCAAAAGGAGAAAAGGCCGTACTTGGTTTAGCAACCGGTGCGACACCTGTCAAAGTTTACAAAGAGCTTGTACGCCTACACAAAGAAGAAGGTTTAAGTTTTAACAACGTAGTCACATTCAACTTGGATGAGTACTATCCTATGCTTCCAAATGCAGAGCAAAGCTATGTAGCTTTCATGAAGAAACAATTGTTCGATCACGTTGATATTCCGCAGGAGAACATTAATATCCCTGACGGAACATTAGCACCAGAAGATGTACAGGCTTTCTGTATCGCTTATGAACAAAAGATCTCGAACTTCGGAGGATTGGATATCCAAATCTTAGGAATTGGACGGACTGGCCACATTGGTTTCAATGAGCCTGGTTCTGCGCCAAACTCAGGTACTCGCTTGGTAACCTTAGATGACCTTACTCGAAGAGACGCTTCTCGCGATTTCGGGGGTAAGGAAAATGTACCAACAAAAGCGATTACAATGGGGGTAGGCACAATCTTCAAAGCAAAAGAGATTGTGTTAATGGCATGGAACGAAAAGAAAGCCGAAATTGTTAAGAAAGCGGTGGAAGGCGAAATCTCTTCGGAAATTCCAGCGACCTATTTACAAATGTCAGATAATGTTGAATTTGTTTTAGATACCGATGCCGCGTCTGGCTTAACACGTTTTAACCTTCCTTGGTTGGCGCATGATGTTGTTTGGGAAGACAGCTTAGTTAGAAAGGCAGTCGTTTGGTTGTCGCTTCATTTGAAGAAAGCAATCCTGAAACTTACCGATGATGATTACAATAACAATGGTATGGCTCAGTTAATTACAGAGCAAGGCCCGGCTTATAGTATCAACATCCGTATCTTCAATGAGCTACAACGTACCATTACGGGTTGGCCAGGTGGTAAACCTAATGTCGATGATTCTAGCCGCCCTGAACGTGCGGAACCAGCACGTAAAAACGTTATTTTATTCTCTCCACATCCGGATGATGATGTGATCTCAATGGGGGGTACTTTCATTCGCTTAGCAGATCAAGGACATAATGTTCATGTCGCTTACCAAACATCTGGAAATACGGCAGTATGGGATGATGACGTTTTACGTTATTTAGAGTTTGTACAAGACTTCGCTGTAGCAGTCGATGACGACAACGGCGTGACAAGAAATATTTATGAAGAAGCGCGTGAGTTCTTCAAAGTGAAAAAACCTAATCAAGTAGATCCAGAGATTATCCGTACAATCAAAGGCTTAATCCGTAAAGGAGAGGCAATTGCGGGCGCTCGTTTTGTCGGTTTGCCAGATGAAAATATTCATTTCCAAAACCTACCGTTCTACGATCGCGGTAAATTCTCTAAAGAGATTGACTTTGAGGATGATATCCAACAAACCATGGAGCTATTGCGTCAAGTGAAGCCCCATCAGATCTTTGCTGCTGGAGACTTCGCCGATCCACATGGAACACACAAAGTGTGCTTTGATATTGTTCTTCAAGCTATTTTGCGTCTTCGCGAAACAGATGAATGGACCAAAGATTGTTGGTTATGGTTATACCGTGGCGCTTGGCATGAATATCCAATTCATGAAATTGAAATGGCGGTACCACTTTCACCGCAAGAGGTTAAACGTAAGCGCTTAGCGATCTTCAAACACCAGTCGCAAAAAGACCTTCCAGTTTTCCCTGGAGATGATCCAAGAGAATTCTGGGTCCGCGCGGAAGACCGTACTAGTGAAACTGCAGGACTATACCATGAACTTGGATTAGCAAACTACGAGGCGATTGAAGCTTTCGTACGTTGGAAGTTTTAAATCGTATAATCTTTCTAAAAAATAGTATTTGCTGTGCAGATTTATAGTGAAATACTTAAATAGAATTTGAATAAAAAGGGACATCATCATGGATGTCCCTTTTTTGTAATCGCTACCCTTTGTAGTTTAAAATTAGGAAAAGGCTGTAAGAGAAGTCGTTAAACATTCATTTGAACAAAATAGGGATACGATGTGCTACTTTCGTATTTTTCCGATTATTAAAGTTTTTAGCCGAATCTTTATTTTATCTTAAAAGTTCAGAGTCTACATTTGTACTTTATTTAGATTTAGTACAAATAAAGATGAGAGTCATTAAAATATTTTTCTTATTACTAATGCTGTCAGCGGGAACTACCGCTTTCGGACAAACCACTGTAAAAGGTAAAGTCGTTAATCCTGCAGGAAAGGGGCTAGCTGATGTTAACATTTCTTCAAACGGAAATTCAGTGAAAACCAATGCTACTGGACATTTTGAGCTCCACGTCGCTCAGCCGGGACAATTTGTATTAGTCCTGAGTGCGATTGGCTTTGAATCTCGAAATATTCAAGTGAATCCAGAAGGATTGGAAACCAAAGTTGCGGACCTAATCTTAAATGATCATCATAACAGCATCGATAGTGTAGATGTTGTCGGGTATCACACCGTAAACGATAAGAAGTTGGCCGTTGGTAAGGGGGGGATTCTAGTTCGTGATCTTCCACAGTCCGTTCAAATTATTAATGCACAAGTCATTCGCGATCAGCAAGTAAATAGATTAAGTGATGTGCTAAAAAATGCCAATGGCGTTGCATTAGGAGCAAACCGAGGTGGGGTCAATGAGAACTTCTTTGCGCGTGGTTACAGCTTGGGATCCAATAATATCTTCAAGAATGGAGCGCGAACAAACAATGGAGGTTCGATTGAGGCAAGTACATTAGAATCGGTAGAAATTCTAAAAGGTTCTGCGGCACTATTGTATGGAGGGGTTTCTGGTGGTGCAGTTTTGAATTTAGTGACGAAGAAACCCAAATTTGAATATGGAGGCGAGGTATCTATGCGTGTAGGAAGCTTCAACCAGTACAAGCCAATTGTTGATGTTTATGGTCCTATTAGTGATAAATTAGCGTTTCGCCTGGTTGGAACCGGGGAATACGCAGAAAGCTATCGCGATAATGTAGAAAGTAAGCGTTTTTATGTAAACCCATCTTTGCTTTATAAGATCTCAGAAAAATCGACACTGAATGCAATGTTTGATTACCTAAAAAGTGACTTTACGCCAGACTTTGGAATCGGTTCTGTCGGTGGAAAGATTGACGAGCGTGTTGGGAGAAATACTTATTTGAATACAGCATGGGCGTACAATAAAACCAATTCTAGTAATGGTCAATTAGCTTTTTCTCAGGAATTTTCATCCCATTGGAAATTGGACGTCAATGCGAGTTACCAAAACTATACTAGAAATTATTACGGTGCTGAACGAATCCAAGCGGCAGCAAATGGCGATATGCCAAGAGCATTAAACCGAACCCAATCGGATGAATTATCATTTAACCAACAAGCCAATTTAACCGGCTCCATTTTGACTGGAAGGATTAAACATCAAGTTTTAGTTGGTGCTGATTTTGACCAATCGAACACAAAGAATTATGCGTTTGATATTTATGCCGATCCGCTTAAAGCAACTCCAGTAACCGCCTACGATAATATTAATATTTTTGAAAAGGATGCCTATAAATCCAGAACGGACATCCCAAAAGCCAATTTGAAGACAAGAACAAGCACAGATGTTTATCGTTATGGAGCATTTGCTCAAGACTTAGTCAGCTTAACGGATAAATTTAAAGTGTTGCTAGGTATTCGTTATACGCATCAAACAAATAAAGAGGCGCAGGGGTATTCGTACGCGAATGACTCTTCCTATGTAGTGCGTAATATGACCAAAGATAGCCTTCTATTGGGTGATAAAAAAGAGAGTGCTTGGTCACCAAAATTTGCCTTAATTTATCAACCCATTAAATCGACAACGTTCTATGTTAGTTACGCAAACAATTTCACATCGAACTCTGGCTATGATCGCGAATTCAGACCAATGGGCCCTTCAATTATTGATCATTATGAGGCTGGTGTAAAAAATGAATTGTTTGCAGGGCGCCTAACTGCCAACCTAACCTGGTATCGCATTGTAAATGATCGCTTTGCGCAATCTGTTATGGATGAAAACGGCAATATTGCTGATGCTAATATGAAAGAGTTTACTGGAAAAACAGCGTCTGATGGATTGGAGTTGGACGTAACAGGTACCATCGTTAATGGCTTGGAAGTCATGGGAGGTTACGCTTATAATTTTATGCGTTATCTAGAAACGAATGATAAAGGAAGTGTTGAAGATGTGCGTCTGGTGGGGACAACGGCACATACCGGAAATGCATCGATATTCTACACATTCCAACAAGGCGGCGTTCGTGGATTGAAATTAGGCTTTTCAACGTACTACACGGGTAAACGTAATGCCGGTTGGAACAATACAAAAGTAAACGTTTCAAAAAATGAAGATCGCTTAATTCCAATCGACCCATTTACCACCTTTGATTTCTCTGCGGGATATACCTACAGAAATTGGAGCATTTTAGGAAAAATCAGCAACATCAGTAATGAATTTAACTACTATGTCCATGAAAACTACAGTGTGAACCCTATCCCACCAAGAAGTTTCACGACAACATTGAGCTATAGATTTTAAGGATGAAGGTGTGATTTAATCTCCTTCCTAACTTAAACTACACCATATCAAAGCCCTTTCAATTCCATTTTCCGGCGGATTTGAAAGGGCTTTGATTTGGATATGAAAGGGATATGAAAGGGATGTAGAACGTACTTCGTTCGGAATATGTACAAAAAAGGTGGATGCACGAATACTTAATACATCATGTAAAAAGTGATATACTTAAAAGCGAAAATATAATGCTGTTTTTAGAAAGGAAGTGTGTGGATCATGTCGACCATCTCCGTAATTCCTTCGTGCGCGACAAGAAAAGTGTAACGTAGGGAATTCGGGATTATCCCGTAATATTTTTTGAATGCGGTTGTGAAGTGTGTGGAATGCTTGTATCCCGTCATGCGAGCTACATCAGAGATGCGATGTTTACCGGTCAGGATCAATGATTTTGCATGTTCCATCTTTTTCTCCGTGATATAATTCATTACCGTTTTTCCATAATATTGCTTAAAGTGTTGTTTCAAATATTGTTCATTGGTTCCAACATGCTTTGCAAGACTCGAGATACTATGGTTTTGTGCAAGATCTTCATCGATCAGTTGCTTAACTTGTACTATTTTTTCATAATGGTTTTTATTGCTGATCAACTCTTTATGCTCATTCTCCGCATATAGTCCTTCAATTTGGTGTACAATCGTTTCTAAAAGTAAGGCTTGTATTTTTAGCTGATTGATAAAAGAATCTGCGGTGTAAAGCTCAATAATTTGATTGATTGAAAGGCTGATTCGTTTGTCAGATTTGGTTAACAGCCCTTTTTCGAAACGCTCCCTTTGTTCGGTATACGTTTTATGAAAGGAAAGAATTTTTTCGCTGGGAATAATCAGCATAAGCAAGGTGCAATCGGTAGAGAGGCTTTTTAAATCAATTGAGCTTCCTTTGCTTAAATGCTTTAATAAGTTTTCGTCGGCATGTAAAACAAAATGTTGATGATGAATTTGCAAGCTAACATTTGCAGATTTTTCAGCAATCAGCACATTGATATAGCCGTCGACTGGACTGTTAAAACAAAAGCGTTGTCTACCCTCCAAAACGGTAAAATACATCTCTGTACCAAGTTCAACAATGCATCCATCTGCACTTGCTTGGGGGATTCCCAATATTTCCGAATGTGTAGCTTTTTTTTCTGATTGCGTCATTTTGCTATTTAGAATAATTCTAGATTTGCAACAACATTTATTTAGACTTGTTCTAAATGATGTTCCAAAATTAGGGATTAATCTGGTATAATGAAATTTTTTTACGCAACCTGGTTCTTTTTACTATGTTCAATCGCTTGCTTCGGGCAAACAGCAAGCATAAAAGGAATCGTGCATTTATTAGATGGCACGCCAGTAAAACAGGCTACAGTACGTATTAATGGAACTGACATCGCTTCCGTGTCTAACGAAAAAGGAGAATATTTGTTGAAGGAGGTGCCTTATGGTTCACAAGTGATTTCAGTAACTTCTGTCGAGATTCAAAGCAAAAACCTTCCGCTTGTTGTCGATAAATCAAAGTATGACCTCCATATCCATATTGATCCGCGGGGAGATGTTAGTCTAGATGAAATTCGAGTAACTGGGAATTCAGTGAAACGAGAAATCGAAACGAAAGGATTCGCGGTCAACGTTATTGAAACGAAAGAGGCAGCCCTACGAAATATTCAAACGAATGAGTTACTTGATCGAACTGTCGGTGTTCGCGTTCGTCAAAGCGGGGGATTGGGTTCTGAAGTCCAATATAACCTGAATGGTATGACGGGACGTTCGGTAGGAATCTTTATTGATGGTATAGAAATTTCAACATACGGATCCTCATTTAATTTAAATAATATTCCGCCTGCGATGATTGAACGTATCGAGGTTTACAAAGGGGTTTTACCAGCGCACTTATCAGGCGATTTGCTTGGTGGAGCCATTAATATTGTTCTTAAAAAAGCGGGTCTTACGAATAATCTCTCTGCAGCCATTTCCTACGGATCTTTTAACACCTTACAATCCGATATAAGCGCAATTTATAGAAATGCAAAATCTGGGTTTACCACTTGCGTTGCGGGAACTTATATGAGTTCTGATAATGATTACGAGATCTGGGGTAAATTTTCCAAGTTTATCGAACCGAACGGAGTTATGCGTCGGAACTATCGTACAAAGCGTTTTTTCGATGGCTATCGATCGATTTCAGGGCGATTTGAATTTGGTTTTACCGGTGTGAAATGGGCAGATTCCTTTTTCCTGGGTTACAATATCTCAGATTCGTATAATGAGATTCAGCATGGTCAAACCATGGGAACACCATACATGGGAAGAACTTCAGAGGCAAATGCCAATGTATTAAGTCTAAGCTATAATAAACGAAATTTAGGGCTTGAAGGATTGAATTTAGCAGTAAATGGAGTTTACAGTTTTCGAAATACCTATATACAAGATACGATTCCATGGGCGTATAATTGGGACGGTAATATACGTCTAGATTTGAATGGTAATCCCATCCGTACAGCTGAAGGGGCGCAGCAAACGCTTCCAGCTATGACGGATATTGATCGTAAAGTCGCTAACATTCGGTCGAATTTGAGTTACGATGTTGTATCGGGACATAGACTTTCGGTAAATCATGTCTTTTATTCCGTTGATCGATCAGATCAAAACCTTTTAACTCCCGTCGGAAAAAATGGGTTGAACAGTAAGAATGATTTTTCTAAAAATGTCTTATCCTTCAATTATGAGGCGCAGACCTTTAACAACCGACTTACAACGAATCTCTTCTATAAACTCTACCAACAATCCATTGGTAAAACATCTTTTATCGGTTCGGTGAATAATGGACAAGTAGAGATTACAGAGCAAAAGGAGCAGAACAATCGTACCAATACAGGTTACGGCTTGGCGGTGTCCTATAAGGTAAAGCCAAATATTGTTCTTTTGACATCTGCGGAACGTGCCGTACGTATGCCAGATGATGGAGAGACCTTTGGTAGCCCAGAGGAAAATGTTTTAGCGAACACAAATATTTCTCCCGAGATCAGTGATAACTACAACCTTGGATTCAGATTAGGAACGTTTGATTTCGATGGACATAAACTTTCTTTCGGTGCGAATTCTTTTTGGAGAAACATTAAAGACCGCATTATGCCTTTTGCGAATGAATTGTTGAATTCCCAAGAGATTGAGTTAACCCAATATGTTAACTTATCATCGGCACAATCCTTAGGATTTGAAGGCGAGCTCATGTATACCTACAAAGATCTGGCTGTGAATTTCAATTTCTCCAAATTTAATTCCAAGAATAAGCAAAGATATAGCCCTAAAACAGGTTTGGAAAGTGATAATTACAACAAGCAAATTCCGAATGAGCCATTTTATACGATGAATGGTAATGTGCATTACCGTCTAAAGAACGCCATACAAAAATCCTCGGAATTAAACTTGTTTTATACCGTAGGTTATGTAGCCCCGTTTAGCACCGTTTGGTTTGATTCCGATTGGTTTATCACGCCGACGCAAGTCGCACAGAATTTTGGAGTTAGTTATACCTTTCCAAGTCGAAAATTAATAGCGAGTGTCGATGTAAAGAATTTATTTAACGCAGAACTCTACGACAATTTTGGCGTGCAAAAGCCGGGGAGAGGTTTCTATCTGAAACTGAATTATTCAATAAATAAATTTTAACAAATTATATAGCAAGATGAGAAATAACATTTTAAGATTTGCCTTGTTCGGAGCCGTAGCGACTAGTTTATTGTTTAGCAGCTGTGAAAAAAGTGCTAATGATGGAGATAATGGGCAGGAAGTCGATCGTTGGATCACCATTTCCGGTGCAAAGATGCAAACGGAACCAGGTGATGGCGATGGCGGTACTATGGTGTTTAGTATGACGCCTGAGGAAGCAAAGAACCCCAGCTTCTCAGTCAATGTATTTGATCAAGGGGAGGCTGTTCGTTCCGCTAGAACGGCACGCTTGCAGGCTTCGGCAGATGGGAAATACTTATATAATATCCAGTATACGGGCGATGATGGTGGTGTTTTCAACAAATATCGTGTAAACGGAGGGAAGAATATTATTCCAGAAGGGAATGAGGTTGCTACAGCCGATTATGTTAGTAAGTCCCCAAGATGGTTGGTTGCTGCGCCTGGAGTAGGAATCGCTGTGCGTGGCACGGCTAACCCAATCGTTTACACAGGAACGTCACCCAACTTTACCTACAAAGAGGTGACGACGAAGTTGGATGCCATCAGTTTAGATTTGAACGATCCAAAGATTACGCAAAACTCAACTGCTGAAATCCGTTTATCTGAAGCAGAAGTCAAGAATGGATATCATATCTCTCGTATTGATGCACCGGTGGTTAATAAAAAAGGGGATAAAGTTTACGTGGGTGTGCAGATTTCTAAATACAATGTAGCGTCTTTTACCTTAGATAAAGATGGTAAGCCGGTATTCGCTGTGGATAGAGCGGCGGCTAAACTAGCGGCTCGCACGCTGGTATTTGACTATCCTAGCCTGAAGAACCCTAAACTAATTACCTCGACAAAAACCAATGCTAATACGAATGGATACCGCAGTACTATGCAGTATGTCGGTACGGATGGTCATGTGTATCAAGCGACGTCGGGAGAAGCAGCGGGGGCAGGTGGCTCTAGAATATTGCGTATTAGCTCCGCAACCAACGATTATGATAATGGCTTTGAATTCAATCTAGATAAAGCGTTAGGTGTTACGAATTCATATATTGAAACTTGGAAATATGTGGGTGACGGCATTGGATTCGTTGTTTACTCCATTAATGGTCAAGACGGTGGGCATATTGCAAAAATTGATTTAAATAAAAATACAGGAACTAAATACGTAATCCCAGGTGAAGAGAAATTGGAATTTGGCCAGATTCAGAATATTGCTACTTACGGCGATGAAGTATTTATTGCTGTGGCGCCCGTAGGACAGGATGGCAATATTTATATCTTCAACAAAAAGAATGGCGATATGAACGTTGGTGCTAAGTTATTAAATAAACCAGGAAACCAATACATTGGCGTGTATTAGGCCCTCAAACAAAGCGATTAAAAAAGCCGGCATCAGATCCTGATGCCGGCTTTTTTTTAATTCTTTTATTCCTGAATTATGGATTTACTTTTTATCGGAAGTTACCTTTCCAATTATCATCTCGATAACAGCAACCGCAATAGCGAAGAAGAATGCTGGCCAGAAGCCATCAACTTCAAACTTGGTGCCCATGATTTTGTCGGATAACATAATCATCAAGACTGTTATAATAAAGGAAACTAAGCCAAAAGTTAACCAATTCAAAGGGAATGTAAATAGTCGTAAAATGCCTCCGACAACTGCGTTGACTAGACCGATAACAAGACCTGTTAGTATAGCCCAACCAAAACCTGCCACCTGTACGCCCGGGATTACCCATGATGCTAGTGCAACGACTAAACCTGTTACTAAAAGACTGATGATAAACCTCATAATTGTGTGTTTTGATTTTCAAAAAACTATTCAAATTTAGTGCCAATACACAGCGCACAATAGATTGATGGGTTTAGGTAACAAAAATAATATTATGCTAACATAGAATATTTTATTAACTTGACATAACAATTTTAAACTGTGTTGAGTATGAAAAGATTAATGATAACATTGTGCTCGATGTTTATTGGGCTCATGGTCTTCGCGCAAAGTAATGATTCTATCCTCGGTAAATGGCAGAATCCCAGTGGAGAAGGACGCATAGAAATTTACAAAAAGGGAGAAAAGTTCTTCGGAAAACTGTATTGGATTAAGGACTCTAATAAGAAGGATGCAAAGAATCCGAACGAGGCCTTACGCGCTCGAAACATTCAAGGATTAGAAATCTTAACCAATTTCACCAAAAGCGGTTCTAGTTATGTTGATGGGCAAATTTATGATCCTAAATCGGGAAAAACGTACAGTTGTAAGATGACCTTAAAAGGTACTGATGCATTGGATATACGCGGATACGTCGGCGTTAGCTTATTAGGCCGCACGGAGACTTGGAAAAGAATTAAATAATATTTTCAGAAGAGTAGAGCTTTTGAATAAAATGGAAAGAGCCGTTGTTATGCAACGGCTCTTTCTATGATTTAGGCATTTGCGAAATTTACACAAACGTTTTCGTGGACATGCCTCTAAAAAAAAGCTTATCTTTATCGCAAATAAATTTACCGTTATGTACAAAACCTTAAAGCCCGCTTTAGAGCAAGAACTAGCTGCAATTAAAGATGCTGGTTTATATAAAGAAGAACGAATTATCACTACGCCACAAGCTGCTGATATTAAAATCAGTACTGGACAGGAAGTGATTAATTTCTGTGCAAATAACTATTTAGGATTGTCATCTCATCCAAAGGTGGTTGCTGCAGCAAAAGCAGCAATTGATTCGCATGGTTACGGGATGTCATCTGTACGTTTTATCTGCGGTACTCAAGATGTCCATAAAGAATTAGAAGCTAAACTTTCTACTTTCTTAGGGACGGAAGACACGATATTATATGCAGCAGCATTTGATGCTAACGGCGGGGTATTTGAGCCTTTGTTTACGGCAGAAGATGCAATTATCTCGGATGAATTAAATCATGCTTCCATTATCGATGGCGTTCGCTTATGTAAAGCACAACGCTTCCGTTACAAAAATGCGGACATGGCAGATTTGGAAGCGCAGTTACAGGCAGCAGCAGGTGCTCGTCATAAAATCATCGTTACAGATGGCGCGTTCTCAATGGATGGGTCGGTGGCTCCTCTAGATCAAATTTGTGACTTGGCGGATAAATATGAAGCTTTAGTGATGATTGATGAATCGCACTGTTCGGGTTTTATCGGAAAAACCGGTCGCGGTACACATGAGTTGTTCAATGTCATCGATCGAG
>JBEBRI010000058.1:0-20415 GCA_040394915.1 Sphingobacterium sp.
CGCTACAACAGTACCAGCAGGTAAATCGCCTTTTAAGCGATTGAGGCCAGTTCTGGTACCACGCATTGTATCCCAAAGAAATTGATGAGACGCGTCTGAAAGCAACTGCTTTGAATTCCTGTAATAGTCGTAAAGAACTTTATTGCTTGAACCCACAGTTGTCCAATTTTGAAATTGCTTTTCCCAATCTTTTTGCTGTACTTCCTCGGTGAGTTTAATCGATAAATCATGATATCCATTAGCATTGAAATAAGCTTGAACTTTATCTGGACCTCCTAGTAACTCAAATAATATATCGCAGCCTACGTTGTCACTGTCCGCAACCGTGAAGTCAATTACCTGGCTTAGTGGTAATGTAACTCCATTCGGATATTGATCTTTGATTGGACTATATAAATCTGTGGTGACAGCAGCTTTTGAAATGCTTATAGGTTGATCCAGTTTTAGGACACCCAAGTCGACTTGATTTAACACAGCAATAGCGAGATGGAATTTATAAACACTTTGAAATGGATAATGATATTCGGCATTGACGGTCAGACTGTCAGTGTAATCGTCGTTGTGTATGGCAATACCGACTTTAGCTTTATAGTTAGAAAGGATTCTTTCGATATCTTGTTTTAATTGTGTTTTCTTTTGGGATTGTGCATTGACATTCAAGGCAATCAACACTAAAATTAAGATTGATAAAGCTAAATTATACCTCATATAGTTACGTTTCAAGAAGAACGAATATCCCCAATTATTATTGTATTTCAACAATTGGGTTTTAAACTTTTTATTAATCAATCGGTCGAACCATTAAAGGATTATAGGAATAGAGCTGGTGCCTTACAATGCTTAAAATTCAGGACTTATTTATTGAGACATAATAAATGCAATTTTGTCATTTGGGTTTAAGTTTCCGTAAAGTTTTAGTAAAAAAAAACGAAACGGTCTTTTTTTTGTTATATTAAATGAAAGTTGAATTTAAGAATTTTAAAACTTACAAAACACTATATTAAGATGAATGATAATGGAAAAATCGTAACAGCTTTATTAGCTGGTTTGGCAGCAGGTGCGGTATTAGGGATTTTATTTGCGCCTGACAAAGGGTCTGATACAAGAGAAAAAATTAATGAGTCTCTTGCTGATTTAGGTGACGCAATTAAAGAGCGTGCAGAAGAACAATTTGATCAATTAAATGATTTAAAAGAGAAACTTGCAGCGACTTTAAAGACGAAGTTAGGTAGAGCAGAGTCTATTATCGACGAAGAAATTGAAGAGCACGCTTAAAACCTGTTTACATACGGTAAACATTTTCACATAATTTAATAGAGCTGTCTGCCATTCTTGTAGCGGCTCTATTTAATCTAATCAATGCATGGAAGAACAAAAATTTTCTTTTTCAGAATCGTTTAAAAAATCCAAGGAATACTTTGACACACAAGTTGAACTACTAAAGTTGCAGGCAATCTCGCGTATGACGCGAATCATTGGTTCCTTAATTGTCGATGGTAGTAAGTTGTTATTGTCACTATTGGTCGTTTTTTTCTGGTCGCTTGCGCTGGGCTTTTATCTAGGGGAAGTGTTAGGAAGCTATTCTCTAGGATTTTTGGCTACAGGAGGAATATTTTTGGTTATCGTGTTGTTGATTCGTGCCTTTGAACCAAAGTTAGAAGCGAAATTTATGGATCTTTCTATCAAGCGTATTCTTGCCAAGTGGGATGATCCCGATGAAGATGAAGAAGAAGATTTAGCCACTGAGTCCGAGGATTCTAATTCTGCACAGACAGCAGCTGATAATCCAGCTCCAGATTCGGAGAGCCAAGAAGTAGTTAATGAAAGTGAGAACGTTAAAGAACGCGTGTAAACAGTTATGAGGATAAAAATTTCAAATATTACAGATCTACAATCGGAGATTGCTCGTTTAAAGGGTGAAAAGAAGGAGCAGGAGCGTTTTTTAGTAAATCAGTATCAGCTTTTAAAACACAAGGTGGAAGCGCCGGCACGTATATTCAATATGGTTGTTTCGAACGTACCTGGTGTTGATATGGTGAAAGGTTTGGTGTCTGGTCTCGGTTCTTTAAAAGGAACAAAGAAATCAGATTGGTTGACTAAAACCGTGCAATTGGGACTACCTTTAGTACTCAATCGTACGCTGTTGAAGAATGCAGGCTGGTTAAAAAAAGGTTTAGTGCTGTTTGCTTCGGAGACTGCTGCGCGTGAGGTAAATCAGACAACTGTTTCATCCATCATTGATAAAATAACTTCTTTTGTGAAGCCAAAGAAGAAGAAAAAGAAAGAGAAAGCTGCAGATGAATTAGTGCAATCTGAAGTTGCCCCTCCTCTACACCCTCCCATGATTACTGCAGAGGAGAGTGTACAAGATAACGTTTATGGCATCCCGAAAGATAGTGAGACCTATTAGTCTTTTAATTCGTTTTCTCTTTTAAGAAAATCCTGGTATGCAATCGCAATACCTTCCTTTAGGTTGACCTTATGTTTCCAACCGAGGTTATGTAGTTTACTCACATCCATGAGTTTTCTCGGAGTGCCATCAGGTTTGCTGCTATCAAACTCCAATTTCCCCTTGTAACCAACAACTTCTTGAATGGTTTCGGCTAACTCTTTGATGCTAATATCTTCGCCGACACCAATGTTGATAAACTGTAGTTCATCATAGTTTTCCATTAAGAAGACACAAGCATCTGCCAGATCATCTGCGAATAGAAATTCACGTAAAGGAGTTCCAGTTCCCCAGATGGTTACGGATGCTGCATTACTTTCTTTTGCTTCATGGAAACGACGGATTAATGCTGGAAGTACATGGGAGTTCTGGGGGTGGTAATTATCGTTAATGCCATATAAGTTTGTCGGCATAACAGAAACATACTTGTCTCCATATTGTAATCGATAAGATTCAACCATCTTTATACCTGCAATTTTAGCAATTGCATAAGGTTCATTGGTGTACTCTAATGTTCCAGTCAAAAGAGAATCTTCATTTAATGGCTGCGGAGCTAATTTAGGATATATACAACTTGAGCCCAAAAACATAAGCTTTTCAACTTTGTTCTCATGCGCGAAGTGGATCACATTGTTTTGTATTGCTAAGTTTTCGTAAATGAAATCTGCACGATAAGTATTATTCGCCATAATACCCCCCACTTTGGCTGCTGCAAGGAAGACATATGCTGGCTTTTCCTTTTCAAAGAATTCCTTTACGGCTTCTTGATTGCGGAGATCGAGTTCCTTAGAGGTCCTTGTTACGATATTAGTGTAACCTAGTTCTTTTAGTTTGCGGTAAATTGCAGACCCTACCATACCACGATGTCCTGCAACGTAAATTTTCGCTTGTTTTTCCACGAGAATGTATTGATTAGTACAAATATAAGGTTATTTTTGCGACTTAATTCAAAGTAATGGGTAAGGATAAACTAAGAAAGTTTGCAGAAGTAGCTACATTTCTAAATGTAGTACAACTTGACGAAGGGAAACCGTATAAAGGTAAGTGGGCATCCGAGTTTTTTAAAAATGATAAACCGCTGATCCTTGAGCTAGCATGTGGCAAAGGGGAATATACCGTCAACTTAGCGAAGCTTTTCCCGGAAAAGAACTTTATTGGTATCGATTATAAAGGGAATCGAATTTGGAGAGGTGCGAAAACAGCATTAGAAGAAGGAATTGCTAATGTTGGTTTCCTAAGAATTCAGATCGAGACAATATTAGAATACTTTGAAAAAGGTGAGATCTCCGAAATTTGGATCACATTCCCAGATCCCCAACCGCAAGATAGCCGCGAAAAGAAGCGCTTAACGAATCCCGTTTTCTTAGAACGCTATAAGCATATTTTGATTCCCCAAGGAATTATGCATTTGAAGACGGATAATGATGGGTTTTACGCGTATACATTAGAACAAATCGAATTGCAGAATCTTCCAAAGATTAAGGAAACAACCGATCTATATCAATCTGATTTGGTTGACGAAGTACTGTCGATCAAAACATATTATGAGAAGAAATATTTGGCTGTTGATAAGAACATTAACTATGTTCAATGGAGATTTAATAAAGTAGAAGAATAGGCAATTCGAATCAATAAGCATCCTATTTGATAAAATAGTTCCGAACGTGCGATTGTCTGTTCGAATTGAGAAACATTGTAAGGTTTTATTCTAAAAGAGCTTCCTAAGAGTGATTTATTTCAACATCTTAGTTTTTTAGTTATATTTGAGAAGCAACCAAAACCATTTGCAACAATTTCTTGAATTCTAACGATATTGAACACGTATGAACTACATATTGTTGAGCAATCTTTAGTTTCCCGACTAGTTAGCGGAGACTATGAAGCTTTTACGCAGCTTTATCAGCAATATAGCCTACGTTTGTTAGGTCGAATTATCCGTTTAGTCAAATCAGAAGAAGTAGCTGAGGAAATTCTTCAAACACTTTTTCTTCGAGTTTGGGAGCGACGGGCACAAATCGATCCCTCCAAACCATTAAAGCCCTTCCTATTTACTATTGCACAAAACTTAGTGTACGATCATTTTAGAAGAATCGCGCTGGATGAGCGATTTAGAGATGAATTTATAAAGCAACATGCGGAGGATTACCAGCATATTGAAGAAGAGCTGACTTTCAAGCAGACGCAAGAAAGCATTATGAACGCTATTAAAGCGCTCCCACCTCAATGTCAGAAGGTCTTTATCTTGTTTAAACTCGAGGGGAAAAGCTATAAGGAAATCTGCCAGACGTTGAATATTAGTAAATCTACCGTCAACAACCACCTCACTAAGGCTAATACTTTGTTGAAAAGTAATCTTCCATTATATCACTACAAAATCCTGGTAATTTTTATCTATTTCTGGACTAATCTTTAATTTTTTTTTATTCCTGTAGGTACTTTTTGGAAGTTAAGCGTATTAGCTTATATACAACCTAAAACCAACCGATGCCGAAATCTGATTTACAAATCGTTTTTGACAGGTATATTGCTGGAATCTCAACTAAAGAAGACTTACTGAGCTTGCTATTAAGTTTACAAGAAGGGGAAGATCAATACCTTAAGCAACATATCCTAGAAGAACTGTCAAAAGAAGACTTAAGCCTTTCTGATCAAAGGCATAGTGTTATTGTGGATCGTGTTCTCGAGAATCTGAAAAGGAAGCGAGCAGAGGAAGAAATACAAAGCAGTGGACTCGTTGGTTCAATTCGAGATGAAGACCGCCCTGAGGGGCTGAAATTAGGTAATTCTAGGGCTATAAGGTTGAAGAAGAAATGGTTTCTTGTAGCCGCTTGTTTTTTAGGAATTTGCCTGATTATCCCAACAATTAGGAAAAGTAGTTCAGAATCAAATTCGAATGAGCAATTATCGACCAAGGAGATCTGTCTCCCTTCCCATAATGAAGCTACAATCCTCTTCGAAGATGGAGAGATTCTATCCGTGCTTCACAGCGACAGCGCGCTTCTTAGGAGTAGGGGAGTTGAAATCATTAATACAGCCAATAATGGGTTGGTGTTTAAGATTCATACGATAAGAGGCCAAACTAATCAAAAGCAGACTTTTCGATCGCCTAAAGGGATGGTTTCGCAGCTAATTCTATCTGATAACACCCATGTTTTACTTAATTCGGAGAGTCAGTTATGCTACACGAATTCATTTACACAATCCGAACGAAGAGTATCGCTAGAAGGCGAAGCGTATTTTAAAGTGAGTCCAGATAAGAAGCATCCTTTCATTGTTCGCGCCAAAGAAACAGAAATTAAGGTATTAGGAACCGCATTTAATGTATCGACTAAGCAAAGCGAACGACGAGTTATTACAACGCTTGAGGAAGGATCTGTACTGGTAAAAAACAAAACGAGCGAGATAAGAATGTCCCCCGGCATGCAATCTACTTCTAGCCAACTCGGAGGAATAGATACGATGCAGGTCAATGTTGCACAAGAGACCGCGTGGAAAGATGGTTTATTCAAATTTAAAGAGGAAGCGATTCAAAGTGTTTTGGAGAAATTACAGGCATGGTATGCGATTGAAGCTGTAGAAATTAACGTTGTTACAAATGACCGCTTTACTGGAACCATTAAACGAACAAGACAGCTTTCTGACGTACTGCAAAATCTTGAAAAGATATCCAGTTATAAATTTCAAATTAAAGACAGGAGGATTATCGTCAGCAAAAACCAATAAAACTAATTTGTTAGAGAGGCCGGATTCAGAGCATAGTAAGCCTCTTCACAGAAATCCCAATTAAACTTAAAACCTTAACTATTAACCAATGAGACAACGCAACCCTAAATGTAACCTCTTTGATCGGCGCCGGCTTATTAGAGGAATTATGACCGTTAAACTTATCGTATTCTTGGTCTGTTTAATGTTTGTACAATCTTCTGCTGCAATTTATGCACAGAATGTTTCCCTGAAGTTCAAGAATGCACATCTGCAAAAGGTATTGGATGAAATACAAGAACAAACAGGATTAGAACTATTATATAACAACACTTTAGTCAATCGGTCTAATAAGAAAGTGACTATTGATGTCACCAATCTCCCTTACAAAACCGCATTAAAACAGGTTTTAGCTAATACTGACCTAACATTTGAAATCAACAATCAGACAGTGGTTATTAAAGATGCGAAAGGAAACCTCGGGAGTTCCGATCGATTGGACAATAATCCATACGCTGCTAAGCAACAGTCGACGATTTCAGGAAAGGTGGTCGATGAACAGAATAATCCCCTAAGTGGCGTAACAGTGTCAGTGAAAGGCACTAGCGTGGGAACTTCAACTGACAACGAAGGACATTATAGCGTCGGTCTGCCCGCCAATGCACAAGTATTAGTCTTTTCTGCGATGGGTTTTAACAGCCAAGAAATCGCTATTAATGCCCGATCGATAATAAATATTACTTTGGTCGCACAAGTTGACAATCTTGATGAAGTTGTCGTTGTGGGTTATTCTACTCAAAAGGTGCGCTACTTATCGAGCTCGGTTAGCACAATATCGGCAGAGAAATTAAAGGATGTAACAGCGAATGATCTTCCGAGTATGTTGCAAGGTAAAGCACCAGGCGTTGTGGTTTCAACGGCTTCTGGCGACCCTTCAAGTACACCTCGTGTATTGATTAGAGGCGCAGGTACAATATCAGCAAGCACTTCGCCATTAACGGTTGTTGACGGCAATATTGGAGGAACGTATAACCCGGCGGATATTGAGTCGGTCTCCATTCTGAAAGACGTTGCAGCAACCGGGCTTTATGGTTCTCGTGCCGCAAATGGCGTAATCATCATTAACACAAAGACTGGAAAGCCAGGACAAACTAAAGTTGAATTCAATAATTCTTTTGGCGTTGGAAATGCGACAACAGGAAGCTTCCGATTAATGAATTCACAGGAATTGTATGATTTTCAAAATACATTCTACAACCGCGATGCGAAGCTATTGCAGAATAACACGAATTGGTGGGATTTAGCATTTAGAACAAGTTATGTCAACAACCATAACCTATCCCTTTCTGGAGGTTCTGAAAAAGTACAATACTATACCTCTGGGGTGTTTTTTAAAGAACTTGGAACTCTGCAAGGAACAGGAAACACGGGATATAACTTCCGTAACAACTTGAATGTGCAAATTACGGATAAGTTTAAAGCGGCAGTTTATATTAATGGGCGTGTCGATAAGAGCGATTTAGAAAATAGTAATACGATGTACGATGCTTACACAGGGCTACCATTTGACCCAGCATTTGATGCGGATGGAAATCCTACCGACGGCCGTTTTTATGAAGGCTGGACGGGAAGAGAGAAAGAAAACTTCTTGCATTCTCTTCAGTACAACTATAATCGTTCAAAAAACTGGGAGGCAAGTGGAGACCTGAATTTAGATTATAACCTAAGTAGCAAGTTGACGCTTTCAAGTTACAATCGAATTCAGTTAGGAAATGGAAGCACTGCGAGTTATTATGATCGCCGAACAAAGCAAGGAGGTGCAAATATCGGCGAGCTTTATAACGGTACAGATGAATATCGCAGATATCTGACCTCTAATCGTGTTCGCTATGCTGAACAGTTCGGCTTACATAACCTAGTGTTATTAGGGGCTGCGGAAGTAGAAACGACGACAAGCGCTTGGGGAAATACTTCAGGAAAAGGTCTGCCAGCCGGAAAAGACGTGATGTCGGTCGCAACTGGAATCTTACAAAATCCTCGCGGCGCTAGAGACCAAGTCGGATTCCGAAAGTATCTTGCACAAGCTGATTATAATTATAATGATCGATATTTCTTGATTGGGTCTTTCGTTAATGAATTCTCTTCGAAATTCGGGAAAAACAATTCTACCGCCAACTTTTATCAATTGGGAGCTTCGTGGGCACTATCGAATGAGGACTTCTTAAAGGACAATACAGTAATTACTTTCGCAAAAATTAGAGGTTCTTACGGAACGGTAGGGAATGCTGACGGTATTTCGAATTTTGGGGCGCGCGGCTTATACAGTATTACACAAGACGCGAGCTATTCCGGACTACCGGGTGCTGCACCTTATCAAAAAGGAAATCCAGATTTAAGTTGGGAAAAAATTGAGTCTGCCAATCTCGGAGCCGACTTTTCCCTATGGAATCGGATATCCGTAAGCTTAGATATCTACGAAAAGAAAGCCAGCGAACTTTTGTATAGAAAACCGCTAGCAGCAACTACTGGTTATAGCTATGTGTGGGTTAATGCAGGCTCCGTAAGAAATAGAGGTTTAGAGTTTAATATCCTATCACAGAATATTAAGAAAGAAAACTTTACTTGGGAAACTAGTTTTAACATGGCATTCAACCGAAATAAAGTGCTTGAGCTAAGCGACGGAGCAGATGTTTTCAATCCGGGGGCAAGACAGCCTATCGCTGTAGGTTATGATATGGACGCATACAATTTCCCAATTTGGGCAGGTGTCGATCCTAATAATGGCGATCCCCTTTGGGAGAAAATAACAATAGATGGCAGTGGAAATCAAACTAAATCGACGACCAATAAGTATTCTGAAGCAGCTTCTTCAGATTCTAGACAATTTACGGGAACCTCGGCCGCTCCAAAGTTTACCGGGGGAATGAACAATTCATTGACTTATAAAGATTTTACGCTATCGGCATTCTTCAATTTTGTTTACGGTAATTATGTTTACAACGATACCAGAGCGTATTTTGATAATGACGGTCTTTATGAAGCTTTCAACTCGATGGTCTTACCAGATGGGTGGACCCGTTGGGAGAAGCCAGGGGATGTGGCAACACATCCTAAGCCAATTGTAGGCGGGAACAAAGAGTCAAATCAATCTTCATCGCGCTATTTAGAGGATGGCAGCTATTTACGTTTGCGCAATATCAAACTGGGCTATAACATTCCAACTTCGGTGATTTCTAAAATGAAAATATCTAAGGTACACGTATTCGTTAGTGCAGATAACTTGTGGACCTTAACAAAGTTCTCTGGACCAGATCCCGAGGTTTCTTTGAGCCAAGTTGACTTAGCCTCAGGTGTGTCCAGCTTTAAATATCCGGTAACGAAGCGTTTGCTTTTCGGTTTAAACTTAACTTTTTAATCTAAGAGAAATGAAAATATCAACAATATATCGTTCCATAACATGGATTGCATGCTTTATGTTATTGTTTTCCTGCGAGAAATATTACGACCCAACCGAATATATCGACGAGGAATCCGCATTGACGAATGAAGCCGATGTGGCAACAGCCACGATTGGGAGCTATGCGCTCTTAAAAAGTGAAGCCTACGTTCGGAGTGGACATTTTTTGATGGAGTATCCAGGAGATGCTGTCGCACAAGGTCAATCTTCTGGCGATGATTTGACACGTGCGTACCGCTATAATCATATCAACACATCGGGCCACGCAACGAATTTTTGGTCGCAATCATACAAAATTGTAGCGGCGGCGAACAAGGTTATTGAATTTGTGCCTGATAATGCATCTGCAGGTCTGCTCCAATTAAAAGGTGAGAATTTATTTCTACGAGCAATGGTGCACTTTTATCTTGTACGTGTATTCGGTCGGCCCTATCCGCAGGGGAATGGAGAAAATATGGGCGTACCAATCCTTAAAGAGGGATTAACAGATGAAGAGACCGCCGTGTTGACCAGAAACTCTGTAAAGGAGGTTTACAATTTTGTCATTACCGATTTGCTGAAAGCCGCAGAATTAATGTCGGAGAATAAAAGTAATTCCTTTGGTTCGAAAGAGGTTGCTTATGCACTGCTGTCCCGAGTTTACCTTTACATGGAAGACAATGCGAACGCAATAAAATATGCAAATTTAGTAATCAATTCCGGGCGTTATTCCTTACTCGAGGGATCGGAATACCAAGGCTTCTTTAAGAGTTCTCCCGACAATAATAGAGAAACCATTTTCTGTATTCGGCATACGAAAGTGGAGGATAGAGGGACGAGTTCCATCAACTCCATGTACTTCAGTGGCGATGTTGCCGGAAATCCACTGGGTCAAGGCGTTAGTGGATGGGCTGAGATTTATGCATCAAAGAAATATTATGATCTCGTACAGACCTATCCAAATGACTTGAGAAACTCTTTTATTACTCCGTTCTTAATCGATGGGAAGTTGCAATACAATCAAAAACTGACACCCGTAACGCCTATGTATTATGTAAATAAATATGCTTTACAGGAAGGACAAATTAACCTGAGTTCACCCATATTCCTTCGACTTGCTGAAATATACCTGATACGTGCAGAAGCGCAAGCCAAATTAGGCAATACCACAGCGGCATTAGCGGATGTCAATCTAATACGTCAGCGCGCGGGGCTTAGTGGAACAGCAATCCGTACATTGAGCAATCTGCAAGCGGCAAATATGACCGTGATGGATGCCGTTATGGAAGAACGATACTTGGAGTTAGCGTTTGAAGGGCATCGAGCATATGACTTATTTAGAAATAATCGACCGATGGAAAGAAACTATCCTGGGACGCATTCTTTAAATAATACGCCGACAACGAATATTACGCAGAAAGTATTACCTACCGATGCTCGCGTTGTATTTTATATACCGCAGGCAGAAATAAATAGAAATAGTAATCTGAAACAAAATCCTTAACCCCTAAACCTAAAACAATGACATTTTCAAGAAGAAAATTTATCAAAGCTGCTGGTCTGACCACCATGTCAGGAATTTTATTAAACCAATCTGGCATGGCGTCGGAGCGCGTATGGTCACTAAATAACAAAACGTTGAAGGTTGGACTGATTGGATGCGGTGGTCGTGGCACCGCGGCGGCCATGGAAGCCCTCAATGCAGATCCAAATGTAATCCTATATGCGATGGCCGACGCATTTCAAGATCATATTGAGGAGTCGCACAAAACCCTTACGGAGAAGATGGGGCAAAAAATACAAGTGGCCAAAGAAAACAGATTTGTTGGTTTAGATGCCTATCAAAAGCTACTAGCGACCGATGTGGATGTTGTATTATTAGCTGCTCCACCCGCTTTTCGTCCGAGTCACTTGGAGGCAAGTGTAAATGCAGGTAAGCATGTATTCTGTGAGAAACCTTTCGCGGTAGATGCGCCTGGTTTACGTCGCGTTATTGCGGCCTCGAAGAAATCTAAAGAGAAAAACTTGGCCTTGGTTGCTGGATTCTGCTGGCGCTACCATTTGCCAAAAAGAGAAACATTTAGCCGTGTGTTAAATGGACAAATAGGAAAGGTCCTCGCCTCAGAAAGCACCTATAATACGGGTGAACTTTGGTATAAGGAAAGACAGGCAGGATGGTCTGATTTTGAATATCAATTGAGAAACTGGTTATATTATAATTGGTTATCTGGCGATCATATCATCGAGCAGGCTATCCACAGTATTGATATGTTGCAATGGGCCATGGGTGATCAATTACCCATCCAAGTGACAGGATCGGGTGGTCGCCAAAAGAGAACAGACCCGAAGTTTGGAAATATCTATGATCACTTTGCGCTCGTATATGAGTATCCCAACGGTTCGAAATCGTATTTCTCATCGAGACAGCAAAGTAATACTGCGCCGTCATACATGGTAGAGCTCGTTGGCGATCAAGGAAAATGCTTGGTGGATTGCCGCACTGGCGAGCACAGCATTACAGGTAAGACCCCTTGGAAATTTGCGGATGAGACGAAGTTTACGGATGAAAATGCGTATAAGAAATCCAATTCTAGGAGTATGTATCAGCAGGAGCATGACGAGTTATTCGGATCGATCAGAAAAAATAAACCAATTAATGATGGAGAATGGATGGTAAAGTCTAATTTAGTGGCATTAGCAGGTCGTATGGCAGCCTACTCTGGACAAACAGTAACCCTCGATGCAGCATTGGCGTCGAATGAGACGTTAACGCCGGCGGCATTTACATGGGATTTGAAATATAATCTACCAATTGCGATACCAGGTATGGATACAAAAATCTAAATGATGAATAGAAAGAACTTTTTAAAATCCGCAGCACTATTAGCAGGGTCTACGTTCGTAGCACCCCATGTTCAAGCAGCTGCTAAGACGCAGGTGGGCGGCAAGCCTGCTGCGGGAAAGCTGAAGAAAGCCTTGGGCTTCGATATGATTAAGGAGGAACTCTCCTTGGTCGATAAGTTTAAATTAGTAAAGGATTTAGGCTTCGATGGTATCGAATTCAATAGTCCCGTGGCACATACAGTTAAAGAACTCCTCCAAGCGAAATCCGCATCAGGAATAGAAATCCCATCCTTGGTGAACAAAGATCATTGGTCAAAGCCTTTGTCGGATCCTGATCCTGCCGTTCGCAAATTTATTATCGACTCCGTATCGACTTCGCTACAAGAGGTGAAAGAATTGGGGGGCGATACAGTTTTGGTCGTTCCGGGTGTTGTTAACGAGAAAGTATCGTATAAAACCGCTTATGCGAATGCGCAAGATTCTGTGCGGAAACTAATCCCGGCGGCCGAAAAAACCGGGATGAAGATTGCACTTGAGAATGTGTGGAACAACTTTCTATTGAGTCCATTGGAGGCTGCTCGCTTCGTTGATGAGATCAACCATCCATTGGTGGGCTGGTACTTTGATATCGGCAATGTATTGCGCTATGGTTGGCCAGAGCACTGGATTGAGGTCCTTGATAAACGTATCTTCAAACTACACATCAAAGAATTTAGCCGTGAAAAAATGAATAACGAAGGTTTATACAACGGCTTTAATGTGGAACTAACGGAGGGAGATATTAACTGGGCCTTAGTGATGAAGAAAGTACGTGAAGTCCAGTACAAAGGGCAATGGATCACTTCCGAAATTGCAGGCGGCGATCGGAAGAGATTAAAAACCGTTGCCGAACAAATGGACAAAATAATTAGTCTTTACTAAGCTTTCCCGATGCTGCGGTCTATATATACCGATTGACAGCGTTGGAAAGCCAAAATAAGAACGGCTCTACACTTGCTGTATTCAAGAATTGCTAGTTGTACGTAACAAGTTAGCGAGAACTCGGATACAAAGGGTAGAGCCGTTTTATTTCTAAAGTCCTTTTCCATAAAGAATTCGTAAATTCATCCAATTATGAAAAGAATCTACCTCCTAAGTCTATTATTTTTGGGCTATTTTGCCCACGCTCAAGATGCCCTGAACGAAAATTTCGAAAAAATATATCAAGAAGTTAATCTCCACGGGGAAGCTTACGATCGACTAAAGTATAGTACGGAAAAGATTGGGCACCGGCTTACCGGCTCGAAAAATGGAAAGAAAGCGGAAACCTATGTGCACGATTTACTTAAATCCTACGGTTTTCAAGTTTCATATCAACCTTTTACAGCACAGGCCTGGTCCCGAAAGTCATTAAAGCTATATTTTAACAAACAAGAAATTCCATCTGTTTCCTTGGCACATGCACCTGTTCGATCTAAAATTGAAGCAGAACTCGTTGATCTGGGGAATGGTTTGGAGGCTGACTACGAGCGAGTTGGGGATAAAGTAAAGGGAAAGATTGTGCTCGTCTTTTTACATATCCTTCCAAATTCAGGTCAAGGTTTAAAAAACCTGCACCGCTCAGAGAAAACTGCGCTTGCAGAAAAATATGGTGCAGTAGGGATTATATTTATCAATAGTGTGAAAGGGAATGTATTACTAACTGGTACAGCGTCTATTACCGGAAAACTGATCGATATCCCTGCAATTTGTATTGGTTTCGAAGAGGGTATGCGATGGAAAGAAAAACTCGCGAGTGAATCCATTGTCGCAGCCATCGATATGAAAAATAAAGCCGGGGAAGCGACAGCGCGTAATGTGTTGGTTCATATACCAGGAAGCAGTCTTGCTAAGGAGAAAATTGTGATTGGCGGACATCTCGATAGCTGGGATCTAGCCACAGGGGCTGTGGATAATGGCATTGGTTCTTTTGCGGTGATAGATATCGCCAGAGCTTTTAAAAAGCTCGCGCTAAAGAGTAAACGCTCCATAGACTTTGTGTTGTTTATGGGCGAGGAGCAAGGACTATTGGGGTCGAAGGCTTACGTTGAGGACGCAATACAATCTGGCACGATTGATCAAATTAAATATATGATTAACCTGGATATGATCAACGCACCAACAGGCTTCGTTACAACGAGAGCGGAAATGAAAGGACTGATGGATGAATGGGGTGCTTTGTATGGAAAAGTGGATCCACTATTCAAGAATGAAAATGCTATTGCCGCTGGACTACATAGTGATCATCAACCTTTTATGTTACAAGGTATTCCGACGGCGACAGGCCGCGGAGGTGCTTTGCCAAATAATGCAGGGATGTATTATCACTCCAATAGAGACGTATTTGGACTCGTTGAAAAGGCGGGCTTATTACAAACAACTCGTGTAGCTGCTATTTTGCTATATGCCTTAGCGAATGCAGATGAAATTCCAGCGTCTCGACTGGCTGATGATGCTATCAAGCAATTTCTTGACGATCATGGAATGAAAGAGCCTTTGCAGATTTCCGGTGAATGGCGCTGGGGACAGGATTAATCCTCATCTGCTTCGGAATCATAGGTTTTTACAAGTGCTTTAAATCTTTTCCAAGTGGCTTGCTGAATTGGAGAATTGAAACGCATTGAAAGGTCAATTTCTCCAATTTTTGCTTCGATATATTCTTTTCTATCGCTAGGAGATGGGTGTGTGGATGCCCAAGTCAGGTCTAAATCGCCAGTTAAATAAACGTCGAATAATTCCATGACATGCGTTAAGCTGTGTGGGTTTACTTTTGCATTGTTCAAATAAACCACCGCCCGTTCGTCAGCCTCGCGTTCCAAGTTCCTGCTGAAAGCCTGCCCAGTAAGAAAATTAGTCATGTCCGAAGCTCCCGAGCCCGACAAGAGTAAGTCTAAACCAAACTTAGTAATTAAAGACTTCATGACATGTTTCTTCTCACAATGTGCTAACTCGTGGGCTAAAATAGCCGATACGTAGTTCGCACTGTCAAGGAAGTTAATTATTCCACTGGTTAATACGATTTGTTTATCGGGTAATGCAAAGGCGTTCACCTGCGCATCTTGAAGAACGAACACCTTGTAACCCTTGCGCGAAATACCATTTTTTGCCAGTAAAGGATGGAATATAGAGTCTACAATACGATTGATACTATCGTTTTTAATCAAGGGCGTACTGGATTCCAGGTTCTCTAAAACCAATTTTCCTAAACGCTTTTCCAATTTTTCTTGCTTCTCATCGACCTCAAAAATACGACTCCAGTTTATTTGAGCTAAGCCCCTATAGAATACCCCGATTGATACGACGAGCAGCAGAAGTTTACCTATGATTTTCATTTCTAAACAAATTATCCGTAATGTCCCCAAATAAGAACCAACGTACATGAATGCCTTTACGTGTCTGAATGGATGTGTATATCGTTGAAAAAATTTCGATAATGTTGATGAAAATAACGATACCTATGTAGGAAACATACCGATTGAAGTCCGCGTCGCTTAAAAACTCGTCTTGCCAAAATATAATTCGAATCGTCCACCAAAAGCCAACGGTATTAAAGAAGAATATGAATAATTGAGAGATCAGCGCCTGCGTGCAATGCCATTTCACAAAAGCGGTAGATTTCCTGTTTCCTAAGTAGAAAATGACGGTGGCCAGGAGGTTGAAAATGGGAAGAGGGAGGCCTACGAAAAGTGCAAATAGCGACATGAGGTAGCTATTGGAGGCATATTCGCGTTCATCTTCAGTAACCGATCTTGGAGAGAAATTTATAGTCCTTTCGAGATGTTCCATATCCAGTTCAACAAAATTAGGAGAATTAAAATAGCACTTAAAAGCTTTTGCCTTTGCAAAAATTGTTCAATCCAACGGTATGCCCGAAAGAAATAGTCTTTACGAAAAATCAAATCAATCGACATGAGTACGCTAATACCGACCGCGATCAGCATAGCCACTAAACCGAGGGGATTAATAAATATTGCCTGATTGAAATCCCCTTGCAGAAGGCTTTTCACAGATCGTGTTGTACCGCAGGAGGGACAAGGGTAACCGGTCACCAGCTTAATCGGGCATATGGTCGCCTCCAGGGGACGATGATAGTCGATGTAGAGCCAGACCAAACCAAAAAAACAAACTACTCCCGTGATAAGATATAGTTTGTTTTTTGCTGATATGCGATTTAGTAACTCAATGACGATACTAATTTTTCGAAGTTCTTATTTTTAGTAGCTCCCATGATTAAAAAGTAATCGATGATTGCCCAAATACCAAAGCCGCCACAGGTTAATAATTTACCAATTCCCAGCCCCGTATCGCCAATCATAAAGCGGTCAATTCCCAATGGACCAGCCAAAAGTGAAACAATAAGCACGGTTGTAGGATCTTTATATTGCTGAATTTGTACGTTCGTAAATTTGCTGTCGTCAGCTTTTAGAAGCATTTCTTTGATCTCCATTAAATGATAAGATTCAAAAAACTTGTTGTGAGACATGAGAAACATGTCGACTTTTTGGCTTTCCATTATTTTTGGTTGTCTATAGTGTTAGTAAATAAAAAATCCATTTATGGTATTAAGATAAATGGATTTTTTTTTAAAAACATAAAAAAATTTAATTTTTGATAAGTTTTTTATGCTTGCGTTTACTAATTTTTTCAACATTAACTTCTTGCGGAACCTTGACATAATATCCCGTTCCATCATATACACGCTTGCGTGGATGCGTTTTGCAGGCTTCCGAACAGCAGCCATCCATTTCCCAACCGCATTCATCACATTGTGTGAAATGTTCATTACAAACCGGGTTGGCACAGTTAATCATTTTAGAAGTAGTTTTTCCACAGTTTTTACACGTGGAAATAATCTCCGGATTCACCGAGTTCACGTCAACTGTTACTCGGTTGTCGAAAACATAACACTTACCATCGAAATCTTTACCTCCGGCCTCTTTACCATATTTGATGATACCGCCGTGAAGTTGATAAACATCCTCAAAACCCTCTTTTAAAAGTAAGGCCGAAGCTTTTTCACATTTAATACCTCCCGTACAGTAGGTCAGGATCTTTTTCCCTTTATACTGTTCTAGTTCTTTAACTTTTTCAGGAAACTCACGGAAGTTTTCAATATCTAACGTTACGGCATTCTTAAATCGACCAACGCTATGTTCGTAGTTGGAACGAACGTCTAAAATCACCACGTCTTCCTCGTCTTTCATCTTCATGAAATCCTGAGGTTCTAAGTGCTTTCCTGTTTGTCTGTTCGGATCGATTACCTTAGGATCTCTCAAGCCCGAGTGTACAATCTCTTCCTTATAACGACAATGCATTTTGATGAAGGATAATTCTTCGACATCGTCAATTTTAAATTCTGTTTTTGCGAATCTAGGATCAGCATGTACAGCATCCATGTAAGCCTTACAAGATTCCGGCGTTCCAGAAACGGTTCCGTTTAAGCCTTCGTCAGCAACGATAATACGACCTACAAGATTCAGGGATTTACAAAAATTTAAATGATCGTCAGCAAATTGTTCTGCATTCTCGATCGGGCTGTAACAGTAGTACAGCAGGGTTTGATATTTTGCCATATATTCATTGATACCGCTGCAAACGGCGTTTAATGTTAAAAATTCTATGCAAAGATACGGAAATTGCGAAAATAAAAATTGATGCTCATCACTTTTTAATCAAAGGACGTAACAAATACTCAAGACCATTGACTTTGATCTCATAAAGGCTGGCTAATTGGATGCCCAATTTTCCAGGGGGAAAGCCCTTCTTTTTAAACCATACCAAATAAGGTTCGGGCAAATTACACAGTAAGTAACCCTGATATTTACCAAAAGGCATTTTGCTGTTTGCTAACTCTATCAGCATTTCAGGACGAAAGAAATCAGTCTCTTGTTTTGCCATTTTTTAAACGATATAACATCAATCGCAAGGCAATAATGCCGTGGTTGAATAAATTAGGTAAAAATCCATAGTATTTTTTGAAAATCTCGTACCGCTCCTTCAAGCTTTGTTTATGGCGCTGTTGAGACATGCCTCCAACTAAGTATTTCGCGACATAATCTTTGACATTCACGATTTTCTTAGCTTTTTTCGCCGCACGAATAACCCAGTCAATATCGGAGCTCAGCTTATATTGTAAATCATAGGGCTCAGCGATGTCCCTTTTGACATATATCGCCTGGTGGCAGACGTTCATTCCGTATTTAAATGAAGTCCAGTCAAAATGTTCCGGACATGCATGGCGACGATCACCTATGATTTGTCGATCTTCATTGACCAATTTCGTTTCTCCATAATAGATGTCGGCATCGATCGCTGAATTAAAAACTTTGGTCAAGGTGTTCGGTGCAAAAAGCTCATCTCCTGAATTGAGGAATAATACGTAGTCGCCCGTTGCTGCACGCAGCCCTTTGTTCATCGCATCATAAATACCATGGTCTTTTTCCGAGATCAATACTTGAATATGTGCTTTATATTCTTCGATAATTGCTAGCGTTCCATCACTTGAAAGCCCATCAACAATAATGTATTCGATGTTTGGATAATCTTGCTTGGCAACCGATTCCAAGGTATACCGGATATCCCGAACATTATTGTAGACAATTGTGATTATGGAAATTTTTGGATTCTTCTCCAGCATGATTTCTCGCGAGTTTCAAAGTACAAAAGTAACGATAATTGATGGATTGTATGAATTTGTTGATCCGCAAAAATAAACTGCATCGCGTTTGATGATTCGGGCATGGCTCGTACCTCGTTCGGGGAATGAACAATACCTACTGAAGTCGAACCGTATCGTTCTACTCCTGCCGTCGAATGAGTTGAAAGCAGTTTTCCAAACAGCAATTTTTGTTTTTGCGATATTTTTTTAAGTTTGTGTTGTGGGTTTTATCATCTGATAACATGCTGCGTTGAACGAGACGCGTAATTTTTCTTAACCAATTACTGATTTTAGCTACATGCGTACTATTTTCTTGCTATTTCTCTGCTGGGTATTTTTCAATTCTTGTCGTTCATCCGACAATGAGGTTCGAATCGCTGTCGAGCATTTAAATGTGGATTCTGTTGGTCTACAGTTATCGCATTATATGACTGGCCAAGAGATTCTTGACACCATAATTCCTGTGGCTGATTACGTTGCGGTATCGGGACTTCCGGCGGATATGTATATCGTCACCTTACGCTGGCCTAGAACCTATATTCCGCATCACTATTTGAAAAATCGCAGCTTTCAGGATGGTTTAGGGACACAGTATATGGTCAACAAAACGTTTTATATCGATTCGGAACAGCAGCCGGAATATAAGTTATCATTCGATCACGGACTTCAGGTTGAAGAAATCGAAATGAATGAAGTTGGGGAGGTTCATATCGATTACGGTGCCTGTGAAAATTGTAAAATTGCGGATCAGTATTGGAAAGTTTATTCTGATTTCTTGAAGCGAAAGGATGCTGTCATTTCGGAGATGAGTCAAAGGTATTATACGGCATTAGCAAAGAAAGATACAACGAGTAAAAACCAATATCAGCAGATTGAAATCTATAAGTCGGATGTCAATACGGATGATCTATTCTTGAAACAATTTGATCAGTTAACTTCAGCCTATTCGAACAATCCCGTGAGTAGTTTTTTTGTTTATTTTCAATCGAGCATGGACACTAAAAATAAGCGTTACCAGGTGAATTTTGAACAGCTAAGGGGAAAGGCCCTTTCCTCACCCTATTATCAAAAAATCGCTGAGACGCAGCGAAATAAATAATTTATTGCACGATTTCTTACTTATCAGATACTATTTGTAACTTATTACGGTTATTACTAAAGTTAAACCTGCAATTGGATGCCCTCATTAAAAAAGACCATTTTAAAATACTTTCCGATCGATAAGTTTTTATTTTCTAGATCCTATTCACAAGAAGGCGAGGATATGTTAATCCGTAGTTTCTATGAGACTCGGAAGCGCTACAAGGG
>JBEBRI010000059.1:0-20047 GCA_040394915.1 Sphingobacterium sp.
CCAATACGTCAATTGCAGGTATAATATACATATTCGTTAATTTCGGTTAAAACTTAGCAAAGTTAAGCAAAAGTTGCTCGCCTGCAGCTCCGGATTTTTCAGGGTGGAATTGCACTGCCCAAAAATTATCTTTGGAAATCGCCGCAGAAAATGGTAATCCATAATCACATCGAGCTATAGTATAGGTCGCATCATATTCAATAAAATATGAGTGCACAAAATAAAAATAGGAATTATTCGGTATGTCTTGGAATAGCGGACAAGTATTTTCGAAAGCAATGCTGTTCCAGCCCATATGAGGAACTTTTTCTCCAATTCGTTCTTGAAAATGTAACGTTTTTAAAGGGATAACACCCAGTAGATCTGAATTTCCTTCCTCGGAAAAATCAGTCAGTAGTTGCATACCAACGCAAATTCCCAGAACAGGCTTTTTTAAATTGCGAATAACGTCGACCAAGCCTCTCGCCTCAAGTTTTGCCATCGCTGCACCAGCATGCCCTACGCCAGGAATGATAATTTTATCGTATTGATCAAACTGATCAGCCGTATCAATCATGCCATAGTCAATGTTTAGGCGCTTTAAAGCGGCTGTAATAGAAAATATATTCCCCGCTTCATAATTTACAATCCCAATCATATGTTCTACGCTAGTCTCCTAGCCTTTAAATTCTTATAATACGCCTTTTGTACTGGGAAGCTGCATATTCTCAGCATCCCGACGAACGGCCTTTTTTATGGTTTTTGCTAAGGCTTTAAATATTGCCTCAATCTTATGATGCTCATTGTCTCCGGTAGCCTGAATATTCAGATTCGATTTGGAAGCATCAGAGAAGGATTTAAAGAAATGGAAAAACATTTCTGTTGGCATATCGCCTATTTTCTCCCGCTTAAATTCGGCATCCCAAACAATCCAATTGCGGCCGCCAAAATCCAAGGCTACTTGAGCTAAACAATCATCCATCGGTAAGGTATAAGCGTATCGTTCAATGCCGCGCTTGTCACCCAACACCTTCAAAAAGATCTCTCCAAGTGCAATACCTGTATCCTCAATTGTATGATGCTCATCAATATGTAAATCGCCCTTCGCCTTGATTGTTAAGTCTAAAGCGCCATGACGCGCCAATTGATCAAGCATATGATCGAAAAACGGCAAACCTGTATCGATATCCGACTTCCCGGAACCATCTAAATTTACTTTGATATAAATATCGGTTTCATTAGTCTTACGGTGATGCTCAGCAACGCGTGTACCTAACTTTAAAAATTCATAAATCGACTTCCAATCCGTCGTTTCAATCGCTACGGCACCTTCCTCAAAACTATGATTTTCTAATTTTCCCAGCTCATCGTTACTGCGAAGCCATATCGCTTTCGCGCCAAGATTTTGTGCCAATTTCACATCATTGACCCGGTCGCCGATCACAAAAGAGTTTCTTAAATCATACTTCGATTCATCGAAATACTCCGTCAACATCCCGATTCCTGGTTTTCGAGTGGGGGCATTCTCATGTGGAAAAGTCTTATCAATATGCTCTTTCACAAAATCAACGCCTTCACCTTTAAAGGTGTCGATCACAAATTGATGCACGGGCCAAAAATTGGCCTCCGGATGAGCATCCGTACCAAGGCCATCTTGATTCGAAACTAATACGAGTTCAAAATCAAGCTCCTTAGCGATGCGTGGTAAATATTGAAGTGCGCCAGGATAAAACTTCAGCTTCTGAAATGAATCGATTTGCTCGTCTTCAGGTTCCAGAATCAAAGTGCCATCACGGTCAATAAAAAGAATCGGTTTCAGTTGATTCGCCATTATTATGAATTGTAAAAGGTTTGGATTGCTTCTAATAAACGTTCGTTCTCTGGCTTAGTTCCCACAGTAATACGAAGGCAGCCTTCGCATAAAGTTACTTTTGAACGGTCGCGAACGATGATACCTTGTTCAACCAAGTAAGCATATAGCGCACGAGGCTCTGATAATTTCACCAATACAAAATTTGCGTCCGAAGGCGTAATATGTTCTACTTGCGCTAGAGTCGCTAATTTTGAAACTAATACTTCGCGCTCAGCCACAGTCGCTTTAATCCACTCGTTGATGATTTCCACCCCATCTAATGCTTCAAGGACAAGATCCTGCGTCGCTTGATTGATATTATATGGCGGTTTTATCTTATTGAATACCTCGATAATTTCTTTGCTAGCGAATGCTAATCCCAAGCGTAATGCAGCTAAACCCCAAGCTTTGGATAAGGTTTGAAGGATAACTAGATTGGGAAACTCCGCCAAGGCTTGTGTGAAAGACTTTTGCTTCGAATAATTGATATAAGCTTCATCGATTACCACAATGCCCTTAAAATTGACCAAAATGGTCTCTATATCTCGTGCATTGATGCTGTTGCCCGTCGGATTATTCGGTGAACAGATGAATATAAGCTTGGTATGTTGGTCGATAGCCGCCGCAATACCATCTAAATTCAATTGATAGTCTGTTGTCAAATTTACTTTCCTAACTTCTATATCGTTAATATTGGCAGAGACCTCATACATTCCGTAGGTCGGTGGAACCAAAATAACATTGTCGACTTGCGGCGTACAGAAAGCACGATAAAGAAGATCGATCGCTTCATCCGATCCATTACCCAAAAACATATGTTCGGCAGGAACTCCTTTAATTTTAGAAAGTTTATGTTTGAGTTGATGTTGTAAGGGGTCAGGATATCGGTTATAATCATGAGGCAGTGGGGATCCAAAAGGGTTTTCATTTGCATCAAGCCAAACCGAGGCTTCACCTTTAAACTCATCTCTAGCAGATGAATAGGGTACCAATTTTCTGATATTGTCCCTAAGCAGTGCGTTTAAGTTGAACGACATGTTAATGTTTATAAAAAATTAGAGCTGTAAATATGAGGAAAAATTAATTAAATCACTAGACTAAAAACCATTTACCTTCCATTGAAAGCTCCGTTGCCGGGAAAATAGCCTGTGCTTCTTCCAACAACGGCGTCAAGGTCTTGTAGCGTGCCGAGTAATGTCCCAGAAGCAATTTCTTCGCATGTACTTCCTTTGCTATTTCCGCCGCCTCCAAACTCGTCGTGTGGAAAGTTTCTTTCGCACGATCCACCATCTCATGCAAAAATGTAGACTCATGATATAGCAAATCGACATTTTGAATTGAATTCAGGTAGATTGCATGTCGCACCGTGTCGGAACAGAATGCATAGCTGCGCGAGGCAGGAGCAGGAAATGTAAGCTCCGAAGCCGGATATACTTTCCCATCTAGGTCCACGTAATCCATTCCTCGCTTTAAAGCAGAGTAATAAGGTGTAGGGATACCCAAGTCTTCTACCAAATCTGCGCGCAAGATAGCGTTTCGTTTTCCTTCATTAAATCGAAAACCGGTACACGGGATACGATGTATTAATGGAAAAGAGGTAACCGATAACATTCTCGATTCATAGATTACCTCTTCTTTTTCCGGATTAGTAGGATGAAATATAAGATCGTAACGGATGAGCGTTTCTGAATACTTGAAATGCAAGTTCAGAATTTCCTCTAAAGGCGCAGGCCCATAAATATGTAGAGGGGATTTACGCCCTACAAGGTGCATGGAAGATAGCAAACCCACCAAGCCCAAGTAATGGTCACCGTGTAGATGGCTGATAAATATATGATTGATGCGATTGCTCTTAATACCATAGCGGCTTAGCTGCATTTGCGTACCTTCTCCGCAATCAATCAAAAACAATTGCTCGTTATAATTGATGACCTGCGAAGTCGGATGACGCTCGTAAATCGGGGTCGCAGAACTATTGCCTAGTATTAAAACCTCAAAACGGATCATCTTAGTTTTGCTCCTGCTTCAAGTCTAAGCGAATCTCATTCCCAAAAATGAGATCCTTCGCCTTTTCGACATTCGTGGTAATAATAAAGTATTTATCCAACCCCAAGGATTTGATAAAATCCTTAACGCCATCATTTAAATTCGTCAAGATAAAAAGGCCCCCAGAGGACTTGCATAATCGACGAGCTAATAAGCCTGTGCGAATTCCTGCCTCATCTGTACTTTGAACCTGATTCATATCTAAAACAATATTGCGTTGCCCGCCCGTATTGCGAAGCATAAACTCGCCTTTTAAACTTGCGGCAGCATCCCCACCCAATTTCTCCTGGAGAGGTTCAATCACCACATATCGCTCATGTTTATCTACCGTAAATTTCATAATGTTGTTGTTAGTAAGTTAAGGTCTTGAGAGCCGCCTCCACATTGCGTTGTACGCGATCCAAAACATCTCCTTGTCCCGGATACACAAATTTCTCGCCTGTGATGTGCTCGAAAAGCTCAATATAGCGTTCTGAAATGGAATTAACAATTTCATCTGTCATTTCTGGAACATTTTGACCGTCTTTACCTTGGAAACCATTCTCAATTAACCATTGGCGTACAAATTCCTTAGACAACTGCTTTTGTGGCTCTCCTGCCGCCTGACGGTCTTCATAACCCTCCGCATAAAAGTAACGCGAAGAATCTGGCGTATGGATTTCATCAATCAAAAAGATCTCGCCATTGTGCTTGCCAAATTCATACTTCGTATCCACTAGTATTAATCCACGCTCTTTCGCAATCTCTGTCCCACGTTGGAATAATGCTCGCGCATATTTCTCCAATTGCGTATAATCCTCTTCCGAAACAATGCCTTGTGCAATAATTTCTTCTCTAGAAATATCCATATCATGTCCAACTGCAGCTTTTGTAGTCGGCGTAATAATTGGCTCAGGCAATTTATCATTCTCACGTAACCCTTCAGGCAATGTTACACCACAAAGTTCGCGTCCACCGTCGCGGTAAGTTCTCCATAAATGTCCTGAAACATAGCCACGGATAACCATCTCTACTTTGAAAGGCTCGCAGCGCTTGCCGATGGTTACATTCTCATCAGGTACTGAAACGACCCAATTTGGCAAAATATCTGAAGTTGCTTGTAAAAACTTCGAAGCAATCTGGTTCAGCACCTGTCCTTTGTAAGGAATCGCTCTTGGCAGAACCACATCAAAGGCTGAAATCCTATCCGATGCAACCATCACTAAATAATCTTCAGCAATACTGTATACATCTCTCACTTTCCCTCTATAGAAGGCTGTTTGCTTGTCAAAGTTGAAATTTGTTTCTTTTATTGTATTCATATCAAATGCGTTCCTCACGCGCTAATCTTCACTATTAAATATCTCCGTACGCTTCCAAAATTCGTTTTACCAATTTGTGTCTGACCACATCAGAACCGCTAAGGTAAATAATATCGATCCCTTCGATATTGTCTAAAATCTTCACGGCGTTCACCAAACCTGATTGATTTTTCTTCGGAAGATCCACTTGGGTCATATCCCCGGTCACGATGAATTTTGCCGTCGGTCCCATTCGCGTCAAAAACATCTTCAACTGCATTTCCGTCGCATTTTGGGCTTCATCCAAAATCACAAAACAATTATCTAAGGTTCGCCCACGCATAAAGGCTAACGGCGCGATCTCAATCGTCCTATTTTCTAAATAGCCCTTCAGTTTCTCCGCTGGTATCATATCGTCCAGCGCATCGTATAAGGGGCGTAAATAGGGATCCACTTTCTCCTTTAAATCCCCCGGTAAAAATCCTAAGTTCTCCCCGGCTTCAACGGCTGGCCGAGTTAAAATAATTCGCTTTATCTCCTTATTACGTAAAGCTCTAACGGCTAAAGCAACCGCCGTATAGGTTTTTCCAGTACCCGCAGGACCAATGGCAAAAAGTACATCGTTCTTAAAAATGCTATCCACCATTCTGCGTTGGTTGGGCGTGCGCGCACGAACAACAATCCCATTTGGACCGTAGACGATAGGCTCTCCTTTAAATGCCGCAGGCTTCCCTTCAACCTCTTCTTTATTCGCAATCGGTGATGAACTTGGCACCACAACATTGCTTAAAAGCCCTTCCAACTCTAATAAGGAAAGTGATTGAAATTGATTAACATGTGCATGGATAGATTCGAATATGGTTTGAAATTTATTCCTTTCTCCTTCTTCGCCTAGTACTTTTAAGCTATCTCCGCGTGCAACAAGACGCAACTTTGGAAATGTTTTCTTGATGAACTCAAAATTCTCATTTTGTGCTCCCCATAGCGTCGCTAAATTAACGCCATCTAAGTTAATTTCTAATTCGCTCAAATTTTATCGCTATTAATGTTCTAGAATAAATATTTCTACCAATTTTGATATCTTCCTTAAAGATACCAATTATTCAATTTTGTTAAGCAAACTATTCGATAATGACTCAAAAATACAAACTAATTGTGCAGAATTAAAAGCATTTGCAGTCTTTAATTCAATTAGGATTTAGCAATCAGTTTACTTTTCCTACTTTTGTACTTTACAAATAAAATAAAACTTAGTACATTTCTCTTCAGAAGGTCTGAAAAAACAAATGGGAGTCATCACGTTAACCACAGATTTAGGACATCGCGATTTTTATCAAGCTGCGCTCAAAGGGAGCATCATATCGCAATTGCCCGATGTGCGGATTGTTGATATTTCTCACGATATACCATCCTTCAGTATCCAGCATGCCGCCTTTGTTATAAACAATGCATATCCTTATTTCCCAAAAAGAACAGTTCACTTAATCGGTGTTGACACCGTATTTCAAGAAGGAGCTCGTTACCTAGCGATGGCGTATAAAGGGCAATACTTTGTTGGAGCAGACAATGGAATATTAAGTATTATTTTAGGAGAGGATCATGCTGATGAAATGGTAGAAATTAACATTATGCAAGACCTTCGTTACTTACACTTCCCCCTTGCAGACATCATGACTAAGGCAGCGTGTCATATTGCAAACGGCGGACGCTTATCGGGAATTGGCATGCCAATTAACAACGCGATGCAAAAAGTTACCTTCCAACCGGTTTACAATCAAAACAGTATCAAAGGACATGTAAGTTATATTGACTCTTTTGGTAATGTCATCAGTAATATTAGCAAAGAACTATTCAATAAGGTTCAGGAAGGACGTGAGTTTATTCTGCGCTTCAAACGTAATGAAACGATCTCCAAGATGAGTTGGCATTATAATGAAGTTTCCGAAGGGGAAAAACTCTGTCTTTTTGGTATATCCAACTTCTTAGAGATCGCCATCAATAAGGGGCATGCAGCACAGCTATTAGGCCTTCATCAGGATGAGACTATCTTAATCGAGTTTATTGACAAGCGATAGAAACAGTCCTCCAATTCACAAATTGCCGGAAACTTACTTTTTCCCCGCTTGCAAAATCGTAATTCCCGCACCTGCGTTACCTACCGTAGCTCCGAAACTCATTTCCCTAGCAGCAGCATCCGGATTCGCTTTTAATGAAACCTTGATTTTCCGATTATCGAGCTTCTCGATAATAAACCAATCGTTTTCGAATTTATAAATATGAGCCCAATCATTGTCAGCTCCCGCCGGGACATTCTTACTAGCATACTTGAGTTCCGTAATAAAAACTACTTTTTTATTGATGCTAATGTCGGAAAACCACCAATGCACATTATTTTTTGTGTTTAGAACGGTATCTTTCGCATCTGCGTCAAAAACAAATTTTGATTTGTCAAAAACTGGGGGCTCTGCATATCCCTCTTTTTTCTCACATGCGAATAATGAAATTACAACTAAAGAAAGAAGGAAAGGAAAAATATTTACTTTTTTAAACATATAATTAACCTAGCTAAATATAAAACTGATTAGACGGCACATATATCAAGTGATAATTGGCCTAATTAGCTCTAAAAACGAACAACGAAAGCTGTTCGCTACAACCAATAAACACTTAACTGTAAAGAAAATAAATATTCCAACACTCTGCAATACTTTTCTAATTTATTTTCTTTACACCTCAACTCCAATCAAGCACGACTCAACCCGATCATATTCGAAAAAAGACGTCAATATTCGTCGCAGAGACGAAGCAGTCTCGAACAAATTAATTTATAAGTAAAAACTGAGGGATCTTTTTTGATATCGCCGTGAAAATGGCTTACTTTATACCAAAAGCCCAGAATGGGCGTTTAAACACATTAAACTTAGTTTCATGAAAATACAACATATGCTCAGCAGCCTAATTTGTTTATTATTAACCATCTCGATTGCATCGGCGTCCCAAGATAGTGTTCTCCAAAAATCAGATTCGCTATCCTACGAATCACAACGACAACGCGTTAATAAACTTTTAGATGAAAGATCTGCCAAATTTGGAGAATATGCAGCATCGCTCGAGAAAAAGACAGGCGTCTTTGGTTTATTCAAAACAAAGGGAGATATGCAAAAGTCCATTGATATTTTACGAGCCTTAGTGCTTAATGACAATAATATCTTTATCGAGACTAGGAAATTGTTGGATTTAAAGGATGCGCAAAGCGAACGTTACCAACAATTAGCCTCCGAATATGACAATCAGGTCTCCGCTTACATGAAAACGATTACTAAACTGCAAGATGAGAATGAAAAGCTACGTGAGGAAATCAATGCGGAACAGAAAAGTGAGACAAATAATAATGCACTACTCTATTTAGCCATTCTAGCGGTCATTGTGCTGAGTATCTTGCTATTTTCCCAATACAAAAAGAAAAATGCACAAAAATTGACGGAATAGTGATAAGAAGACCTATTTATATAATTACTTTTGCCTCTATTGTAATTATTAAAACTTCATGGCCAGACCGAGATTGAATAGTGGAGACTCGCGTTCAGAGGAATTACCCAAACCCAAGCTAAGTAAGGAAATTCTCAAAAAAGCGATTAAGATATTTTCATACATCAAACCTTTCAAATGGAAATTTTTGATAGGAATGATGTTCTTAATTTTCTCCAGTCTTACTATGCTCACGTTCCCCGCGCTGTTGGGTGCGATGATTGATGCGGCTCAGGGCCGTCAAACATACCCATGGCTTCCGGCTAATGTTATGCAGATCGGCTCGATAGCGATGTGTATCCTTGCTTTCCAATCAATCATGTCGTTCTTCCGAATTCGCCTATTCGTCGAAATCGCAGAAAAAGCATTAGCTAATATTAGAAAAGACACTTACCATAAATTAATAACCCTCCCCATCGATTTTTTTGCGAATCGTCGGGTCGGTGAACTGAATAGCCGACTTTCTTCGGACCTTTCACAAATACAGGACACGATGACAACGACTTTGGCGGAAATCCTTCGTCAAACCATAAGCCTAGGTTTTGGTGTGGTCTTGCTCGTTCTAGTTTCTCCGAAATTAGCTTTAATGAATTTGAGTATATTGCCGGTCATTATTGTGGCGGCTTTAATCTTTGGACGTTTTATCCGCAAACTATCCAAGGAATCCCAAGATGAACTTGCAGACTCGAACGCCATCGTACAAGAAACGCTCCTTGGGATTTCAAACGTCAAAGCTTTCGTCAATGAGTATTTTGAATCCAAACGCTACGGGCAAAAATTAAATAAGGCGGTTCAATTGGCCGTACGAGGGGCGACCTTTCGAGGGATGTTTGCCTCATTTATCATTTTTTGCATATTCGGAGCGGTAATTCTCGTCATTTGGTATGGTGCCTCCCTGGTTTCTTCACATGAAATTTCGGTCGGTGATTTAACCACTTATATCTTATATTCCATGTTTGTTGCTGGATCCATGGGCTCTTTCCCTGAATTATACGCCAGTATTCAACGTTCGCTAGGTGCGAGTGAGCGCGTGCTTGAAATATTAAACGAAGAACAAGAAGACATTCGCGTAGCCGAAAGTGACAAAGAAATAAAGCAGCGCATTACGGGCGATATTCGTTTTGACCATGTCAGTTTCGCCTACCCTACACGTCCGGATATAGAAATATTAAAAGATATCTCTTTCCATGTTCAATCGGGCAAAAAGCTTGCGATTGTAGGGCCAAGCGGCACCGGAAAATCAACGATTGCCTCCCTTATCTTACAGTTTTACCAACCTAAAGGGGGAACAATTTACTACGATGGAATCCCTTCGAATCATTTGGCACTAACAGATGTTAGAAATCAGGTTGCGAGTGTTCCGCAAGACGTACTATTGTTTGGCGGTACCATCCGTGAAAACATCAGTTATGGAAACTTGCACGCTGACGGTGATGAGATTGTTTCTGCTGCAAAGCGTGCCAACGCGCATCAGTTTATTATGGATTTCCCAGAGGGATACGATACCATTGTTGGGGAACGAGGCGTCAAGCTTTCTGGTGGGCAACGACAACGCATTGCGATTGCTCGTGCTTTATTGAAAGATCCTTCAATCTTAATCTTAGATGAGGCCACCTCTTCGCTAGATTCTGAGTCGGAGCGTCTAGTGCAACTCGCGTTGGAAGAACTCATGAAGAATCGTACATCCGTCATTATCGCGCATAGGTTGTCGACCATTCGAGACGCACATAAGATTATTGTAGTCGAAAACGGTTATATTTCTGACATCGGCACGCACCAAGAATTAATGAGTAAAGGATCTGGTCTCTACCATCATTTATATAACCTACAGTCATTACAAACGATCGAAAGTTAATTTTTGTTAATTTCTGAAAAGCTTAAACATTTTGGCTTTTTGCTTGTTATGATTATAAACGATACATTTATTAAATAGGATATTAATTGATATAATCATGGAAAAAAATAGAAACGGATTAGTGGCATTTGCCCTATTAGGATTAGCAGTTGGCACCGCTGCCTACTATTTATTAGGTACAGAAGACGGCAAAAAACAATTAGATCGTGCAAACGACGGTATTAAGAGCTTAACTAAATCGATCAAAGATTTGTCAAAAAAAGAAGCCAAGCGTGCGCAGAAATTTGCGAAAAGTGCAAAAGAGGACTTAGAAAATTTGAAAGATCGTGCGAAAGACGCCGGAAAGAGTGTTTTAGATAAAGCCAGTTCAAAAGCAAACGAATGGGCAAGTAAAGCATCAGACGCTGCTCACGGTGTGGCCGATCAAGCGGAGAATTTGGCGGATCGCGCAAAATCAGAAATTAAAAACGTTTAATAAAGTAGGCGTATAGTCTTGCCTCAACAGATTGATTTGTATCTTTGTATACCATGAATCTGTATACGCAAGTCAAGACTTTAATATATAAAGATGTTTTACTTGAATGGCGATCAAAATATGCCATCAATAGCATCTTACTTTATGTAGTATCCACGGTTTTTGTTTGTTATCAATCATTCAAATCCGTGGATTCTCCAATTTGGAACACCCTGTTCTGGATCATCCTACTCTTCGCGGCGATCAACGCGATGAGCCGAAGCTTTCTGCAAGAGACTGGATCACGACAGCTTTATTATTATAGTATTGTTAGCCCAAAAGCGATTATCCTCGCGAAAATAGTTTACAATACATGCGTTATGGTTTTGCTATCGAGTATTGCCTTTATCGTTTATAACCTTATTTTCTCCAATGCAGTGGGTCATTGGGGAATCTATATGCTCAGTATTCTTTTGGGGAGCATCAGTTTTGCGACCGTATTTACGATGGTTGCGGGCATTAGTGCGAAAGCGGGCAACAACAGTACCATCATGGCGATTTTGAGTTTTCCAGTGATCATTCCGCTTTTAATTGTTTTAATTAACCTGTCGCAGCAGGGTGTGGTCGGCGGAACCTTCGAAGGCAGCTGGAAAGATATAGGCGTCTTACTGTCAATTAATCTCGTTACGATTGCCGTTTCTTTGCTGTTATTTCCTTACCTTTGGCGAGATTGATTTTTATACAGCTATGAGAAAAAATTGGTGGAAAGTCCTTGCTGTTTTTATGGTAGCAGCCTCTATTGTTGCCGGCTTATTAGGACCAGTCCCTGTTCTCCCGATTCTTCATGAAACCATCCGAAATGTGTATTTCCATGTGCCGATGTGGTTTACGATGGTTTCACTTTATCTGATTTCGGTGATATACAGTATTAAGTATTTAAACTCCGGCAAGCGCGAATATGATTTTTTGGCGGTGGAAGCGGTCAACACAGGAATTTTATTTTGTACCTGCGGCTTGCTAACGGGTATGCTATGGGCAAATATCACTTGGGGGGCACCCTGGCCAAATGATCCGAAATTAAATGGTTCGGCGATTGCGACCTTGATGTATCTTGCTTATTTAGTTTTGAGAAATGCCCTCGAAGAAGAACAAAAACGCGCGAAGATATCAGCAATTTACAATGTTTTTGCCTTCCCTATCATGTTTGTGTTGATCTATATTCTTCCAAAATTGACAGACTCTTTGCATCCAGGCAGTGGCGGTAACTCGACTTTTGGAGACTTAGATATGGACAATTATATGCGTCCTGTGTTTTACACGGCCGTAATTGGTTGGATTTTAATCGGCGTTTGGATTACGACTTTACGTTATCGCGTGCGCTTAATTGAAGATAAAAAGAATTCGTTTTAGATTATGAAAAAAATTGCCTTAATGCTCATTGCTTTATTAGCAGTTATCCCGAATATTTTTGCTCAAAATGGGGTGGAAATGGCTGACACATTACGTTCAGAAGGGAAAATATATGTTGTCATTGCTGTCTTGTTAGTGATTTTCAGCGCGGTAGCGGTCTATTTATTTATCTTGGATCGTAAGGTTAAGAAATTAGAAAACGATAAATAGGCCTTATTAATGCTTATTAACCAACATAGGACGCTTTCAGGGCTTAATGTTTTTATTGTGTCGCTCGTCGGCACAATTCTATGTTTGGGAGTCTATCTGCATTTGCCCGATCGCTTAACGCCAGTCTTATTCGAGCCCGCTATTGCGAATTTAATCGGTGTTGAGGTTGGACAAAACTTATCTCCAAAAATTAACGTGCTGATTACATTGGCACTCACCATTCTGCAAGCTTTTAATCTAAATCGAGTAGTTAATCATTTCAATCTTCTAGGTAAACCAAATTTCCTAACGGCACTCATGTTTATGACCTTAGTAAGTTTGTTTATTCCATTTCTCGTACTTTCGCCCACACTGATCTGTAATTTCATCACCATTTGGATGTTGTATAAGCTATTCAACATCTATAAACAAGGGGATGTCAAGGGGATTATGTTCGATCTGGGATTGCTCGTTGCATTAGGAAGTATTATCTACTTTCCATTCATTGTCATGCTAGCTTTAATATGGATCAGCTTGATCATATTTCGTCCATTTTCATGGCGTGAGTGGATCACCCCCCTAATGGGCGTTATGCTGGTTTACTTTTTACTCGCGGTCGGTTACTACTGGTTAGAGCGAATGGATGAATTCTTCCAAATATTCATCCCTTTTACCTATCCGTTCCCCACCCGCTTGAACATGGACGTGTATGATTATTTCGTATTGATTCCGATCGTGATCACCCTGGTGGGATTCTTATTTATCCTAAAAGATAATTTCTTCAAGAGTGTGGTGCAGGTCCGAAAAAGCTTTCAGTTACTGTTTTTTATGATTCTCTTGATATTTGGGTCATTTTATCTAAATCAGGAACGCTCCGTCAATCATTTTTTATTATGCGTACCGCCGGTGTCGATTTATCTCGCCTATTTTTTCACGCATGCGAAGACGAAATGGTTTTATGAATCACTGTATTTAGTAATCTTACTCACGATTCTCTACTTTCAGTTTTTCTAAAGCGCTGTATTATAATTGTTTAACCTTTTTTAACAAACAAAATTGACGTGCTATTTAAAAAATAGATAGTTTTGTAGCGAAAATTCAAGAGAATACAACCATTACAGAAGAATTAACCTCATCGTTTTGGTCCATTTACCAGATCGGAAATGTGTTCTTCAAAACGATGAATCAAATAAATATGTTGAAACAGTCTATACCATTTTTATCATATTCGCGACTACTTAGCCTGCTGGGCGCAAGCACATTGATGTTTTGTAGTTTGCAAAGTTCTGCACAATCCTCCACTTCCCATTCTCCCTATTCTCAATTTGGATTAGGTCAAATGCGTGAAGATTTATTACCTCAAACACGTGCAATGGGTGGTTTGTCGACCGGGGTTCGCTACGTAGGCGGACTGCCGAGTTTAAACATCGCGAATCCTGCTAGTTATTCTGCATTTACGCGTACCATCTTAGACGCGGGCCTTTATGGAAATATTACGCAGCTAGAGAAAAATGGCGCCAAGGATAATACCGCCGATTTTGCATTCAGCCACATTACAATCGGTATTCCATTGGCGAAGGTAGGGGGGCTCTCTTTTGGTCTCATGCCTTTCTCTGATGTCGGTTATAACTCTTCTACGATACGCCAATTCGAAAATATTAATTATAAATCGAGTTTGGTTGGCGAAGGTGGAGTCAATAAAGCCTATTTTGGTTACGGAGTTTCCCCAATCAAAGGTTTAAGTATTGGTGCCAACGTCGGATTTTTATTCGGGAACTTGTACGATAAAGCAATGATTGAATTCCCGTACAACGCCGGATACTATAACACTGTACAAACAGCCACTCGACGTATCCGCGGCGCCTCAGTTGATTATGGCGTACAATACTTCAAAGCCTTAGGCAATAAGATGAACTTTACAATTGGCTATTCGGGTTCATTGAACAACCAGATTAACCATAAAACGACTTCTATGGTGACTTTGACCGAAACGGATCAATCATCAGATTACGGGGATCAAGTGGCGATCGATACGTCGGCGATCAATTTAGTTTCTGACCGTAAAGTAAACCTTCCATTAAAACATAATGTGGGTTTCACGATTTCCAAAGGCGTAAATTGGATGGTTGGTGCCGACTTTAAGTATGCCGATTGGTCAGCTTTCCAAACACGTGAGAATGAGCAGAAATTAGGAAAAAACATTGGCGTTGCTGTTGGTGGTCAGTTTAAACCCGATGCGACCTCGTTAAAATATTGGAATGTAATCGACTATCGTTTAGGTTTTCGTTACAACAAGAGCCACATCTCGGTGGATAACAATCGCTTAACGGATATGGCAGTTACCGTTGGACTAGGCTTGCCTTTGTCGGAGACAAACTTTGGACGTACGTTCTCAAGTGTCAATATCTCTGCTGAGTTTGGACAACAAGGAACATTGAAAAGCAATTTAATCCGCGAGCGATATATAAATATCAACTTAGGATTCACCATCAATGATGCTTGGTTCCTCAGAAGAAGTTATGATTAAGAACTATGCAGCGTATTTGCATTAACATAAAGAAATTTCGTGTTTTGCCCCTAACAATTGTATTGCTAGGGGCAATCTTGTCATTTGCGTGTGAAAACGATCTGAAAGATATTGATCGTATTGCGAACATGAAAAAAGAGGAGGCTGTTGATATTTCGAAGGATGTTACGGTGATTTATAGCGATTCCGCACGTGTGAAAGCTGAACTAACGGCTCCAGAAATGCGCGTCTATCATGATAGTACCAATCGCGAGCAAGGGGATTACGAGTTTAAGAAAGGCGTGAAGATCATCTTTTTCGACGAGCAAGCGAAAGAAAACCAACGGATTACTTCCAAGTACGCAAAGCAACATGCAAAGACTGGAATTATTGAGTTTCGCAATAATGTAGTGTTAACGATGGAGAATGGCTCGATCGTTAAAACGGAAGAGCTATTTTACGACGAAAAGAATTCAAAATATTATAATACTCAACCAATCAGCATAGAGTTTACGGACGGTCGCGGCCATATGCAAGGCACCTCCTTTACGTCAGATGCAAATTTCAACAACGTTGAATTTCAAGGTTCCACTGGACTTTATTACTTGAACTCCAACCAGCAGCTTCCGGGCTTTGGGAACTAACAGGTTTTGAAGCATTTGAATATAAAAAAAATAGAACCTAGCGTTTGATAAATTTTTACAATTTTTTTCATAAAAATTGTATCTTGCGCCTTGTTTTAGAAAAACACAATTAAACAACTAAAATTAAGCATTTAATAAAATTTAGAATAGAGTTATGGGATTAATGAGCTATTTGCGAAACCGTGCGGGCTTAGTCATTTTCGTGATCGGTTTAGCAATCGTTGCGTTTTTACTTGGGGACATCATCAACATGGGTACTCCATTTTGGCGTAGTAGTCAATCGGAAGTCGGCAGTGTGAACGGTGAAGGTATTGATTACCAATTGTTCAACCAACAAGTTGATCAGGCCAGCGCAATGTATCAACAACAAATGGGCGGGAATGCGACTCCTCAAATGCGAGGATTTGCGGTGCAACAAGTTTGGAATCAATTTGTGTCACAAGAGTTGTTGAAACAGGAGATTGAAAAAATTGGAATTGAAGTTGGTAAAGCAGAATTAAATAGCTTAATCTACGGTAATAACCCATCCCAACAAATTTTACAACAATTTGCAAATCCGCAGACTGGGAAAGTTGATGCCGCTTATATTAACGCGGTAATCGAGCAAGCAAAAACAAATCCGGAAGTGAGTCAACAATGGAATCAATTATTGGAATCCGTTAAAAACGAGCGTTTGAACGAAAAATATTCAAACTTAGTAAACAGTTGTATCTACACGACTTCTTTAGAAGCTGAATATGATTATAACTCACGCAACAAATTAGCGAACTTTAAATACGTCATGTTAGATTACGCTTCGGTAAATGACGCGGAAGTAAAACTAACAGACGCTGACTATAAAGAATACTTTGACAAGAACAAAAATGCGTTTAAAAATGCAGAAGAGACGAGAGGAATTGAGTACGTATTATTCAATGCAAGTCCAAATGCTGCCGATACAGCGACTGTTTTAGCAAATATTCAAAAAGTAAAAGCCGAACTTCAAACAGCAACAAATGATTCTTCATTTGTTTCGTTGAATTCTGACAATAAATACCCGGTAAAATATTACAGTAAGGGTCAATTAAGCCCGGCTTTGGATTCTACCGTATTCAACGCCGCTGCAGGTACAACGGTTGGTCCATTCTTAACACAGAATGTTTACGAAATAGCTAAGGTAATTGAGACTAAATTTAGCCCAGATTCGGTTACTGCTTCCCATATTCTATTGAATCCAGCAACTGAGGGTGGTGTTGATAAGGCATTAAAGAAGGCTGATTCGATCAAAAACTTAATTTTAGCTGGTGGAAACATGGCTGCATTAGCAATTGAATTCAGCGTTGATCCAGGAAGCAAGAATAACGGAGGGGAATTAGGCACATTTACACGTGGCCGTATGATTCCGGAGTTTGAAGAAGCAGCATTTAGTGGAAAAGCAGGTGATGTTACAGTCGTAAACTCTAGTTACGGTGTTCACGTCTTGAAAATTGAGAAACAAACTGGAAACTCTAAAATTGCAAAGTTAGCGATCGTTGACAAAGCAATTGTTGCCGGTAAAGAAACAACAGACGCAGCGTATGCGAAAGCGAATACCTTCTTCACTGCAGTAAACAAGGATAATTTCTCAGATATTGCCAAACAACAAAATGTAGCGGTTCAGACGAATGATCGTACTGTTGCGATGGATAACATGTTAGGTGCCGTAGAAGTTCCACGTGAACTTGTACGTTGGGCTTATGAAGCGAAAGTTGGCGATGTTTCGGATAAGATCTATGAAACAGAATCAAACTTTATTGTCGCACGCTTGACTGGCGTTCAACCAAAGGGTCAACAAACGTTAGAATCGGTAAAGGCTTTAATTGAGCCTGTGGTTAAAAATTTGGTTAAGGCTAGAATGCTGAAAGAGAAAATGAACAACGCTTTAAATGGCGCTAATTCTATTGATCAAGTCGCTCAAAAGTTAGGCAAAAACGCGTTGTCGGTTGAAAACATTGTTTTGGCAAATCCAGTTATCCCTGGCGTTGCTGTTGAAAACGCTGTCGTTGGTACCGTTTTTGGCTTGCAACCGAATAAGCCGTCTAAGGCGATAGAAGGTAAGCAAGGTGTTTATGCCGTACAAGTGAACGGTTTTGTAAATCCTAAGGCTATCGCGGCAGAAGAATTGGCAGCACAGCAAAAGCAAATTACAGCAGCGAAAGCGCAACGTTCTTGGAGTGTTATTTTTAAAGCATTACAAGACAACGGTAAGATTGTTGACAATCGTATTAAATTCTATTAACATATAATAGTTAAATTTACAGCTGGATAGCATTATGTTATCCAGCTTTTTTTATTTTTAAGAAATGGATATTCAAGAAAACATAGTCAATAAGGTAGCGCAAAGTGGGTTGATCACCGTTGATTTGGCGAATTATGCGCCAAAAGAACCTATTGTGATCTATGACATTAAGGATAACCTTTTCCACGGTTTGATTTTGAAGGAGAAGGATTTTAGAGAATTTATCAAGGCACATGATTGGTCACAATACAGTGGGCAACATGTAGGCATTATTTGCTCTACCGATGCGATTGTACCGACTTGGGCTTATATGCTATTGACCACGAAGTTGATTGATTACGCGGCTTCGATTCGCTTTGGGGACGAAGATGTGGTTCGAGCAGGTCTTTTCGAAAAGGCTCTACAGCATATCGATTTTGATCAATATCAAGATCAGCGTGTTGTTGTCAAAGGCTGTGGTGATATCGCTATTCCTGAAAGCGCATTTGTTATGTTTACCGCAGCGTTGAGTCAGCGTGCGAAAAGCATTATGTATGGGGAGCCCTGCTCTACCGTACCGGTGTTCAAGCGAAAATCTTAAACTATTGCTATTTTACCTCGTCATAATTGTATGAAAAGAATTTTTACGCTGCTAGCCCTGATGATAAGTTTAGGAACAGTCGCCCGTGCGCAAACATTGCCACATTTATCGAGTCCAACCTTTCAGCCAGGTGAGGTATTAAAATATAAGTTGAAGTACGGTATCATGTCTGCTGCGACTGGGACGCTATCTGTTCAAAAATCTAAACACAGTTTTGGTTTGGAAGATCCTATTCACCTGCATGCATTTGGACAAACGTCAGGGGCATTCTCCGCGTTCTATACCGTAAAGAATCAATACGATTCCTATATTAATAAAGAAAATTTCCTCCCTATTCTTTATACCGAAAATATCCGTGAGAACAACTACCGCCGAGTGGAATATGCGACCTTCGATCATAAAACCCGTAAAGTCAGTGGAAAGAAAGGAACATTTAGCAGCCCTACGATGCAAACATTTGATCTGGTTTCTGCGTATTATTTCTCTCGGAATTTGGATTTCTCCGGTTTAAGCAAAGGCGATAAGTTTAAGATAACCTACTTCTTAAATGATGAAGTAGCTCAATTAGGGGTGGAATATGTTGGTGTGGAGAAGGTAAAATCTGTACTGGGGGAACTTGAATGTATCAAGCTTAGTCCAGAAATAAGTCCTGGAAGAATTTTTAAAAAGAACAGTCGTTTGTATCTTTGGGTCACCAACGACGGTAACCGCATTCCAGTGAAGGCGCAAGTTGATATTTTAATTGGGTCGGTTACGATGGAATTGGTGAGCGCTGATGGATTAAAATATCCACTAGGAAAACGAGTAAGTTATTCAAAATAAATAATGATAGAAGTAGGTCATGTACTTGTTCACGAAGACATCGTGAACAATGATTTTGTTTGCAACCTAAGCAAATGTAAGGGAGTATGTTGTATTGAAGGCGATGCTGGTGCTCCATTGACGGAAGCTGAGACCAAGATATTGGCAGATATCTACCCTATCGTAAAACCTTACTTAACAGAGAAAGGAATTCAAGCAATCGAAGCACAAGGCACGCATGTAATTGATGCGGATGGCGATTTAACGACCACCTGCGTTGATAGGAATAAAGAGTGCGCTTATGTAACTTGGGAAAATGGCATCACCAAATGTGCTATTGAGAAAGCCTATGAATTAGGGGAAGTAAGTTGGAAAAAGCCCATCTCTTGCCACTTATACCCTATTCGTGCTACACATTATCCAGAGTTCGATGTGTTGCACTATGACCGCTGGTATATCTGTAAAGATGCCTGTACTTTCGGCCAGGAATTGAAAATTCCAGTGTACAAATTCTTAAAGGACCCACTGATTCGCGAGTATGGAGAAGAATGGTACAAAGAGCTTGAAAATACGTTAGCTTCTCAACCATAATTTTATTATTTTTATGGTCAATTTCAGTGATTACTGATGGTATTAAACCATTTTCATGTTAACATTAGACGAAAT
>JBEBRI010000060.1:0-19959 GCA_040394915.1 Sphingobacterium sp.
CTATGGTAAGGAACCAAATGGCTACGTTAATTACTTAAAAGGCGCAAATATCGGTGGCTTTATCAAAGTTGCTGAAGCGATGAAGGCTCAAGGCGTGGTATAACCTAATTTATTTATATCTATATTTGTAAGGTTCCGACATTGTCGGAACTTTTTTTATGATTTAATTCAAGACTCATGCGCGTATTAGCCGAACTACCACATAAGGATTGTAAGATTACAATCTTTGGAATGAACCAAAAGTATATTATCAAATTCGAACAAGGAACGCTAGAACAATCGTACAAGCTCGCCGAAGCCGATGTTGTTGGCGGTGTTAACGGCGTCTTCGAAATGCTCGATGAAGATTTTATACAAAACGTTGTAGCGCTATTTGCCGACATGAGAAAGGCAATTATTACTACTTACGACAAATATCAATAGATTATTCATGTAACATACATAACTATTTGATAGTTATAATGATAAAAGTAAAAAACCTCTGATTCAAAATCTTATTTTGTGTCAGAGGTTTTTTTATGCACTCAGCATTTCTACTAAATAAACACTTAATCTATCTGATTATATATAACTAATTGATTCATTATTTATTATATAAACTTAAAAAATATTATTTGGTAAGTAATTCCGCCAAATATGTGACACCTTTACTTGCATTTTCTGCAATTTTATACACATTTGCTGGAATAGGCACTTGCTTCGCATTCGGGTCGATCAGGATGATTTGACACCCTGCTTTACAGTCAAACAACAAGTTCGCTGCCGGATAAACTTGCAGCGATGTCCCGATAATAATAAACACATCCGCCTGCTCCACCATTCTTGATGCTACGGCCATATTGGGCACCGCCTCCCCGAACCAAACAACATGCGGGCGCAACTGCGAGCCCAACTCGCAAAGCGCACCCATCGCTAAATCATCCCCCTCAATATCATAAACAAGATTTGCATTTCTCGATGACTGCGATTTCCGAATCTGCCCATGTAAATGAAGCACCTTGGTACTACCAGCCCGCTCATGTAAGTCATCAATATTTTGCGTAATAATCTGTACGTCGTAGTTCTTTTCTAAGTCCGCAAGGTAGGCATGCGCCGCATTGGGTTCTACCCGCAAGCAATCCCGCCGACGTAAATTATAAAACCGCTGCACCAGCTCTGGATTCCGCTGCCATGCTTCCGGTGTCGCTACTTCCTCGATACGATGTCCTTCCCAAAGACCATCGCTGCCGCGAAAAGTTGGAAGACCACTCTCCACCGATATCCCTGCGCCTGTAAATACTACTATCTTCTTCATAAAAATTGTTTGATCCCTATTATTTTGATGCCTAAAAATAAGAAAAGGCATCTAAGAATGTAGATGCCTTGACTTTGGTTGTAATAAATAATCGTACTATTTCACGAAATAGCGATGTTCGATAACGGTAGCCTCTGGCTCTTTGGGTTCAATCGAATCCTTAATCGGGCAATAACCTGTCACGCCACGATATATTAAGGCCCCTCCTAAGGTAATACCCGAGAAGGCAGTCATCGGGTGCTTCACGATGGATTTAATCCCTCTTCCCAATAGAAATCCGCCAGCCACTACGGATAATATTCGCTCTGATGTCCCAACATTGCCATCATGACAACTCGCATCAAGCTTGTTCTTTAACTTATCAAAGGCATAATTTAATATTCCGCTCATGTTATTCAAATTTATAAGACTATTAATAAAACGTTTAATTCTGATTTTTGTTTCGGAATAAGTATAAATTTTGATTGCCTAGTCTATTATTCGTATTTTCATCCACAATAAAACGAGAAACTATGCTGGTAAAGAAATATTCGGGCGATTTAGTCCCTTTTGATGAATCAAGCTTAAGACGCTCTCTAATGCGCTCCGGAGCAACAGATGCTGAAGTGCAGATGGTCTATGCTAAGATTAAAGACCAGTTATACGATGGCATTAGCACCCGAGAACTTTACGAGTTGGCATTCGATGCTTTAAAATCAAAGAAAAACTCCTACGCCGCGCGCTATAGCCTAAAACGTGCTTTACGTGAATTAGGCCCGGAAGGTTTCTACTTTGAAAAATGGGTAGCACGCTTATTCCAGGAAGATGGCTATGAAGCCATCACCGGACAAACGGTACAAGGGCATGCTGTAACGCATGAGATCGATGTCGTTGCGGCCAAAGGTGATGTCATGCTAGCCATCGAGTGTAAATTTCGTAATGACGAGGAAGCCAAGATATCGGTAACCACACCAATGTACTTTAAATCGCGGGTAACTGACGTTACTGGAATCGAGTATCCTTTTTTCAACGCCCATAGACAATTTACAGATGGTTGGTTAGTAACAAATGCTTATTTGACGACCGACTCCATCAAGTTTGGGGAATACTATAAGATGAATTTGTTGTCCTGGGATTACCCGAAGGGCACGAGCATCAAGGCACGCGTAGACGAAACGGCCGAGTACCCAATTACCTGCTTAACAAACCTGACCACACAAGATAAAGGTATGCTCTTGAAAAATCAATGTATCTGTGTTAAAGATTTACTTAAAGATCCTAAAGTCCTTAATCACATACAGATACCTACAGACAAGCAAACCCTAATTTTACGAGAAGCACAAGAATTAATCAACAGCCCAATATCGCATGAGCAATAAGTTTGTCAGAGAAGAGATCAGTTTTTTTAAAGGCGCACGAAGCCGCTGGAATGAGTTAAAATATATTATCGGTGTCTTCTTTCAATTTATGAAAGGCTTCCGAACCCTACACTTCGTCGGTCCCTGTGTTACCGTTTTCGGATCAGCACGCTTTGACGAGAACCATAGCTATTATAAACAAGCTCGTAGCGTGTCAGCAAAGCTTGCCGAACAAGGCTACACCATTATGACCGGCGGTGGTCCTGGAATTATGGAGGCAGCAAATCGTGGCGCAAAGGATGTTGGTGGCGCGTCGGTAGGCTGTAATATCGTATTGCCACATGAGCAAAAGCATAATCCGTATATGGATAAGTTTGTCAATATTGAGTATTTCTTTGTCCGCAAGGAACTCCTTAGAAAATACTCCTTCGCATTCGTCATTATGCCCGGTGGTTTCGGAACGCTCGATGAGTTCTTCGAAACACTAACCCTTATACAAACAAAAAAATTATCGCAATTTCCAATTGTCGTAATGGGTCTAGACTACCATCAAGGTATAATCGACCATGTCAACGAGATGAAAGTAGCCGGAACAATCAGCCCCGAAGATCAAGATCTTCTCCTGTTTACTGATGATATAAACGAAGCCGTCGAGCATATCAAACAATACGCCGACAGAAACAGAATCATTAAACTGCAAGACCAAAAACCAAGCTGGATATTGGGAGAAAAGAAAGCAGTGTAATTTTGGATGTTAGATATTAGATATTAGATTTTAGATATTAGATATTAGATGATAGACAATTGTCCCTCCTTTTATCTTTAAGAATGATATTTAAGATTCAAAATCTATTTTTAAAAATCTGAATGTCAATATCTAAACTATTTAATAATCTATTTTTAAAAGATCTCTCAAAAGTATCCAATGTCTTTCAACCGACGCCATATATCTAATGTCTAATATCTTACATCTAATGTCTAACAAACATCTAATAAAATGTTAAAATTCGCTAACGCAAAAATCAATATTGGGTTACACGTAACGGAGCGTCGTGCCGACGGATATCATAATCTGGAGACTATATTTTACCCGGTTAAGATTTACGATGCTGTAGAGATACAGTCGGCCGAGACATTGAGTATGGAAATACATGGCTCGGAATTAAAGGCTGACGATGATAATCTTTGTCTACGGGCGTATCGTCTGTTGGCAACTGATTTTGATCTTCCAGCTGTTAAAATACATTTATTAAAGCGCATTCCAATTGGCGCAGGATTAGGCGGCGGTTCTTCGGATGCGAGTGCAACATTACAACTCTTAAACGATCAGTTTAAACTGGGGATAACGGACACACGACTGGAGGCATATGCTGCACAGTTAGGCGCTGATTGTCCGTTTTTTATAAAAAATAAAGCCACTTATGCCGAAGATATTGGCACTAAGCTGTCTCCGATTGATCTTGATCTCTCCGCTTACTACATTGTGTTATTAAAACCAGATATACATATCTCCACAGCGGAGGCATATAAGAACGTCACTCCATTGACACCGCAGATCGATTTAAGACGCGCTGTCCAACTTCCAATACAAGAGTGGAAGCTTATTATCAAAAATGATTTTGAAACCGGCTTATTCGAATTGTATCCGCAAATCGCAGAAATTAAACGTCGGTTCTATGAGCTGGGAGCAATCTATTCGTCGATGACTGGATCCGGATCGGCAGTATTTGCGATTTTTGAGCAAGAAACCGATGTCGCTGAGTTAAATGCACTAGGTCAAATATACCTGCCGATGGATTTATAAGCTATCGACTGCATTTAGCTGTATACAATTGTTATATTTGCTAAATGATGCCATTTAGGTCCTTTCTATTTATTCTTTTTTTGACTTGTAGCATCGGTATATCACTTGGGCAAAACATCCCTCGTGTAGGCTCGCCTTATGTGCAACAATACAATAAATCGACCTATCAAGCTGGCAATCAGAATTGGGGTATTGCCGTTAGCAAAGAAGGCTTTATCTATGTTGCCAATACTGAAGGACTATTGAGCTTCGATGGGCAGGAATGGCGTTTACATAAATCGAAGAACCAGCGAAGCTTACGTAGCGTCAATATCGACCCCGAAGGACGCATTCTCGTTGGCGGCTCAGGCGAATTTGGATTCTGGAAACGTGGTCAGTTCGGCAAAATGGAATACAACAACTTGTCGGCACTCGTTAAAGATCAAAACGCCTTGAAGAATGATGAGATTTGGCGCATTTATACGCTTGGCAAACGCATCTTCTTCCATAGCTTCTCCAAATGCTACATCTATGAAAACAATGAGATAAAAACGTTAACTGCAAACGGGGAACCTTTCTTATTCAGCCATCAGGTTGGCAATCGTATATTTTTTGAACAACTCCCTTCTGGCCTATTTGAATTGGTGAATAATAGTCTTGTTCAACTACGCGATGCCGCAGTACTAAAAGATAAAAATATTCTGAGCATGTTGCCATTTGGTCAGGATCAAGTATTGATTGCGACCTCAAATCATGGCCTCTATAAGATGGATAAGGATGGCCATATATCTGAATGGCAAAACCAAGTACAACAACAGCTTATACGCTATCAGGTCAACAATGGCGTTAAGCTATTTGGCGACCAATTTGCCTTTGGTACTATTCAGAATGGCGTCTATATTCTCAATAGCAAAGGAGAATTGGTGCAGCATATCAATAAGAACAATGGTCTACAAAACAATACCGTCTTGAGTATGACCGTAGATCAGCAGTCGAACCTTTGGTTAGGTCTCGACAATGGTGTTGATCGTATTGATATCAATAGTCCACTCTATTATTACGCGGATCTAACAGGCAAAATTGGTACAGTCTACTCCTCTATTATCTTTCAGAACAAAATCTACTTAGGCACCAATCAGGGATTATTTGTTAGCGAATGGCATGGCGTTAATGATTATACGAATCTTGAGTTTACGATTATCCCCAATTCGCATGGTCAGGTTTGGCAATTAGTGAACATGAACGGGCAGCTGGTTTGCGGACATAATAATGGGACATTCTTAGTCGATGGTAATCGAATGACAAAGATTTCCTCTATTACCGGGGCATGGAACTTTATGGAGGTCACCAATAGCAAATATTGGCTCCAAGGAAACTATACAGGAATTGGGCTCATGGAAGCGGGTAATACGCCTAGCTTTATCCGACAATTTAGCCAGCTCAAAGAGCCTATTCGCAGCATTCTACAGAGAAGCAGTACAGAATTCTGGGCGCTGAATCAGCAGAACGTATATAGCGTGAAGCTCCAACCAGACCTTCAGGATCTGCAATCGATTAGCCCGGTAAAAGCGGGTTTACCTAAAAACACCCTGCTACATGGGGTTTATAATCTAGCAAACAATATTGTCTTTGCTACAGATTCTGGTTTCTATCAATATGACAATATTGTTAACTCCTTCAAACCCTACTCTGAGCTGAATGAACAGCTCGAAAGCTTCTATTCGGCCAATAAGATTATCCCAATTAAAAATAACCAATATTGGTTTGTAAAGAAGTCACATATAGCGCGTGTAGAGATTTTACCTGAAGGTAAGATTCAAATCGATTCTTCTTCTTGGAACTCCTTACGAGGAAAGATGATGAACTATTATGAGCGCATTTTCAATGTAGATGATCAGGTCTCAATCGTTGGGATGGACAATGGTTTCGCTATTTATTTTAATCAGCTGAGCAGCAAGGAAAAGATTACAAAGCCTTACATTACCCAAGTTTGGAATACAACAAAGGGAGTAGTACCCATCTACGATGGTTTATCAGTCTCGTATAGCGAGAACAACCTGCGCTTTGCATATGCGAGTCCTTGGTACTCCTCGGCTAATATTAAGTATGCCTATTGGCTAGAGGGTTATACCGAGAACTGGTCAAATTGGGAAGATGTGAATTTTAAAGAATTCACAAACCTACCTAATGGCGATTACACCTTCCATGTACGTGCAATGGCACCGAACGGAACGATTTCTGAGGTCACAAGTTTACCGCTAGAAATTCGCCCACCATGGTATAAACACTGGTTGGCCATCTTAATATATATAGCCTTATTGACGGCCTTGTATTTCATCGGACGCAACTATTATGAGAAACGCCTCGAAGAACAGCAAAGGAAATTTAAAGCGAAAATGCTGGCTGACCAAGAGGCGCGCCTAGCAAAGGAAGCGGAGGAAAATGAGCGTAAATTAATGGCTCTGAAAAATCATCAACTCGAACAAGAACTTGCCTCTAAGAATAGAGAGCTTGCCAATAGCGCCATGAATATCGTTTATAAAAACGAGATGCTGAACAATCTACATCATGAACTAACCAACCTGAATGACTCAAACGGCAACAAGCTAAGTTCTGATCAGTTGCGTAAGGTAAGTAAACTAATCGACGAGGCCCATTCTGATGATCGCGATTGGGATTTATTCGAGAAGAGTTTTAATGAAGCGCATGAGAACTTCTTCAAAAAACTGAAGAGTGATTACCCAGCACTTGTCCCTAATGATTTAAAACTGTGTGCTTATCTCCGTCTAAATATGTCTAGTAAAGAGATTGCTTCTTTGCTTAATATCAGTACACGCGGTGTAGAAATCCGAAGGTATAGACTACGCAAGAAGCTCAATCTTCCGACGGAGAAGAATTTAACGGAGTTCCTATTGGAATTATAGAGCCGCATATTTCCCGGAATTTTAATACATCATTTCCTCAGCAATTCAAATGTGTACTATTTACACCATAAGTATTTTTTGTTGTAGCCCTTTATCGCCATAAATAGCCTATATTCAATCGAATAACCGCAATCTTCAAATACAATGAGCAGGTAAAATTTCCTTGTAGTAGTAATGAGCACTTGGAAAATTTCCTTTTCAAACGAATAGATGACATCTTTGTTTATTGAATTACTAAGACGAGCATCTCGGTTAAAGGTAAATTCAATTTATGAAATCGCTTCCATTAGAAGCCTAACAAATCTACCACATAAACTATGACGATTAAAGCACTTTCGTTTACTGGAATCCTTTTGACGGCGTTTTGTATGCAGTCCTGTCAAGTTGAGCAAAAAAAGCAAAAAGATGACTCAACTGTCGTTAATGATAGTTTGCTTTTAGATAATGATTCCCTACTCACCAAAATACAGAAGCAGACCTTTCAATACTTTTGGGAGGGTGCGGAGCCTATTACAGGCTTAGCGCGCGAGCGGATCCATATCGATGGAACGTATCCTCAAAATGATCGCAATGTAGTCACCATTGGCGGTAGTGGCTTTGGATTAATGAGTCTACTTGTGGGTATCGAGCGAGGCTTTATTACAAAAAGTGAAGGTGAAGAACGTCTCCACCGCATTCTAGACTATTTAACGCGTATTCCTCGCTTCGAAGGTGCTTGGGCACACTGGTATCATGGCAATGTAGGTGAGGTAAAGGCCTTTAGTGAGAAGGATAATGGAGGAGATATTGTAGAAACTGCATTCTTAGCACAAGGATTGCTAGTGATTCGCGAATATTTTAAGAATGGAACAGAAATACAAAAAGAAATAGCGAATAAAGCAGACAACTTATGGCGTGGAATCAATTGGAAACATTATACCAATGGGCAAAACGTCTTATTCTGGCATTGGAGTCCGGTGTATGAATTCGGAATGAATCATGCCATTCAGGGCTATGATGAATGCTTAATTAGCTATGTATTAGCGGCCTCCTCGCCTACGCATGCGATTGATTCGGCAGTATATTATCAAGGATGGGCTAGAAACGGAAAGATTAAAACAGATATTAAAAAGTTTGATATCCCGACGATTGTAAAGCATAATGCAAAGGAAGGTGAAGTCGGTCCGTTATTCTGGGCACATTATTCTTTCCTTGGTTTAGATCCCAATGGTTTGGAAGATAAATACGTTTCCTATGAAGATGCAGTTGTCAACCATGCTAGAATCAATATAGCATATGCAGATGCAAACCCAAAGCAGTTCATCGGTTATGGACATGATAAGGCATGGGGTTGGACAGCGAGCTATTCTGTATCGGGCTACGATGCCCATCATCCAGATAATGACAAGTCGGTTGTATCACCTACTGCAGCACTCGCCTCGATGCCTTATACGCCAAAGGAGAGTATTGATTTTGCCAAGTACTTGTTTACCAATCTAGGTGATAAAGTATGGGGGCCGTATGGCTTCTACGATGCTTTCAGTGAAACAGAGAATTGGTATCCAAAGCGTTATCTAGCGATTGATCAAGGCCCTATTGTAGTGATGATTGAGAATTATAGAACAGGCTTGATATGGAACCTATTTATGAATGCCCCAGAAATTCGACTAGGTTTGAAGAAATTAGGTTTTAAAAGTCCACACTTAAAGTAATACATGCATGAATATTCGTAAAGGCATACTATCCTGTGCATTAATCTTCTCAACGACATTGGGTTTCGCGCAGAATCAACAGAAGATGGATCAGTTTATCGATGACTTATTAGCAAAGATGACCATCGATGAAAAAATAGGACAGCTCAATTTAGTAACAGGTGGTGAAGCGACCACAGGATCTGTTGTATCAACCGATGTTGAGTCGAAGATTAAAGCCGGAAATATTGGCGGAATCTTTTCCATGAGTTCTCCTGCAAAGATTAGAAAGGCACAGGAGCTTGCGGTCAAGCATTCTCGCTTAGGCATTCCGATTATCTTTGGTATGGATGTCATTCATGGTTATAAAACGGCGTTTCCAATTCCTTTAGGACTTGCGGCAACCTGGGATATGGAACTAATCCGTAAAACTGCGCGGGTATCCGCTGTTGAAGCCTCCGCAGATGGTATCAATTGGACTTTCTCACCGATGGTTGATATCTCAAGAGACCCACGTTGGGGTCGCATCTCTGAAGGCAGCGGGGAAGATACTTACCTGACTTCACGCATCGCAAGAGAGATGGTTTTAGGCTATCAGGGGGATGATCTTAGTCAGGCCAACACCCTACTAGCCTGCGTGAAACATTTCGCTTTATACGGCGCCGCAGAAGCTGGTAGAGATTACCATACTACCGATATGAGCCTTCATCGCATGTACAACGAATATTTACCGCCTTATAAGGCAGCTTTAGATGCTGGCGCTATGTCCGTAATGACATCCTTTAATGATATTAATGGACTTCCAGCTACAGCAAATCGATGGTTGCTAACAGACTTACTCCGCAACGATTGGGGATTCAAGGGTTTAGTAGTAACCGATTATACAGCCGTGAATGAGCTTATCGATCATGGATTAGGGGATTTACAAGAAGTTTCTGCGCTTTCACTACAGGCTGGTGTCGATATGGACATGGTTGGTGAAGGATTCTTAACGACTTTAAAGAAATCATTAACAGAGAAACGTGTTCAAGAAGAAGATATTAATCGCGCCGTACGCTATGTACTTGAAGCAAAATATCGACTAGGCTTATTTGAAGATCCTTACCGTTATTGTGATGAGCAACGTGCAAAGAGAGAAATTGGTAAGCCAGAGCACTTAGCGCTTGCTCGAGAGGCAGCAACCAAATCCTTTGTACTCCTCAAGAATGAACAACAGACACTCCCACTCAAAAAAACCGGCAGCATTGCGGTCATTGGCCCACTTGCCAATACCGGCGCTAATATGCCGGGTACTTGGAGTGTCAGTGCTGATCATGCGAATACACAGACGCTTGTAGAAGGTATGCGTGAGGTACTAGGCAATAAAGTAAAGATTAGCACGCATTTAGGCGCTAACCTAACCGAGGACGCAGCCTTACAAGAACGCTCGACGATGTTTGGACGAACTATCCCCAGAGATACAAGACCCGAGTCGGAAATTATTGCCGAAGCTTTGCAAATAGCAAATCAAGCCGACGTCATTGTAGCGGCATTAGGAGAAAGCTCTGAGATGTCCGGCGAGAGTTCTAGCCGTACGGATTTAAATCTTCCGGGGAGCCAATCACGATTACTTGAGGCCCTTGTGAAAACAGGAAAACCACTCGTTTTAGTGCTTTTTACGGGACGTCCCTTGACGTTGAGCGTCGAACAGAAAGCCGTTCCGGCTATTTTAAATGTTTGGTTTGGTGGAACAGAGACAGGAAAGGCGGTTGCTGACGTGTTATTTGGCGATGTCAATCCAAGCGGTAAGTTGCCAGCTACCTTTCCACAAAATGTAGGACAGATTCCATTGTATTACAGTCAAAAGAATACAGGAAGGCCTTTAGCAGAAGGAGCTTGGTTTCAAAAATTCCGCTCAAATTACCTCGATGTCAGCAATGAACCGCTCTATCCTTTCGGATTTGGGTTAAGCTATACAACGTTTGAATACTCACCTATCCAATTGAGCAGTTCCACTTTAACGCGTACCGGAGAATTGAAAGTTGCTGTCGATGTTAAGAATACAGGAAATTACGATGGTGAGGAAGTCGTGCAGCTTTATATCCGCGATATGGTGGGTACTATTACACGCCCAATAAAAGAACTGAAGGGCTTCCAAAAGCTGATGATCAAGAAAGGCGAGACAAAGCGCGTTGAATTTACTATTAGCGAAGCGGATCTAAGGTTCTATGATTTGAAATTAAATTATACAGCAGAACTAGGCGCTTTTAAAGTATTTATAGGGCCTAATTCACGCGATGTACAGCAAGCAGATTTTCAATTGACGGATTAAAAGTATTGACAAGTATGTTTATATTTACCTTATGGTAAAAATGCTCTACTTTGTCGCTTTCTGGCTATCGCAGATTGCTTCCAGCATCATCTTTAAATACGGTGGGATAAATCCGAAATTCCAATGGCCGGCTTTGGTCATTGGAAATATTATTATTCTATCCGCCAGTTGGTTTTTGGTGCAATTGTTCAAGAACTTCCCCCAACCAATCGTTATCGCAGTTTGTTCCGGTGGTACCTTCCTGACCGTTCAATTGGCAATGGCTTTATGGTTTAAGGAGTCTTTAAACTGGATACAAGTGCTTGGCTGTTTAGTCATTGTTATCGGAATGGCGATGATTACCTTTGCTGGCAAGCAGAGCCCAACCCCTTAATCATGGAAAATAAAGAAAACCTAGAAGTGTGGATGCGCGGTCCAATTGTAGGAATCGCCGATCTATTACAGCCTGTGGCGCATGCCCTATTACAGGTCAATGAGGATATTCCAAAGCTATTGAATAGTGATGATGAGAAGTACTTATGGGAAAAACCTTTTGGAATAGCGTCGACTGGCTTCCATATCCTGCATATTATCGGCGTAATCGATCGTATGTTTAGCTATGCGGCCAGCAAGGCACTGACCGAAGCGCAATTCGAGTACCTCGATAAGGAGAGCACGCCTAATCAAGATTATTCGATTGAAGATCTTATCGACATGCTAGAACAACGCATAGAACAGGCGATTCTAGACTTGAAATTAATTAATCCCAGCAGCCTTTTAGAAGAACGATTTATCGGTAGACGAATGATTCCGACGACACAGATGGGCTTATTATTTCATGCTGCAGAGCATGTACAACGACATTACGGACAACTGCTCGTAACGATTAAAATTGTTCGAGGTTTACATCAAAAAGAATCGAGCTCCGTTTAAGGTAACTCCATCACCGTTTGATCTACAATCGCGTAAACCCTATTTTGGGCTGTTTTGCGCAGGATATGTAGCCCTGTATATTTACCAAATGCAGGCAACGTAAGAACTCGGTTTTCAAAATGAAAGCAGGGCAATCTAAAGGTTTGTCTGCCACCTACATACACTTGACATCCTGGATGAATATGTCCAACGATATTAATGATATGGCTATCAAGCCCTACCAAAGGCTCATGCGAGAACAATAATCCCTCCTCCAATAATACCTGATCGACAATCCGTAATGCCGAACGATCCCAATGCGCATCCGATAGAATATCATGATTTCCTTTCGTCAGCGTGAACTGAATATGCGGCTTGGAATGGGTATATTGACAGAATTCCGTCCATTCTGAATTTACCTTCGAGTGAAACAAATCCCCAAGGAATAGAACTTGCTTAACGGCAAGTTCCGCAAGGAGTAAATCCAAGCGGCTAAGCTCTTCAGAAACTGCTGGAGCCGGAACAAAGATGCCTTCTTTTCTGAAATGCATTAATTTCCCTAAATGCCAGTCAGAAATAACGAGAAGCTGATATTTGGGAATATATAGGGCTTTTTGGGGTAGTAAAAAACAGTCTAGTCCACACAGCACAACCTTTTTAGCCATCTATCAATTGTAGTTTTATTTTTTCTAATTTACTCTGCCAATCTTCATTGCTATAACGCTCTCTGAAAGACTCGGAGAAGATTGGGAAGGCAAAAGGCGTTAACTTTGACGGCTTTCTAAAGATAATTTGATGACTATCAATGCGCTCAAAAGCCTTCATCATCCGGCCCTCCTCCAACTGAAAATCAAAGACTTCATCATAGGATTCACGCAAAAGTAGGTTGTTTGATTCATATTCAGAAAATACAGAGAAGAAAAGTGCTGCATTGGCCTGCAGATGCTTGCTCTTCATCTGCTTACCTGGAAATCCTTGAAACACTAAACCGGCGATACCGGCGATATCGCGAAACCGTCTTCTAGCCATTTCCTGCACGTTGATACCCGAATTGATATCCGCATGTAACTTCGCTGGAGAAAAGATCTGTTTTAAAATCTTTTCATCCAGTTCATAAGCTGTATCACTCAGCAATTCAATACCATACTCATTTGTGGCTATACTGAATGTCGCCGGTGTAATCTGCCCTAGGCGGTAGGCAATAACCTGCGCCATTCCCTCATGTACAAGCTTACCGTCGAAAGGGTATATAAAAAGATGGAAGCCATATTTGGTTTCCGTATATTCTACGAGGAGCTCCTCTTCTTTCGGCAAACCCGAAACCCGCTCCTGTTCCAAAAATAAAGGCTGTAAGAACTTAATCTCCTCGGACTGTCCTGATTTCTTATGTATGCTCGAGAAACTATGTCGAATGGCAATTCCTAAATCAGGGGATATCGCAAACCTGCCACCCATCCAAGATGGAATGACGCCTTTCTTCTTCTCCGAAGCCTTGACCACAGCATCGTTTGCAATCACCTGGACAAGCTCTAACTGCCGCCCCGAAAACCAAAAGACATCGCCCACGTTCAATTTGGAAATAAAGGATTCTTCAATTGAACCTAAGTACTTGCCCGATAAGAATTTGACACGCATCATCAAATCAGAAACGATCGCTCCAATAGAAAGTCGATGCCGCATAGCGAGCCTTCGACTAGTCACTTTATACAACCCATCGATCAGTTCCAATCGATGGAAATCATCATAGGCTTTTAAGCTGCTGCCCCCGTGCAGTAATAGGCTCATACACTGATCAAATTCAGCTTGAGTCACCGATTCGAAGCAGTGGGTTTGTATTATCTCGGCATAGATCTGACGCGGATCAAATCCGTCCCCGACAGCAAGAGTCATTAAGTATTGCGTAAGTACATCAAATGAACGGATATAAGGAATCCGCTGTTCAACAATCTTCTCTTTGACGGCAAATTTTAACGAATCTCCTTCAATAATCTCTAGGGAATTTGTTGGCACATAGTAAATAATGGAAGTCGCATCAGGACGGTGTCCGGAGCGCCCCGCGCGTTGCAGAAAGCGAGCAACACCTTTCGGCGAACCAATTTGTATAACACAGTCAACGGGTCTGAAATCAACGCCTAAGTCCAAACTACTGGTGCATACCACAGCTTTCAAACGACCCGCATGCAGCGCCTCCTCCACCCAAACCCGAACTTCATCACTCAGGGACCCATGATGGATTGCCAATAAACCAGCGAATTCTGGATATTGAGAAATTATCTGCTGATACCAGATCTCTGCTTGCGAACGCGTATTGGTAAATATCAATGTCGTGCCATACTGATTCACAATATTAACAACTTTGTCGAGCAGACGAATTCCTAGATGCCCGGCCCATGGAAACTTCTCCAAACTGTCGGGCAGTATGGTTTGAATAGCAATCTTCTTATTGATTTTAGCTTTCACCATCACACCCGTATTCGAAGCCCCCAATAAAATATCCTTTGCTTGTTCTAAATTACCAATCGTTGCAGAGATCCCCCAGATTTTAAGATTAGGATTGATATGCTTGAGGCGACTTAAAGCCAACTCTATCAGCACACCGCGCTTGGAACCCAAAAGCTCGTGCCACTCATCGACGACGATAAATTCCAACTTTTTAAAATAATCTTGCCCTTGCTTTGTCGCTAATATGAGATGTACACTTTCCGGCGTTGTAATCAACGCTTGTGGCGGATTTTTACGTTGTTTCAGTCGATTGGCCGTACTTGTATCGCCAGTGCGAAGCTCGATTTGATAATCCAGATCGAGATCAACCGACACCCCCTCAGTGACCCGATGTATTTCTTTAGATAAAGCACGTAAAGGGGTAATCCATAAGGCATGTAACCCTCGCTTTTTTTGTTTACTTAACTGTTGTTGATAGCTGTCGGAGTAGTAATGCTGAATAACCCCAAACCAGATTGCCAAGGTCTTACCATAGCCTGTCGGTGCGTTTAGAATCCCGGATCGATTAGCAGCTATTTTTGACCAACATTGCTTTTGAAAATCATGCGCTGTCCAGCCCTGATTATAAAACCATACTTCTGCTAATTCGTTCTTCATAGATGCTATTAATACGTCAAATTAAAAGAAATTCACTTAGCATACAACATTTTTAACGTGCAATTGTTGGTACAGTAGAAGACATTTTATTATGGAAAATATAAAAGTTGGCCTATTTGTAGGCAGTTTAAGGAAAGAATCGTTTAATAAAAAGATTGCAAATTATCTGATTAGTATCGCACCAAAAGGATACGAATTTCAACATATAGAAATTGGACAGCTCCCCTTTTATAACGAAGATCTGGAAGGCGACAAACTTCCTGCTGTATACCAAGAGTTTCGCGCAACCCTTGAAGCGTTGGACGCTTTTATCTTCGTCACTCCGGAGTATAATCGTTCAGTGCCGGCGGTTTTAAAGAATGCTATTGATGTGGGGTCGCGTCCATATGGCAAAGCAAAATGGAATAAGAAACCTGCCGCTGTTATCAGTTCTTCGATTGGCGCGATAGGCGGATTTGGCGCCAATCATCACCTCCGTCAATCCTTAGTTTTCGTCGATGTACCGACGATGGCGCAACCAGAAGCCTATATCGGACATGTTTCCAAGCTATTTGACGAGCAAGGTAAGTTGATTAACGAGGATACAGCTAAGTTTTTAAAGGAATACCTCGCAGCGTTTAGTACCTGGGTTGAACGATTTGTTAAGAAATAATTTTATTGGAATTTAACCTCGCCAAAGAACTGCGGCAAGTGGAAATTTGGTGTAGGATGATCAATACCATTCCAAGCTATAAAATGTGGATTTGGTAAACCATCTCCACATTTATAGAAATTCGCGGCTGCTGATTGACCCGCAAGGTCTTCAGCATTTACACCTAATATTTCAAAAGGAATTACGAGTACTTGTTGCCAAGACTTTTTACCTTGAATCGTTTGCACCGATGAGGCCGTATTAACGCTTAGAATCTGCTCAGCACTCAAGCGATTACGTTCAGCCTTCACAGCGCCTCCATAGCCTATTAAACCAACACCTAAAACATTGAATTCAACGTTGTAATACGTTTTTCTTTGATCAAATGAAATGAAGAATTCTACACAACTATCCTCCCAAACATTCTCATTTGGGCGAATGAATTGACCTTTTACGAACTCTTCCTGCACATCATAGTGCAAAATAATATGCTTGCTATCGTAAGCAACTTGAAATCTAACTGCCGGTACATAAGGAAACTCGGATGCCCATGGCGCAACATCAATGTCATTCCATGCGAAGGATTCCATAGCATTTCGCCAATCAGCATAGGCTGTTGGGAGATCCTGTACGTTTAATTTTACGATTTCAAGAGTCTTCATACGATTAGGAATTTAAGTTCTCCGCTAATATAGCAGTTAAAACTTGATGATTCGCTTCCAATTCCTGAACTAATTTTAATTGTGCTTTAGTACGCACCAAATTATGCTCCGGATAGGCAATTTTATAATACGTATCCCCGTCGATATAGTCCGTTAGGAATCTTACCGCTTGCATATAAGGCAGTAAGTGAACGCCGTGAATTAGGGACTCTGCTTCGGTCTTCGTAAGGAATTCCTTCGCTTCGGATAAGTAGCCTGCGGTAAAAGCTGCAAACAATGGGATATTCAACACAATCTTCGACACGTCGGCCTCATCTTCTGCTGCAGAGTTTATAATTGTCCGAATCGCATCACCAAAATCATAGGCTACATAACCCGGCATAACGGTATCTAAGTCAATCACACATTGCACTTGATCATTCTCATCGAGCAATACATTATTGAACTTGGTATCATTGTGCGTAATCCGTAACGGCAATTTATCAGCGCGTCCTAATTCTAGCACGGTACGCATCTTACTTTCGCGTTCGAAGATGTAATCTAATAGATCTTGTACCTCTGCTACACGAGATGCAGCATCTTTCGCAATCGCTTCACGGAGGTTGTTCATGCGAAATTCAATATTATGGAAGTTTGGCAGCACTTCGACAATCGTTGTTGGATCTAAATCACTCAACTGCTTTTGAAATTGTCCAAATGCCAAGCCTCCAGAAAAAGCTTGATCGGTTGTTTCTAATATATCGTAGCTACGTGTATCGGGAATAAGAATAAAAATACGCCAGAAATCTCCATTATCATCCTGGTAATAGTGCTTGCCATCCAATGTGGGAATAAGGGTCATTGTACGTTTTAACACTTCTTTGTCTCCCAAATGTGCTAGCTTCTGTTTAAGATGGCTACATACTTTCTCAATATTTGCCATGAGACCATCAACGTTGCGGAACACATGGTGATTGATACGTTGAAGTAAATATTGCTCTGCTGTATCAGAATCCGTAACAATCTTAAAGGTATCATTGATATGTCCTGATCCAAATGGAACTGAAGCAATGATATTTCCTTTGATATTAAACTTTTCGGCTGATAAGATGCTGTTTTCTATAGTATTGGTTGACATTACTTCACTTTTCATTTCATAATTTCTGTGTAAGTTCTTGCAATATCTATATTCAAACCCATTATTTAAAATATTTTTTTCAATCAAACGGTTGCACGATTTAAATTATTAACAATGACTAAATCGGAAGTTCACATTTATTTTTATTCTGAGAAGATATCCTTAGAATAAGTACGTTCTATTTATATTTTTCGTAATTTAGAACATCAAAGCGAATTTGCCCCTATATGGTCACGGAAATAGTTATTATCCTTATATTAATCATCCTTAATGGAATTCTTTCAGCATCTGAAATTTCGATTGTATCCAGTCGAAAAGCGCGACTCCAAGCAGCCAGTGAAAAGAATGCCGGTGCTAAAACAGCCTTACTGCTAAAAGAAAACCCTAACAATTTTTTATCGACTGTTCAAATCGGAATCACCTTAATCGGAATCTTAACGGGTTTCTTTAGTGGTGGTTCTATCTCAACCTTCTTGGCAGAGCAAATGAACAAGATCGAAGTGCTGGCACCCTACAGTGCGCAAATATCCGTTATCGTCGTGGTATTGACCATCACCTACCTTTCTTTGGTGATTGGCGAGTTAGTACCCAAGCGAATTGGTATGGCTATTCCTGAGCGATATGCATCCTTTATCGCGCTACCGATGAATTTTTTGAGTAAACTTGTCAAGCCTTTCGTATGGTTGTTAAGTGTATCGACAGACTTTATTGTCAAGCTTTTTAATATCCAATCGAATCATAACGCCGTGACAGAAGAAGAGATTAAAGCCTTGGTGGATGAAGGAGTCGATAGTGGAGCAATTGAAGGCATTGAACACGATATGGTAGATCGTGTATTGAGTTTAGGAGATAAACGAGCGATTAACTTAATGGTCCATCGTTCGAAGATCACTTTTTTAGACATCCAAAAATCTTTTGAAGAAAATAAAGCGTATATCCTTGCTGATGAGCATACCGAATACCCTGTCTGTAACGGGAATTTCGATCATGTCATTGGGGTTGTTCATATCAAAACCTTATTTAAGGAATATTTAACGAGTGACGAACCGGAATTAACCAATCTGTTGCAACCCATTCCGTTTATCAACGAGAACACTTATGCCTATAATGTCATGGCTTCTATGAAAAGTTCGGGCGTGATGCAAGCGGTTGTCGTGGATGAATATGGAAGTCCACAAGGAATCATCACGATGGCGGACCTAGTTGGCGCTTTGGTAGGTGGATTTGACTCACCTGTAGATGACGAAAAAAGAACAATACGCGAACGTGAAGATGGTTCATTTGTCATTGATGGAAGCTATCAGTTGGATGATTTTATTGAGCTATTCAAAATCAACCTGACTGAAGACGACGAAGATGAGATCGGAAATCTAACCACGGTTGCGGGTTTGGTATTCCTCTTATTAGATCACATCCCTGAGGAGGGCGAGCAAGTTGTTTATAAGAACTTAGAGTTCGAAGTGTTGGATATGGATGGGCACAGAATTGACAAGTTGATTGTCAATGTGCAGAATGAATCCAATGATGAAACAGCGAATATCGACTAGCATTCATTGATTCCAGCAAAAAAATTCGCAATAACGCTCAAGTCTCCTATTGCCATTTGGATAAATTACTGGTAACCGCTGGCGAGCGCATAAAAAAAGCTAGTATAAATTATACTAGCTCAGATGTGAGTTAATTAGTCGGATTAATTCATGTTTCTGTTGCAATCCACTTTGACGCCATACCTGCTCGCCATCTTTATACAGAATCAGTGTTGGCACCCCTTGCACATGAAACTTAGACGCTAATGCTTGATTTTTGTCCACATCAATCTTGATGATGCTTAACTGATCCCCTAGCTCCTCTTTCACGTCTTTTAATATCGGTGCAAGCATCTGACATGGGCCACACCATGCCGCCGAAAAATCAACCAAAACAACTTTATTACCCTTTATTAATTCATTGAAACTTGCCATTTTTTTAGATGTTAGATGTGAGATATTAGATATTAGATGTGAGATTTTAGATGTAAGACATTCGATATGTGATTTTAGAATCGTTGTTGTTAAAACTATTCAAATCCAAATATGTTTGTTATAAAATTTTCTATTAACCTTATTCCATTTTAGTATAATCAACTAAATCTATTCCAAACGCCTTATGGATAAGAATCAATGCCAGATTGACAGGAAATAGTAGATAGTAGTTAGTATTTAGTAGTTAGTAGTTAGTAGTTAGTATTTAGTAGTTAGTAG
>JBEBRI010000061.1:0-19918 GCA_040394915.1 Sphingobacterium sp.
GTTTTACATCCATAGATCATCAAGAAGGGTAGCACGATTGCTAAGCCTAGATATTTAAGTTTAAATTTCATATTAATAGTTCCAAAATGCGTCTTTAATATACGTTAATTTATCATCTATAATACTGATCAAATCAAACCTAATTTGACCATCAAAATTATTTTCCACTATATATGCATTTGCTGCGCGCGTCAATGCTGTTTGCTGACGTTTGCTAAGCAGTCTATGTTCCTCTCCAAACACCTTACTCTTTCTAACTTTGACTTCCACAAAGAGTAAACAAGCCCCGTCTTTAGCAATAATATCGACCTCTAAATGCTTGTGTCGCCAATTCTGCACTAATATTTCGTATCCGAGCTGTTCCAAATAATCCGCCGCTATTTTCTCTCCTTCTGTCCCAATTTCTCTGCGGCAATTCATTACTTGACGACGATATTACCCAACAGCTGTCCCAACATTTGCTCACCTTCTTTGAGTTTTTGATACTTAGCTAATAAAATTTGCAAGTCGGCATCGTCAGTAGTGAGCTTTAGTTCCTCACGAATGCTCTGCATTTGCACTTCTATTTTATTCTTTTTGATTCTATAGATAATCTGAATCACCAACGATTTTAGTTGATCCAATTCCTCAGGCACGAAAATCTTACGCTTATCATCATTCCAACTTGGACTTAATTCATATCTGTTCACCACCGAATCCACCGCTAAAGTTGATACGTCTGAGTTTTCATGAGAGAAGAAGAATTTGGCCTCGGGTACTGAAAAATTTTCAGCCTGTTTGATAAATTCATCGACGATCAGCTTACAAGTTTTGTCCATAATCTCGATATCGTCGAGACTTGCCAACAAATACGGTGCGACTGGCACATCGCCATCACCTTCCCAGTACACTAATTCTCGACCATAATTAAGAAGAATTCGAACTAATTCCTTCTCTAAACGAAGCTCTGCGGACTCTATTTTTTCAGGTTCTGCCGAAGGCGCTTCTGCCCCCATCGCTGCCAGCATCTCTGCTGGAAACCACTCCTCTCCAGCAGGAGGAACGTTATGGGCTGCTTGAACTTGCTGTTGCGCTTGATTTTCCTTTCGTTCTTTCGAGCGTGCCTTTCCAAGTCTGATTTTATTAAGTTCAGAAAGCAGCACGCGTTCTTCGATGTCTAGTAGTGTACTACATTGACGAATGTAAACGGACACCTTAATTTCGTCAGGGATCAATGCAATACTCTCAACCACCTCACGAATAACCTCGGCACGCTTTATTGGGTCGTTCTTCGCATCGCGAAGCAGTATATTCGTTTTATAGAAGACAAAATCTTCTTGATTTTTCTCTACATATGCACGGAATTCACTAGCTCCATACTTTTGAATGTAAGAATCCGGATCATTTCCATCGGGGAAAAGCAAAACTTTCACATTCAACCCTTCCTCCAATAACATATCAGTCCCGCGCAAGGAAGCTTTGATACCTGCTTCGTCACCGTCATACAAGATCACAACCTGCTTCGTATATCGAGAAATGAGCTTAATTTGGCCAGTCGTTAGGGACGTTCCGGACGAAGAAACGACTTGCTCTACTCCCGCTTGATGACAAGAAAGCACATCGGCATATCCTTCAACTAAAAAACAAACATCATGTTCCAGAATAGCCTTCTTGGCAAGATGCAAGCCGTAAAGTACATTGGATTTGTGATAAATCTCGCTTTCTGGCGAATTGACATATTTAGGAATGGTCTTATCTTTCTTCAGTGTCCGACCACCAAAACCAATAACGCGTCCTGTTAAATTATGAATAGGGAAAATCACACGACCTCGGAAGCGGTCATATAACGACTTATCGTCTCTCTCTACAGCTAGACCTAACTCCGTTAAATATTCTTTCGCATAACCTTCCTTAGCAGCCTCATCGACTAAACTAGTCCAAGCTTCTGGAGAATATCCTAAGTCGAACTTTTTGATGATATCATCGCGGTAACCTCTTTCATGAAAATAGCTTAAGCCAATCGATTGACCAAGCTCAGTTTCCCATAAAGTATGCTTAAAGAATTTGGATGCCCATTGATTGAATACATAAAGACTCTCTCTCTTATCTTGCGCTGCCAGTTGGGCTGGTGAACGCTCGACTTCTTCAATCGGGATATTGTATTTATTTGCTAAATATCGGATTGCTTCGGGATAAGCATATTTCTCATGCTCCATCACAAATTTCAAGGAATCTCCGCCGGCTCCACAGCCGAAACACTTATAAATTCCTTTATTTACAGAAACATGAAAAGAAGGCGTCTTTTCGTTGTGGAAGGGACAATTTCCAATTAAGGATGTCCCTCTCTTTTTCAGATCAACAAAATCCCCAACCACCTCCTCAATACGGGCGGAATCTAACACCTTTTCTATCGTTTCTTTCTTTATCATCCTTGTTAAACAAAGATAATGCTCCTATTGCGAAAAGAAAGGTTAAAACATGCTAATTTTTTAATGCTATTTCGCGGCGATATCTTCATCCATTTGGTCAAGTTTGGAGAAGATTGAGTTCTTAGAAATATACTCGGGTACAATTTCCTTAACCAACTCGACCAATAACATCGGATTATGATCACCCGCAGGGGTAACCACCTGCTTACACAAATATTCGATTTTTTGCCTTTTGAGATCGACATCGTCCGTATTTACACGTGCTATCATAATCTTGTTATGATGAGTCTTGCTGGTGTTTTCATTATCCGCTAGTAGCTCTTCAAAGATCTTCTCTCCTGGGCGAAGGCCAGTTATCTCGATATTAATATCTTCCGGATATTTGTACCCTTTAAGACGTATCATACGAATTGCTAGATCGATAATCTTAACGGGCTTACCCATGTCAAAAACATAAATCTCCCCACCTTTACCCATTACTGCTGCCTCTTGCACGAGTTGACACGCTTCGGGTATCGTCATGAAATAACGAGTAATATCAGGATGCGTTACCGTCAATGGTCCGCCTTTTTTCAACTGCTTTTCAAATAGGGGAATTACGGAGCCATTTGAGCCGAGTACATTACCGAACCGGGTAACAATATAGTTTGTCTTAGAGGTCTTATTTAAGCCTGACACGTAAATTTCCGCAATTCGCTTTGTCGCCCCCATAACATTGGTTGGATTAACCGCCTTATCTGTTGAAACCATAACGAATTTTTCGACACCAAACTTGTCGGCCATATCGGCTAAGTTCTTCGAGCCCCAAACATTCGTTAAAATCGATTCATAAGGATTTTGCTCCATTAACGGCACATGTTTATAAGCCGCCGCGTGGAATACAATTTGTGGTTTGTACTGCTCAAAAACGGAAGCCATAAACTGGCGATCTCTGACATTTCCAACCATAAACAATATATTATTCTTCTGACAGCTACTTTTTAATTCTTGTTGAATATCGTACAATGCTGATTCTGCTTGATCGATTACGATTAAGTTCTTAAAATCGGTGAACGCGATCTGACGGACTAATTCAGAACCAATTGAACCTGCACCACCCGTCACTAAAATAATTTTATCTCGCATCATTTCATGAACAACTGGATTCTCCAATTTGATGGCTTCACGCCCTAATAAATCGTCGATTTTTAAAGTACGCAACTGTCGCGTTGCAGCCTTCCCGCTCAGGAGTTTAGCCGAGGTTGGCATAATCTTCAGTTTCACAGGTAATGGCTCAATTCTCGATGAGATGTTCGAAAGTCGTTCTTTATTGTTATCGTCCAATGCAATAATAATGCTGTCGATCTGGATTTTCTTAACAAATTCAGGCGTCAGCTTCTCCATATCAATAATTTTATAACCATTGATCATTTTCCCAATACGATTTGGGTTATCATCTGCGAAAGCTACGATTTTCACCTTTCTTCTAATTTCATTTCGAAGTAAGTTTAAGGTAATGGTCCCCATGTTTCCGGCACCAAATATCATTACCCTTTCAACCTCGCGACCACTGAAGAAAAACTTTTCATAAATCGTCCGGTAAAATACCCGAGCTGCAACTAAGCATACCGTAGTAAAAAACGCATGTGTAAAAATTACGGCATAAGATGGCCTAAAAAAGACACTCATCAACTGATGTTTCTCGTACACATTCCGAACTACAAAGGAGGTCAACATCAAAATAACAAATGCGATAAACACCGCTTTCATTATTCCCCAAGCATCCCGAAGACCAGTTTGACGTACAATTCCTCTGTAAGTCCTAAAATAGAGAAAGGAACCGTAATACACCGCCATCACATAAATCGACTTTTTGACCATCATTTCAACGTCGAAATTCCCCTTGAAACTATTTACAGTGAAATTTGTTAAATAATAACAAAAAAGGACGATAATCATATCAATTAATAAGATAACCCATCTAGGGCTGTCCTTACGGAAGTAACGTCTTATAGAATAAATGTCCATTATGTGGATTTTACGATTTAGTTTTTCATTTTAAATGAGGTAGAGCCTATCTAACACTAAGACAATCAAACAAAGTTGATGCCATTGTCAGTTCTCCACTCCAATTTATTACTCAGTTAACGAATCGGGGAAATTCGTCATTAAAAGTTAGTATGTTGAAATAGAAGAGGTAAAACTCTTTTTACCTCTTCTATTCATTATTATTTTTTCTTTTTACCAAAGAGTGAACGGAATTGTTTTTTCAATTTCGCTCTCAATGATACAGAACTTGAGTCTACATAACCATAACCGTACCCATAGCCATAGCCGTAACCATAACCACGCGCAAAATCTACGTCATTAAGAACTACAGCCATATTTTTCAACTTACCGTCTTCATATAGCTCTTTAGGAACGTTCAATAGCCGTTTATCAAGGTAGTTAGCACGTGTTACATACATTGTTAAATCTGCATTTTCTGCAATAAGCAATGTATCTGTCACTAAGCTCACTGGCGCCGTATCCACAATCACAAAATCATAATGCGTACGTCCAAACTCAACAACTTCGTTAAAATGTCCGTTCATCAATAACTCAGCAGGGTTCGGAGCTATATATCCAGAATAAATAATATCGAAATCATACGGCGCTGGCTTTTTGATAATGATATTTTCAACCGGCATTTCAGGATTTATCAAATACTGCGTAATACCAATGTTTGTATGTTGCAAATGTGATAAACCTAGATAATCCAATACCTTCGGCGATCGAATGTCCGCACCAATCAATAGGACCCTTTTTCCAGACATCGCTAGAATTCTCGAAAGGTTGGTCGAAACGAATGATTTACCTTCGCCAGAAGTGGTCGATGTCACAAAGATTACCGCAGAATCTTTCTTGGTACCAAGCATAAAAGCTATGTTCGTTCTTAAAATACGGAAGGCTTCAGCAAGCGAAGAGCGATCGTTATCTTTGACAATTGGATCGTCGGACGAAGGAATTTCACCCAAGATGGGTGCATTGAATTTCTCTTCGATGTCTTTACGAGAATGTACTTTGTTGTCAAGAAGGAATTTGATGTAAAGGAACACGAAAGGCACCGCAAACCCAGTCAACAAAGCTAGCATTAGAACGAACGATTTCTTCGGAGAAACAGGAATACTTGATCCGTAAGCCTCATCGATAACTTTAAGGATAGCAGGGGTTGCTGATGCCTTAATTTCTGTCTCTTCTCGCTTCTGCAACAAGAATAGATAAAGCGATTCAACAATTTGTTGTTCTCGAGAAATATCTTTAAATCCTCTCTCTTGATTTGGGAACTCGTTCAACTTTCCATCAAACTTATTCTTTTGGCTTTGCAGAGCATTTACATTACTTTGAATAGATTGCCGATGATTTTTTAAAGATGTAATTAAAGTTCCGCGCAATTCTGAAATACTTCTATCAATATTCTGTACAATAGGATTATCCGGTGTTGCCGACTTTAATAAATCATCCCTTTCTAACACCAAATCGTTGTAACTTTTAACAGCAACTTGAATCGAAGGATCCTGCAAACCTATATTTGAGGGCAATAAACCTCCATTCGAAGTAGAAACTGCTCCACTAACCAAATCAGCCAATCTCAATTGAGTTTGATATTCGACAAGTTTTCTTTCATTTTCAGAAGCATTTTGCATATAGAGCTGAGCTTCAGAGGACATATCAATTAGATTGTTACGATCTTTATAGTCAGCAACTTTCGAGTCAGCATCAGACAAACTCTTTGAAATCAACTCCAATCTCGAATCGATAAATGCGGTTGTAGCTCTACTCAGTCTTGATTTATCCTCTGTGACATCTTTGTTATACTGATCAATTAACGAATTGAGAACCAGCTCTGCTTTGTCGATATTCCCTGAATTCATTGAGAAATTAACAACATATGATTGTTTCTCTTTATTAGGCAAAATTTGAACGGCACTCAGCAAGGCATCAACTGATTGATTTTGTGGTATATGTGAAATTATCAGATCCGACTCCAATTGCCTTTTACCCTGCGGCAAAATCATTATTGGTCCTATAGAAGTCATTATTTTTTGACCTAACACATAATTCCGTTTACCGTGCTCAGAATCTTCAATAACAAAGTTTTGACCTGTCTTTCGTATTTTTAATATATACTTGACCGAATCAAGCTTTGCATTTTCAGAATTTAATACCACCAAACGCAAAGGTGATTGTGCTTCAAGTAATTCAGATGCTTTAACATTTCCTTGACTTTGATAAACGATATTAAGTCTATTTTGATTTACCACCTTGGTAAAAATCCGTCTAGATTTTAAAACATCAATTTGGTCAGATACAAACGCTGAAATAGATCCTCCACCGGCAAAATTCGCCAACTCAGAAAGACCAGATAATTCTCCAGAAGCTTTGTTTTCATCTTGGAGTAAAATCTTAGCAGTCACATTATATATTTTATCCGAATACCTAAGGTACACGAACGCTATTACAACACATAAAAAGACTGAAAAAACAAACCATTTCCAATAATATGAATATTGTTCGAATAGCTGTTTTAAATTTAGTTCCTGCTCTTTACTATCTGAAACATTTCCGTTTGGGATATTACTCATGAATATTTGACCGTTTATTAAATTACCTTGTTAAAACTGAAATTACTGTTATAATTACACTGGCTATTGAAACAAAAATAGATGTATTCTGTGTGTATTTCGAAGATTGAATTTTCGCACCGTTAGGTTCTACATAAATTACATCATTCTGGCTCAAATAATAAACCGGCGAATTTAATGCATCTCGTTTAGTCAAATCCACACGAAACTCGTTCTTTTGTCCATCCTTCTCTCGAATTACTAAAATATTATTTCTGACCCCATTGATTGTCAGGTCACCAGCAAGTCCAATGGCTTCCAAAAGCGTTATCCTATCATTATTAATTGGAAAAGTTCCGGGATTTCTGACCTCTCCGAGCACTGTGATTCGAAAATTACGTATTTCCAAACTAATGCCTGGATTTACAATAAACTTCGCTACCTGAGCTTTTAATAGTTCAATGGCTTCAGTTCGAGTTTTCCCCGCAATATTGATTTTTCCAATTTTGGGAAAATCAATATTTCCTTCTACATCTATTGCATAAGTGGGAATAAAAGGATTTGTATTCTGTAGAGTACCTGAGTTATTGTAAGGTGAAATTTGGTTAAACGGAACTGTCGCTCGAATATCGTCGGCGGTTACAGATATAGCAAGAATATCACCTGGTTGAAGTCTGGGCGAATTCAACTCAAAAGAAGTATTTAGTTCCGTTGAATCTGGTTGGAAATAAACCATATCTTTCCGCGATGCGCAAGACGTGAACATACTTAGTAAAACAATAAAATAGAGAAGAAATCTCATAAAAATAATTTTAAAATTAATATTATCTGGTCAGGACACACAAAAACTAATCCAAGTTACGGTATCGTGACAAAAATAAAGTATTATCTGAAATAATCCGTGGCTAAGATTATCAAATTCTATTAGGGATGCAACTCCTACCTTCGTTCAACAAAATAATCCAAATCAAAGACATGGTCGTCAAGCTTTGTATTCTCGATGTAGCTATCCGCATAGACTAGCAATTGACTGTCATCCACTAACGATTGAAAACAAGTTGCAAACCCGCTAGGAACATGCAAAATTAAATTATCCACAGCTGCTAAAACAATTGTATCGACAGCTAAATTTCTACTAGGTATATTCCAATCATCAATTTTCACCAAATCAACTTTTATGGAACCTGACAATGCATAAAACCATCTCTGTTCAAGTCTATGACCTCTCCATCCTCTCACAACTGACAAATCTGAATTTTTGATCACATAAAAACGCTTAATTGAATCCATATCAAAATCGTTAAAAAAAGTGATTTGACCCCGGAAATCTTTAGCGACTCCTCCCTTTATCAATTTATACATTGTAAAATCTATTTTAGTGAATATTTTTTGAAAATTCGACGTTTTATCAACAGATAAGTCAAACTAAATATAAGTATCAACCCTCCTGCAAATATTGACTGGACGTTGGCTTCATATCTCTCTACAATCCAAACAACCATAAGACCAACCAACAATTGAGTAAAGCCATACAAAAATGAAACTACTAATCTATTAACGCCCGCCTCATTTGCAAGAAATTGATATAAATGTGTTCTGTGTGCCTCAAAAATATTTTCTTTTTTGCAGAGCCGGAAAATTATAGTCCAAACAGTGTCTATTCCGTATACTAACAGAAATAAAATATAGATTAAATTACCAGTTTTTATTATTAATGCTCCAAGCGCAAATATAATAATGTAGGCAATCGATACAGAACCAATATCTCCTGCAAATGCCTTTGCTTTGTTTCGAAAGTTAAAAAATCCGAAAACCATTAGACTTATCAACACATAATACAATAAGTTAGTGTCAATAAAGTCCACCTTCCAATTAACAATTATCAATAACAATATCACTGCTACACTATTTGCAACTGTTATACCATTAATTCCATCCATGAAATTATATGCGTTTATGACACCTACAATTAGCACAAAACTTACAAACAAAAATACCCAACCAAGATCAAAGACATCTAATTGATACGCTAATAGCCAAACAGATGAGAAATGAACTAACAATCTTACTTTATTCGACAGCGTAATCACATCATCGACGAAGGACACCAATGCCAATAAACTTAATCCCCAAAAAAACGAAGGGTATTGATTCCCTTTAAAAATAAAGAAAACCAACACTGCTATAAAGAAAATAATCCCCCCCCCTCGTAACGTAATTGAATCGTGAGAAGAACGAAGGTTTGGTTTGTCAATGATGTTATATTTGTCCGCTAATTTAAAATAAAACAACTCGCAAATCATTAAAACAACAAATACTACTAAATATTCTATAGTAAACATTTTATATATTAAAATTTGGATTAAAAACTCTTAATTGTTGATACTATCCCTGCCTGGGTATCTTTTGGAAGATGTTCAATGTTAAGCTCTCGTTTAATTTTATTATTGGAGACCACAAAAGATTCGGTAAGTTTTCTTAACCTTTCGGAATTTAAAGGTAGTCCTACTAAATCTCCAGCCTTCGCCAAAGATTCGACGATCCATTTAGGAGTTTTTATTATATAACATTTTTTTTCTAAGCTAGTCGAAATAATCTCTACCAATTTATTGGTAGAGATTGCTTCATCATCTGCAAAATTATAAATACCAGAAGAAACATCTTTATTCTGAAGCATACAATAAGTGAGATAACAGAGATTATCTATACCTAAAAACGAACGTTTATTCTCGTATTCACCCAGAAACCAAGGGATACCTTTCTTTACGAAACTATACAAAAGATTTAAATTACCCTTATTTCCAGGACCGTGAATCATACATGGTCGTATTATAAATAACCTTTTGCCATTTGGTAGACTTTGAGAACGCAAATAGCTTTCCGCCTCTAATTTTGACTTCCCATAAGGAGTTAATGGAGCTCCATCTACCTCTTCAAATAATTCTCCGTCAATAGAATCTGCGACAGCTTTTACCGAACTAAAAAAGAAAAAATCTTTAATGTCTGACTTTATAAAAAGGTCAAAAACCTTAATCGTTAAATCTCTATTGACCAAAAAATATGAATTTGGATCATTAGTTTTAGATAAGTCGTGAGCTTTACCTGCAAGATGAATTATTGCTTCTGCACCGTTCGTTAATTCACTTTGCCAATTTTCAGATCTTAGTGAAACACCAAAAGAATCGACTCCCATATTACTTAGATATGTTGAAAGATTCTGTCCTACAAATCCTGACATTCCTGTTATTAGTACTCTCATTACGCTAACGAACTATTGTAAATATGAAGATGCTTAGATATCACTTCTTTGATATCAAACTCTAGTTCGGCCTTCTTACGAGATGCCAAACCCATCGACAAAATTTGATCGCGAGAGTTTACCAATTCCTCAATTGCTTCTGCAAGTTTTAATCCATCACCTACAGGAACTTTAACACCATTTATGCCGTTATCGACGCAATCCCTACATCCGATCGCATCTGTCGTGACGATTGCCCGACCAACCGCACATGCCTCGATAAGGTTCTTTGGGAGACCTTCACGATACGACGGTAAGATAACTATATCCGATCTCCTATATTCATCCAAAACATTATCAACATGACCTTTCCAAATTACATAATCTCCATCGGCCCATTCATAAATATAAGAAGCACTCACTGCAGAACGATTATCGTCATCAGCTTTACCTATTAAAATAAACTGTATCTTATTTTCATACTTATTTTTTAGTATTTCTGAAGCTAACCTTAATTCCTTAACCCCTTTATCCCACAACATTCTACTAGCAAATAAAATTTTTATTCGGTCTAAAATGAGAGGTTGCGAGTATGCAAACTTTTCTAAGTCTACCCCCGAGCCTTTTATAATGGTCACTGATTTAGTGAATTTTGTAATTTTAAATCTCTCAAGCACGCTAAAATCGTCTCTATTTTGAAATATGTAAGATACATTTCCTTTTCGTACTCCCAATTTCATTAAGTAAAGAATCGCTTTCTGCATTAAACCGATCTTTCCCTCAGTGAACAAATACCCCATACCGCTAACAGCATTGATAATACCCTTAATACCAGCAGATTGAGCTGCGAGTGTCCCATAAACCACCGGTTTAATTGTAACATGGTGAACAACGTCTGGTTTTATCGCTTTATATAAAGCAATAAAGCGCTTATACAGTTTAAACTCTTCTATGATATTTGTTCCAGATCTAGACAAGGGAAAATCTATAAATTTTATTCCACCAATCGCAATCTCACTTCCTCTTCCTGTATCTTCACACGCGACAAACACTTCCCATCCCGCCTTAACGGCCTCCTCTGCTAGGACTAATCTATGAGAGATAAAGAACCAGTCTACATTTGTAACAATTAATAATTTTTTACTACTCATCAAAATTTATAAAAAAACATGGTTTAGTTGAAATATTATATCCTTTGCGGAGAAATTAAGAATTTCTATTTACACACTGAATCACTGCAAATCTTATTCATTTCTATATAGAATCGACTTCTCCGTTCATTCAACTTTTGGATGATATAAGGTTGAGCCTTAGCGAGGCTATCCATCGCTTCTTGAATCAACACACTTCTATTATTAAATAAAAAAATGATGTGACTCGATAATTGCTTCACATCACCTTTTTTGTGAACAAATTTTTTATTCACTACATCTGGAATACCACCAACGTTACTTCCAATGACCGGACACCCTTTACTCATCGCCTCTATAGTTGCGCGAGGCATCCCTTCAGTTAACGAGGGTTGAACATATAAAGAGAGTTTTTCAAGAAATGCATTTATTTCATCACCTGCCTGTAATGATCCAATAAATTTTACTTGCTGTAACAAATCAAGTTTTCCAGCAAGATCAACCACCCAAGAGAAATCGCCTTTTCCAACAAAAAACAAACTGACGGACCCCTTTATGTGCTCTGGCAATGTTGCTATTGCCTTTAAAAGAATATCCTGCCCCTTGTATTTAACGTCAAAACCTCCAATAATCCCTATATTAAACTTTTCCCCATTGAACCGATCCATGTTTAACTGATTGACGCTCAAAATATTATTAATCAAAACATTTGACAACGAAGTCGTTATCGCTGAAGATTTTGCTGGATAGTCTAACTGAAGCTTATTTTCCGTAACATAAGAAACAAAACTTGCATTACGAGTTATACTTTTATTAATTCGCTCAAAAACGGGAGCGACCAATTTACCAACAATAGACCCGTGGCTACTCATTGCTTCGCGTGCATTACCGACTTGCTCGACCCATAGCTTGCCTTTAAGTGCTGTCGTCAGCCGCCCAGCAAAGAATCCTAAAACGCTGGGAAGACGTGCTAATACAACATCATTCTTTGCTATTAAAGGTTTAAGTTCATCATTGAGAACTTTGCTATTCAACAATGCGTCGATACTTCTATTGTATTCCTCTGTTAAAACGAAGACAACTCCTGATCGCGAAGAAATAACCTTCTTATCCTTTAAATTGTGGCTCCGTCTTGCAAAAACTGTGACTTCGTCAAAATTGTCTAAATATTTCTGCCAACCATTTTCAGGAAGACCACCGCCACTATAAACGACTTGGCCTTCTACATAAAAGGGGTGATCATGAACAAACAACAACTTCATATTTTCTTTATAAATTTTGCAGGAATTCCTCCATAAATCGAATTTCCCTCAATTGACCTATTAACTACCGCTCCCGCAGCTATTATAGACCTTGATTGAATCACTGTACCTGCAAGTATACGGCAACCACAACCAATCCATACATCATCATTAATGATAACTTTTCGAAAACTTAATGGGTTATATTTAATTGGCAATGTATCGTCACTCCATCCATGGTTCGTTGTAAGAATACTTGAATTATGTGCGACTGAAACATCATCTCCTATTTTTAAACCACCACTAGCATCAATATAGCAGTTTGAATGGATACTAATATTACTTCCCAACTCAATTTTATCCCAACCAATTATTTGGACATTCGTTCCAACTTTAATATTGTCGCCACATTTTGGAACAAAACATTTTAATAGAACGTAACGAAAAGCAACAAACGGTAATTGGGAATGATTTGAAATACAATTCCATAAAAAAATCAAAAAGAATTTTGGGAACACTTTCAATGTTCCAGTACATATCAATATGATTGTCTTATATTTTCCAAAAATTTCTCTACCTGATTTCCCCATTATTTAGTTTTTCATAAAATTTCTTAAACAATCTCCTGTGATCAAATCTATCTTTGGCAGCCATTTTTAAAATTGAATCACGACCAACTCCAATCTTTTTTTTCTCTTTTATTAAGTTCACAAACTTAGGCACATCAAGCGGATCGGAAAGACAATCAAAATACGTTTCTCCAACTGTCTCTTTAATAGACTCTATATCAGAGGCAACGAATGGAATTCCCATAATCATTGCTTCTATCAACGAGTTTGGCTGACCTTCTGTAATTGATGGAAAGAAGAACAAATCCATAGTATTTAAAAACAATGGAACATCATCACGATAATCAAAAATCTTAACCTTATCGGCAAACTCATCATTCAAAAAAAGCTCCGCAAGATTTGACCTAACGTTGTTCCCGCATAGTATAAAATAAATATTGTCCTCTTCTTCCAATAGCTTCTTAATAACTTGCACAATCACAGCATGATTTTTCGCGGGATTATATCTCCCTGTATGTCCGACCACAAAACCCTCAGAGGGAATGTTTAGTTCTTCTCTCAAATTCTTTGAACCGATGCTATAATTATTTGAGTCAATTCCATTATAAATCACTTCAAAACGACTATCGAAATGGTCTCCAGCGAAAAAATGCTTGAAAGCCGCGTAAGAATTAGATAAAATCGAGGTAGAGAATCGATAGGTTAGGCTATTGACAAAATTATTATATATATTTTTAAAAAAATTCGACCCAAATCTATCGCTTGAACTCCTATAAAAAGCAATTCTATTTTTAATTCCTGCTAACGCCCCACAATACATAATACATCCTGCAAAATTTCCAGTGAAATCACAAATGACATCAATATTCGTTTCAGACAAAAAACTTTTTATTTTCCAATAGTCTAGAATATTAATATAACCAACTTTATGCTTAATAACTTGAACATTATCTAACATTCTATATTGATTTTCCAATTGTCCTCCCTTTCCTCCTTTACAATAAACAAACACGTTATTGAATTCAGAATGATGAATATTTAGAAATCTTAACAGATAGTTCTCCAAACCGCCACTATCCAAACCGGTTAAAAAGAAAGCTACATTCTTCATTGAACTATGTTTACGTCTTTTCTATTCTTCATTACTCTCAAAATTTCCCTCTTAGTAAAATTAACGTTCTTCGGCTTATTCACCTCAAGTGCCTTAAACTGTACTTTAAAACCATTGCCTGAATTTGATTTGATCAATAGTGGCTTTTGATTTTCACTTAGCGAGATATTACTGAATTGCGCTAATCCATTAATTTGTTTTGCCCCATTTGTCAAATTCCCTACATAGACACCGTGAAAAGATCCGAAATCTTGTAGGTTATTTACTTTAATATTTGTCGTTTTCTTAGCTTGACCGACACCAAGCTTATTAAGACCAAGCATTAGAGCTCCGTTCCGATTATTAAAAGATATATAGTCATTAATTTCTATATTATCTAAAACATCGACATTCGAATTTGGCTCTATATCAATTCCAAACATTGGACTGGTACCACTCGTATTTGAAATTAAAACTTTAGACACACTTACGTTTATCCCATTCGTTATTGAAATGCCATTTCGTCGACATTTATCTATAATTCCATTGGCAATTTGAATTCCGCTTGACTTACCTTTTCCTCTTCCAACATAAATTCCATCTCCCCAAAAATTTTGAATCTTAAAATTATCCACTGTAATGTTATTGGATCCAGATATCGAAATACCATGTCCCCATTCTCCTGCACCAATATGTGCCATCCTATCTCCATCAAGCACCGCATTCAATACTTTAACATTACTAACATCATGAATTCGCAACAATTGATACTTATTCATCGAATTAGCCTTCATAATTAATCGACTTCCCTTATCAAAATAAAGAATTGAGTTACTAGATACGGATAAGCCCCGTTGATTAATCAAAATTGGAAAATTTGGAAAAATTACATTTCTATAATTGTTCAATACATTCTGAACAACAACTGTATAATCCACATCCCCTTTTCGGCTATATCCTTTAGGAAGATGGCTCTCTAAAGGTTCTAAATTTAAAATATTATTCTTGGAAACTATCGAATTCGACAAGCCCACATTGCTAATCAAGTTATTCGGAACCTTTAAATAATTGAAGGAGCCATTTTGAGCAAAACCCGCCAGTGAACTAATTATGAAAAATAATAAAATAAAACTCTTATTTAATAAAACTCTCATTTGACATGTTTTTAAAAACGATTGATAATAATAATAGAATATCCAGATTGAAAAAGCTTTCGATAATATTATAACGCATAACGATAATATTCGAAATGATATTAATTATTAACGAAACCAAAAACAAACTCTGAAGCCATCTATTTTTTTCTTTAGACTGTTCAAATATAAAAAGGATTATAAACAGAAATTTAACAACCAATAAATACCGAGAATAAACAGTAGTAATTGAGTAAAAAACATTTATTCCTGCAAAAAACAAATAGACAACATTCAAGATTATCGATTCTTGATGCTTTTTAAACAATAAATAAAGATAGGCAAAGAAACTCCAAGAAATAGACATCAAATAAACGACAATATAATTCGATGATCCTCCAGATATTCCCGACTCAATAAAATCAGTCTCGCCCAAATATATATTCGCCTTATCTTCAAAAACACCATCTAAACCAATATTGGTAAACAACGGAAGAACTAGACTTTTTGGTATTAAAAGAAATATCAAAGACGATAAAAAAATATTTCTATAAAATCTACTTGACTTAGTAGACAATCTTAAAATTATGTAAAAACCTAAAAACAGAAAAGTGCTGAAATGAATAAGGCCTGCAACAATAAAGTATAACACTGAAAACTTTTTCTTTGCTACTAGACCAAAATATACTCCTAAAAACACGAAGGATGAAGCAAAATAAAATCTCAGACCTGAAAATAAATCAGGAAGCGAAAAAGAGAACAATACAAGGAGAAATCCAAAAAAATACTCTGCCGAAGATAATTTTTCTCCTACCTTGTTAAAAATATAAAAACAAACACCAGTAGTAAAAGAAGTGACACAAAAGAAAAGCCAGGAAAAACTTAATCCAAAATATGCAAATAAATATACGAGAAAGTGAAGGATAAAATCTGGACGTCCATTCTTCAAATATCCGATCAAATAATCAAATCCATATTTCTCACAGAGATTATAGAGTTCAATATAGTTTACCTTGTCATTACTAATGGTAGGTATGTACAAGTAGCTCAACAGACCCAAAGTAAGAGCAACAAGGATTAAGCTGGAAAAAGATTTAAAATAAACCCCACGGAGTGTTACCGGAACGCTCAATATGGGACTGATTAAGAAGAAAAATATCCGTTCTATTCCCTTCATTTTTTTATGAATCTGTTCTCCGTCAAACTTAATAAATAATGCTTCTTTTTCTCGTAACCCATACCTTTAGAATTCACATCGAACTCTAATATCTTCGAAGCAAATTGATCTACCGATCCAATCACTTTCGCAGGATTTCCCCCAATGATCGCCCCATCAGGAACCGACTTTGTCACAACTGATCCAGCGGCAATTATGACATTATTACCAACTGAAACCCCAGCTAAAATAAGCGAATTGTTTCCAATATAAACATTGTTTCCAATCTTAACCTTTCCAAAAAAGTCAATATTCGGATATTTTTCTCTTAACACCCAAGCCGCGCCATGTGTAAAAATTTTCGTCCCTGAAGTAATTTGCACGTGATCCCCAATCTCAACCAAATAAGGTTCAGATCCAAAATTAACATCTTGGATGTTACAATTCGAACCAATTTTGACACCAATTGATCTCGCATATTTTTCATTCCCCAAAAATCTTTTTTTCAAGGAAACAACAATATTCTTTATCATTTTACAAAGTTCTTAAGACCCTTAATCTCGTTAATTACATCAATAATTTTGAACACCTTACAAAATAGAAAATATACAGTAACCACAAATGGTAGCAAAACCAAGACTTGGTATCCTACTATGTTTAGTAGCTTTGTAACTGCTTGAAATATTTGCACCGTCAAAATAGCAGTAATGGCGACTGAAAGTACATACTTAATTTCCTTCCAAGAAAACGACGAATATACTTTTCTAGAATAATAGTAATTAATAAAATAACTTATAAAGGATGTAACAACAAATCCGTAAATCAGTACTTTAATGTCCTTGGAAAATAATCCAACAATGATAGATATTGCTTGTATTGATTTTTTTATAATTTCCAGATGTAATATTTTGTCGGTTCGATCGAACACTTTGAACAAAACCCGATTCAACATCTCTTGCATGGTGAAAAATGCTGCGACAATTAGCGCTTTTAAAAAGAAAACTGAATCTATCCACTTATCGCCATACAATAAAAGTATCGCTTGTTCTGAAAAAAAATATATCACTAGACACAACAAACCAACTATAACCGTGAATATCTTAACTATCTTGTCATAAAAGTTGTCAAATTTTTCCTTATCGTTTTGTAACTTAGACAAAGTCGAAAAAACGACTCCTAAGGTTGAAGATTGTATCAGCCCAATTGGAATTTCCTGAAGTTTCTTCGCTTGATAATAAAATCCCGTTTGCTGGATGGCGAAATACCGCCCTAAAATCAAACTGTACACGTTGTCGAAAATGGTGTTGAGTATTGATGCAAGAGTTGTATTCACTCCAAATTTATATAAAGATTTAAATGACTCCTTTTTAAAAACAAACTCCTTAATTGGACCTTCAAAAATCCAATAGAGTGACGTTAGAATTAACGCATTAGCCAATTGCATATACACAAGTGCCCAAACGCCGAAATTGAAGAAAGCTAATAATATCCCAAGGCTGGAACTAATAATAATCGATATTACGGTATATTTGGATTGATCCTTAAATCTTAGGTCCTTCACCACTTTAGCATTCTGCGTAAATTGAAATGCATTGATAATTAATATGAACGAAAGAACACGTAATATACTTTTTAATTGCGGGTCTGAATAAGCATCTGCTATGAAACCTGAGAATCCAAATAAAAGTAAAAATAAGGTTACGCTGATGACCAAATTGAATACAAATACTGTGGAAAAATCCTGGTCCGTTGCATCTTGCTTTCGAATGAGTGCGCCAGACATTCCAGATTCAGTTAGTACCTTCGATATAAGTATAAAAAACATGACAATACCAAGTTGACCAAACTCAACTGGAGTAAGTAATCTAGCCAACACAAGGTTTGCAATAAATCCAATAATTAAGTAGCTCAGTTGTCCTAAAAAAGACCATATGGTCCCTGTCAAGACTTGCCGTTTAATATTTGTCATTATCTCAATAGTTTATTATTTAAATATCTCGCGAGGGGCTTCTCAATATAAAAAGTCACTAAGTAGGAGAATAGTAATACAATACAGAGCGGAACGAATAAAATAATCCAATGATTTTTCACTCCAACTTGCAACAAATTCATTTCAATTGAGTGTCCAATGTTTTGATGGAGTAAATATAAACTATACGAAATTGTCCCAAGAAAACCGAAAAACCTATTGTTCAAAAAGGACAGCAAATTATACACCAATAGGTAGAAAATACAACAAAGTATAAGAATTACTAGAGAAAGTTCTAAATCCCCTCTGAGGAAGTAAAGACCCACAGAAGCAAAAAGCAAAACATGATTTAAAAAATTAGCTTCCTTATTCCATATTTTATAGAAATTCATTCCCATCAGAAACAAAAGGCCATGTAAATAGTATGAAAATAAACTAAATTTAAAATATAGAATTATTCCCAAAAGAATATATCCAATACAACAAATAGTATTAAACCTTACCAATCTGAATAAAAGAAGTACTAGAATCAGTAAATAAAATACTAATTCAACTCCTAGTGTCCAATAGACTCCATCCACAAAAGGAACGTTAAATAGTTTGGGAAACATTGTCAAATTGACAATAAAATCCGAGAAAGAAACCTCCAATTCTTCAGGCCCGACAGTTCCGATGAAAAAAAATGTCGAAAAGCAGCATATCCAGAATGTTGGATATAATCGAATAAATCGCTTAATGGCAAAGTCTTTTGCAGTCTGAAATATCTCTCCCCTCTTTATCGATAGAAAAATGACAAAACCACTTATAATGAAGAATAATTGAACACCATAGTGTCCGTACTCAAAGTTCAAAAATGATGGGAAAACATCATTTTTGAACTTCTCTTCGAACCTGTTCGTCAGGTGATACATTACAACAAAGATGGCTGCGATCCCCCGCAGACCATCTAGTTCTTGGATTCTTCGTTTCACTTAAATTACAACTTGTTATCAGCGATACTTCCTATAATTCCTTTTACGTCATAAACTACAGCGTTCTCTTTCTTAAGTGACTCAAAATCCAAATCAAGAAATTCTTTGTGTGCAACTCCCAGAATTACCGCATCAAACTTTCTACCTGGTAGTTCAACCACACTTTCAATACCGTACTCATGGTTAACTTCAGCTGGACTCGCCCAATGATCATATGTTGTAACCTTAATGCCGTAATCCTCTAGAGCTTTAATAACATCAACAATCTTCGTATTTCGGACGTCAGGACAGTTCTCTTTAAAAGTCACTCCCAACATTAATGCTTCCGCTCCGTTAACATTGATTCCTTTTTTAATCATTGTTTTTACAACTTGTGAAGCCACATATTCTCCCATTGAATCATTTAATCGGCGTCCCGCTAAAATAATTT
>JBEBRI010000062.1:0-19672 GCA_040394915.1 Sphingobacterium sp.
CTTCATATTTTTCTGACACTGGCAAGACGATAAACTGCTCAGGAGCAAGCCATAATGGAAACTGCCCTCCGCAATGCTCAATCAATACCGCAACAAAACGCTCAATCGAACCGAATGGTGCACGGTGAATCATCACTGGGCGGTGTTTTTGGTTATCAGAACCCGTATATTCTAGTTCGAAACGCTCAGGAAGGTTGTAATCCACTTGAATCGTTCCCAACTGCCATTTTCTGCCTAAAGCATCCTTCACCATGAAGTCTAATTTTGGACCATAAAATGCAGCTTCACCATATTCAATTACAGTAGGTAAACCTTTCTCTTCTGCCGACTCAATAATAGCTGCTTCCGCTAATGCCCAGTTCTCATCCGAACCGATATATTTAGTTTTATTTTCAGGGTCACGTAACGAAACCTGCGCTGTAAAATCCTGAAATCCCAAAGCATTGAAAACGTATAAAACCAAATCAATTACTTTCTTGAACTCATCTTTCACTTGATCAGGACGACAGAACAAATGCGCATCATCTTGAGTAAACCCACGAACACGCGTCAAGCCATGTAACTCCCCAGATTGTTCATAACGATAAACCGTACCAAATTCTGCAAAACGCACCGGTAAATCCTTGTAAGAACGAGGTTTAACTTTATAAATCTCGCAGTGATGCGGACAGTTCATTGGTTTCAACAAGAATTCCTCGCCTTCAACCGGAGTTTTTATTGGCTGAAACGAATCCGCGCCGTACTTCTCATAGTGCCCTGAAGTGATATATAATTGCTTATGTCCAATATGCGGCGTAACAACAGGTTCATAACCCGCCGCAATCTGTGCACGCTGTAAAAAGTCTTGTAATTTCTGACGAAGCGCTGTTCCTTTAGGTAACCATAACGGTAAGCCCATGCCTACCTTCTCAGAGAAAGCAAATAACTCTAACTCTCTACCTAATTTCCGGTGATCCCGTTTCTTCGCCTCTTCGATAAAACGTAAATATTCTGTTAACTCAGATGCTTTCGGGAATGTCACTCCGTAAATACGGGTTAACTGCTTACGCGTTTCATCACCTCTCCAATATGCACCTGCAACATTGGTCAACTTGATGGCTTTAATAACGCCAGTATTTGGAATGTGCGGACCACGACATAAATCCGTGAAATTTCCTTGTGAATAGAACGTAATCTTTCCATCTTCCAAATCCTTAATCAAGTCTAACTTGTATTCATCGCCTTTCTCCGTAAAGTACGCTAATGCATCAGCTTTAGAAACGGCTTTACGTTCGAAAACCTCTTTTTGCTTAGCCAACTCAAGCATCTTATCCTCGATCTGCTTAAAATCGTCCGAGGAAAACTCGCGATCGCCAAAATCTACATCGTAGTAGAATCCGGTTTCAATCGCCGGACCGATACCAAACTTAACCCCTGGATAAAGTGATTCAAGAGCTTCTGCTAGCAAGTGCGCAGATGAATGCCAAAAAGTAGATTTCCCTTTGTCATCATTCCACGTCAATAACTTCACCTGTGCATCCGACTCGATAGCGCGTGATGCATCCCAAACTTCACCATTTACTTCTGCTGCTAAGACATTTCTTGCCAAGCCTTCAGAAATTGATAACGCAACCTGCATAGCAGTTGTGCCTTTTTCATACTGACGAACGGAACCGTCAGGAAGTGTAATATTAATCATGTACAACTATGATTTTTTATTTGTGTAAAAATTTGTAAGCTCGACAATGTTCACAATTACATTGAAATTTATAAACTTACCTGAATTAATCGAGGTACAAAAATACGCAATATTTCGCGTTAAAAAAAGAAAACTAAGCGGGTATTTAACAGCTTTCGAAATGCTTTTAGAATTATTTTAGCACACTTATTTTCAGACGTCTTTAAATGGGGATAAGCATTTTCAAAAGAAGAGGAATGAACCCCATATGATTTCTAAACGCAAAGCAAAAAGAAGGGATGCCAGACTTTAAAAATTTTAGGCAAGCTCCCCCAGCATCATCGCCAAACAGCAAGCGATCCGCCGTCCTAAATCCAGCATTCGCTAAGCACTCTTGTTACAAAAATTTCTATTCCATTCCACTGAAATTAATCGGCACAACAAGCTATATTTTATGCATGATAATAAGGAATCCTTCCGCGATCTTCGAAGGAGCTTCGAAGGAAGGCCGAAGCATGCTCGCCCGGAGACTGTAGTACCCCAGAGTCAACCTTCGTAATTCTATACATTTTTTCTTACTTTTGCAGCTCTATTACAGCGTTATGTCAAATCAAGTTCCAGAAGATGGCAACATGCTTCCTTTAATGGAAGAATTCTACACAATACAAGGCGAAGGGTATCACACGGGCAAAGCGGCTTATTTTATCCGTTTAGGTGGTTGTGATGTAGGCTGCCATTGGTGTGATGTGAAAGAAAGTTGGGACGCCAACTTGCACCCGCTTACTTCTGCCGAACAAATCGTTGCAAATGCTTTAAAATACCCGGCAAAAACGGTCGTTATCACTGGCGGTGAGCCCCTGCTGTATAACCTAACTTACCTCACGCAAAAGCTTCGTGAAGCAGGAATTCAGATTTTTCTAGAAACTTCAGGAGCATACCCATTAACCGGTTATTGGGATTGGATTTGTCTTTCGCCAAAGAAATTCAAAGGACCGCGTCAAGACGTCTTAGCAGCAGCTGGCGAATTGAAAGTCATCGTCTTCAACAAGAGTGATTTTGAATGGGCGGAGGAACATGCCAAATTTGTCGGTAAAAACTGTAAGTTATATCTGCAACCGGAATGGTCTAAAGCAAGCGAAATGACTCCCTTGATTATCGATTACGTCAAGGATAATCCAAAGTGGGAGATTTCATTGCAAACACATAAATACCTTAACATTCCTTAATATTTACGAATAATGCTTAGTTTTAAACTGCTATGCAGCTGAAAAAACGAAGTATTTATGGTCTTCTCTTATTGCTTTTAGCTTTAGGCGGGCAGAGCTATGCACAAGCGCCATCTACTGTTCGGAAGGCTCAACAAGCCTACCTTGAAGCTGGAAAAGCACTGGCCCAAAATCAACTGACTCAAGCAGCAGATTGGTTGGAGAAAGCAGTCGCTGCGGACCCTTCCTTTGCAACCGCCTTTCAACAATTAGGGGATGTTTATAGGAAAATGGAACGCTATCAGCAGGCTATTTCGGCGTATGAGCGCGTCCTATCGGTAAATCCTTCCCTAACTCCATTGACTTATTTTGGCCTCGGCGAATCTTATTTGGGAATAGGCGACTATACCCAAGCGAGCAACAACTTTCAACAGTATAAACTGAAAGGCAAGCTTTCAGAAAAAAGCACACTACTGGTCGATAAGTACCTCGCTGATTGTGCCTTCTCGTTAGCACACCTCAACGAAGAAAGGTCCGGATTAATTGCGTTATCAGCAGCGATAAACACGGACAAAGATGAATATTACCCAAAGCTCACCGCAGATAATGCACGTATTATATTTACTCGGAAAGAGAATAATCAAGAGAATTTCTACGAGAGCTTTTTAGTAGGTGATCAATGGAGCGAAGCTAACAAATTACCAGAGCCGATTAATACGACAAAATACAACGAGGGAGCTCATTGCATTTCACCGGACGGCAAATACTTATTTTTCACCGGCTGCAATCGTCCTGATGGATTGGGAAGTTGTGATTTATATGTCGCTAAGAAAGAAAACGGGACATGGAGTGATCCATTTAATTTGGGGCCGGGGATCAATACACGAGGATGGGAATCACAACCAGCCATCTCAGCCGATGGAAAAACGCTTTACTTCGTGAGCAATCGTGCTGGCGGACAGGGCAGCTATGACATCTGGAAAGCAAGCTTATTAGCCGATGGTAAATGGTCTAGTCCAGTCAATCTAGGTCCAGAAATCAACTCCCCTTACGACGAAGGAGCACCGTATCTACACGCGGATAATAAAACGCTTTATTTTTCATCTAACGGCTGGCCTGGATTCGGAAAGAATGATATTTTTCAATCCACCCTGAGTCATAATGGACAATGGAGTACCCCAAAAAATCTCGGCCCGGCAATCAATAATTATCTGGATCAGCGATCCTTTCATGTGAGCTTAGACGGAAGCATTGCTCATTTGGCGTCGCAAGATCAAGCGCAACAATGGGATATTTATCGATTTGATCTCCCGAAAGAAGAGCGAGCTCCCGCAATTGCCTATATTGCTGGGTTCGTCTTCGAGAAAGCAAGCAAAAAACCATTGGACGCAAGTATTCGCGTGACCAACACCAATACGAAGGAGCTGGTGTTTGAAAGAAAAAGTGATTATTTAGATGGGGGCTTCATCGCAGTGCTGCCTGTCGGATCTAACTATGCTGTACATATTCAAAAAGAAGGCTACTTATTCGATTCAAAACAGTACGCTTTAGCTAATGAAACGTATGCGAATAAACATTTTCAGGATAGTATTTTTTTAGAGCCTATTCTCGCAGGCGCGGTCGCAACCCTTCGGAATATCTATTTCGATGTTAATAAATTTGACATTCTACCAAGTTCGGAAAGCGAGTTAGACCTCCTCCTCAAATTATTAGAAAGCAATCCTAAACTGTCCATTGAGATCGCTGGACATACGGACAATTCAGGTAATAAAAATGCGAATCAAGTCCTCTCAGAACAAAGAGCACAGGCTGTTGCGAATTGGCTCAAGGCAAAGGGTATTGCTTCGGCTCGATTGGAAGTAAAAGGCTATGGTGATAGTAAGCCTATTGCTCCGAATACTTCAGAAGAAGGAAAACAAAGCAATAGGCGTACAGAATTTATAGTGAAATAAGATCGACAAATTAATTCGCTAACATAATCGTGCGTCCGGTCTTCACCGATTCATCACAGGCTACCGCAATTTGTAAACTATTGAGTGCGTCCTGCATAGATTTCGATAAGTCGAGATCTTCTTGAATCGCTTTCAAGAAAAAGCGCTGCTCACGGTTACAGAGTTCCTGGTGATCAGGCTCATCCGTTAAATCAATCCACTCGTCGGCACGAGTAAATTCATTTTTTTCATCCATATCGGCATAGTGCACTTTCAACGCTTCCGCTTTGGAGTGTGCATCGATAGAGTCTGAATTCCCCGCTTTACTACCTTCTTTCGCGACGATAGAAACACAACCCTTTGGCCCGATCACATCTTTAACAAAGAAGGCGGTTTCACTGACCATGGGTCCCCACCCTGCTTCATACCATCCGACACTCCCATTATCAAAACGAATTTGCAATTGACCGTAGTTATAGTTATCGATCGCGATATCGTCGGTAAGGCGCGCACCAATAGCTGAAACTGAAATTGGCTTCGCCTCGGTCATTTGACACATCACGTCGATGTAGTGCACACCACAATCCACAATGGGACTTAAGCTCTTCATCAGATTTCTATGCACATCCCACATGTAGCCGTGACTTTGCTGGTTGAGGTTCATGCGCATCACCAAGGGGCTTCCCATACTTTTGGCTACCTCAATGAATTTTATCCATGAAGGATGATGACGCAATATATAGCCTACGACTAATTTCTTGTTCGAACGAACAGCGGCATCAATGACCCGTTGGGCGCCCTCAACGGTATCCGCTACAGGTTTTTCGATAAACACATGTGCACCGGCATTAAATGATTTGATCGCATAATCTTCGTGCGTATCCGGATAAGTTGAGATGCAAACCGCATCGGGTTCCGTAGCAGCTAAAGCCTGATCAAAATCATCAAAGAGCGGATAATCTGCTCCCAATTTTTTATTCAATTCATTTTTGGAATCGCCGCGAGACACCAGTCCCACGATTTCAAACCCCTCCATTTCATGATAGGCACGCCCGTGTGACGCCCCCATATTTCCACATCCTACTACAAGGATTCTAATTTTTCCCATGAATAATACAATTAACTCTCGTGTCCAGGTCTTGGTATTTTCGCTGTATCTAAGGCCATCTCCCAATGGTAACCATCGGATTTGGGACCATATGTTTTCGTAGAATTTAAGATTTGATCTAATGAAATCGCTTTCCCTGTATAGGCTGCTTCTCTCGCCCAAATAGCGAGCATCGTGGAGTCAGCCATGGTATCCCCGTCGTTGATAACCTGTTTGTTGCGAATCGCAGCAAATAGTTCATCATGTTGCGTTTGATACATATTGTTCATCTTTCCTTGGAATTTCCATGGGTTTTGACCATTAATCACATAACTGCTTAACATCGCCACCTGTAAATTCCCCTTATTTCCGATCGCTTCAACTGTATTACGTCCTTGGGTACCATTTTGCTGGCGTCCAAAGTGGAAACCTTTTAAACCATCACCATAATCGAATTCGATGGCAAAGTGATCGAATACATTTCCAAACTCCGTCCAGGGCTTACTTTGACGGCCGCCAGTTCCGGTTACAGTTTTCGGTAATTTATCGCCCAACATCCAAGACATGAAGTCAATACTGTGGATAGTTTGTTCAACGATGATATCACCAGAATAACGTTGGTAATAAAACCAGTTGCGTAATTGATCCTGCAAATCAGTCCAAGATGCTTGTCTAGGTTTTTGGGTTAATTCGCCACCTAAACGGAACGTACTCAGCGCGTAAATGTCGCCGATATTCCCAGCATGGACGAGCTTTGCCAGCTCCCGATTGGGCACGGAATACCGGAAGCAAAATCCGGCAACGATATTGAGCTTTTTCTCTTTTGCAAGTTTGACACTTTCTCGAACGGAGTGAACGCCTGGGATATCAACCGCCATTGGCTTCTCACAAAAGATGTGTTTTCCTTTTTTCACAGCTTCAGCCAAATGATCGGGGCGAAAACATGGAGGCGAGGCTAATAAGACGACATCTACATCGCTAGCGATTAAGTCTTTATAAGCCTCAAAGCCAACATACTTACGTTTTTCATCTACTTTAACCTTGTCTTTATGCCCTTCCTTTAATGCCGCTAAAGCAGTTTCGATTTGATCAGGAAAGATATCGGCAAGGGCAACAAGTTCTGCATCCGGGTCGGCTGCTAAGGCTTGAAAAGCCGCGCCGGTTCCTCGACCACCACAGCCGATTAACCCGACCTTAATTTTCTTTTTAAGTTCGAATTGCGGAGTTGGAAAGTCTAGTGTGGAGGTTCCTAGTAGCACACCGCTACTTTTGAGAAAATTCCTACGGTCCATTATAATATTTTTATGTAGATCTAGTTTATGATTAGTTCTTGTTAATTAAGATTTTTTGAATGATTACTCGGTAGAATTATCTAATTTCACAGCAAAATAACAATTATTACAAATTTATGCAAATTTCTACCCCTGAAGCAGCCCCTCTAATCACGAACACGGCCGTCGTTTTAGGCTTGTTAATGACGATTCTAGGCCTAGTATTTTACAGCTCAAACCTGTCGAATAAATACGTCAAGGGATTTTACAATGTCGTTCCTCCTTTGTTGTTATGTTACTTCCTACCCGGTTTATTAAACTCATTTAATGTATTCGATGGAGAGAACTCACCCTTGACATCGATTGGTAGCCGATATTTTCTTCCGGCCTGTTTAATTCTATTCGTTATCAACTTAGATTTAAAGGAAATGTGGGCGCTACGGAAGCGCGCCGGCTTAATGTTTATCACTGGAACGGTTGGTATTGTCTTGGGAGGTCCTTTAGCGGTATATTTAACCTCCTTAGTCGCTCCACAAGTGGTGGGTGGCGCAGGTCCAGATGAAGTGTGGCGAGGTTTAGGTTCATTAGCAGGCTCTTGGATTGGTGGTTCGGCAAATCAGGTGGCTTTAAAAGAAATATTAAAGCCCTCTCCTAATTTGTATTCATCGATCATTGCTGTCGACGTGGTTGTCGCTTATATCTGGATGGCATTTCTATTATATGGTGCTGGGAAAGTTGCAAAATTCAATGCTTTCTTCAAAGCGGATGATGATGACGTCGAAAAGCTAAAAGAACGAATGGATGCTAAATCAAAAGCGAACAGTAAAATTCCTGATCCGAAAGATTTAATACTGATGGTCGCCATCGCTTTTGGCGGAACAGGTTTGGCAACCTTTTTGGCTGAACCAGTATCTGTTTTTATGAAGACTAATTATCCACAGCTGGAGTCCTTTTCTTTAACAAGCGACTTCTTCTGGATTATCCTATTTGCAACGATCATCGGTGTGGCAGTATCCTTTACGCCGGCCAAAAAACTAGAATATGCAGGCGCATCCAAGGTCGGTAGCGTCTTCTTATATATATTGATTACAACTATCGGGATGCAAATGAACATTGTCGCGATTCTTGGTAATCCAGGCTTGTTCATTGTTGGAATGATTTGGATGTCTTTCCATGCAATACTCCTACTCATCGTTGGAAAACTATTTAAAGTACCATTCTTCTATTTTGCCGTAGGTAGCATGGCTAATGTAGGGGGGGTCGCTTCTGCATCGGTTACTTCCGCTGCGTTCCACCCTTCATTGATATCTGTAGGTGTCATCCTCGCTGTATTTGGATATGCGATTGGAACCTACGCGGGATGGCTTACGGCTGTTCTGATGCAATTGGTATCGCCAATCTAACAGCGTAGACCGAATAAAAATATAGAGCCTACCTCCTTTGGAATAGGCTCTTTGCTTTTCCAGCATAGTGCTAATCCGCTTAGAGACAGCCGGCCCCATCCACTCTGACTTAAAAACAAACCTACATTTTTAGATAATATTTTTAATTACTATTTTATTATTTAAGTATTTAACTTATATTTAAAATATATAATGAAAGCCTTATTTAGTAAATAGAAAATAATATTGCGGTGATGATGAAGTATACAATAAATATAACAACGATCTTATGATGCCGAACAGTCAAAAAATGCAGATTAGCGAGAAGAAGAAAAAGCTACCTTACATCAGCCCGAAAATAACGATGCAGATCGTAGAGACAGAATGCTTTGACTTTCTCCCGTACAGCACACAAAAGAAGCTTGATTCTTTGGATTTAAGCGAATCAAAACATTCAAATCAAGCAGCATGTACAATTCGAAAGAAAAATTAGTTAACCAGCTGCACAGCCTGCCAAGTCGCTTACACAGTGGGTGAAGCTCGAACACTTGGAATTTCAAACTGGACCAAATTCTTCAATTTTTAACATTCAATTAATTTCCTGAAAAGATGAGGTTCAAACATCATCATATCTCCGAAATAAATAGTTGAATCATTCGTTCAATCGAAGTCTTGACTTCCACATAATTACACAAAAACCACAATTCGTATTTTATTCCAACATTTTTTTAACAATTTATTTAATTTTAACGAAAATTAAATAAATTTGTTTTACTTTAGTAACACAATTATTAACTACAACAAAGTGTATCAATAATAACTTAAGACAATATTTAAAGATAAATAAGGCAATTGGCGAATGAATAGCAATTTCTCCGAGATCACACCAGTCTCTAAAAAACGACTTCGATACACAAAACCATTAATTACAATGGTCATCATCGAGATTGAAGGCAATATTGCAACTTCATCGTCCTTTATTCAGACAGGAGGATCAACTGCGGCACCCAAAATAGAAGAATGGATTGAAGAAGAGGGTACCAGTTTTGATCTAGAATTTTAGAAAAAAAACTTACGCTAAACACATGATTAAATTCAATTTCAAACACTGCCTCGTCGCCTCCATTCCTATGGTAATGCTACTGCTATCGACGTCCTGTGAGAAAGCGCAAATTAAAAAAGAGAATAGTGGCCCTAGCGATTTCACCCTGAGTTTTCACGTAAATGCTGTCTCATCTTCTAATTCCTTTGAACCGATTATAAAAACTGCCTACACCGCAGCCAATGATAAAGTCGCTATTAAAAGTACGCGAGAAAATAAGGTCTCTAAACAAATCATGAGGAAGATCGCGAGTAAATCGATCCAAATTGATGGAATAGAAGCCCGTATGACGCTAGCAGAAAGCAACAGTACATCTACATATTCGAAAAACGATTCTAATTTAGTCGATAAAGTTTTCCATTCGAATAGGAAAAATAAAGTAAACCTCATCCAGATGAGTACCAATAGGAAATACAGAGTACTCATCTACAATACAGATGTTAATGGAAATGCGACCACGTTCGTCACGCAAGGGCAATCAAGTGCAGGTGCGCCTTTAAATCTTCCAGTGAATAGGAACAAGAAATATAGGTGGATTGCCTATTCTTTCAACAACGAAAATGATATCCCGCCGGTATCGATCAGCGATCCAAAGATTAATGTTAATGTATCAAACAATGGAATGCAAGAAGACTTCTTATATTCAACCGGACTGATTCTGACTTCTGATGTTATCAATGGGCAAAACCCTATCGCTATTACATTCAGTCGCCACCTTGCTATGATACGTCTAGAAATTAATTCTCGAGGTGTATTTGCACCCATTAGTACGGCAAACGTTGATATCGTAACCACACCTTCTGGTTTTAAAAACGGTATATTCGCACTATTGAATGGGAGCTACAGTTCGACATCAAGCGCTACAACAGTCAACAATCAGAACTGGAATAACATCCTAAGCGATACAATTCCTTTAAATTGGGCTAAATATCAAGATTTCTATAGCGTCGCAACTTCTGCGTCCATGAAACTACGAATCAAGATTAACGCAATAACAGTGGTATCTGATCGAATACAGGATGACGCACCAAATTCTTCCACTAAAAAGCCGAGAACATTTCAGAATGTCACCTTTGATTTTCCCGATTTTGTGGCTAAGCCTGGTCGGAAATACCAGGCACTCTTACAGTTATTAGAGTCGCCTATTAAAAGAGGAAATACTTATTGGGCTCGAGGAAATTTATACTATGATCCGAGCATTAGCAGGAATGAATATAGGTTTCGGTACGACAACCCTTACTTTAAAAATATTAACGGAGGCGTTAATAATATACTGGCGACAGATTATTGGTATGGAGGACTACGCCCCAACTTACCAGCAGACCCAACCGTAGATCCTTGTTCAGAAGTTTATCCTAAAGGGCTATGGCGCTTGCCCGAACGAGGGGAATTCACTGAATTAATCAATTCAAGAAACCCAGCAGTAACTCGAGTGAATCAAGTCGGCAACCAAGGCTGGTACATTTCTTGGGCAAACGTCGCTGAGGTTGGATCTCCGACTCATCCGCATAAGAACCTAATTTTTACGGCTCTAGGAAACAAGAATACAAACGGGCAAATTCAAAACTTTAATTATAGTCCTGGAAACAACATTATAGGGAACCGAGGTGCTGTAATGGGCGACAAAGGATATTACCGAACTAATCACACGTTAGACTATTTCGTCATGAATTATCGGAGAAGTTTTCAAAATACAGATCTACAATTGGTCACATCCACTTTTTACGTAAGAATAGCTGCCCCCATTCGCTGTGTTAGAGTGACACCGCCTAATTCCTAATCATGTAAAAAGGGCTCGCTTAATGGAACCCTTTTGTTCTACATAATTCTTAGTATTACTTCTTGACATTGATGCTATCTTGAATGCTACGCCAGTCATAGAAGTGAAAAACCTTTCCATTACTCATCGCGACAAGCATACCTTTTGGAAATTTAGCTCCGATAGCGATTGATACCGCTTCCGCTCCATCACACTCAATGGCAGACACCGGGATCTCTGCAATTCTTTCATGTTGATTAGGATTCCCTTTCATTCCTTCTCGAGGATAAATATTGAAAGAATTGTTCTGTTGATTGGAAACAACGATATAACCTGTACTATCTGTTGTTTGATATATAGCGATACCTTCATGATCTTCTTTAAAATCTTTCGTACCGAATACCGCTAATTCCATATCTCCATGTGCTATATCCGCATAATACTTATGAATTCCAAAGCCTTCATCTGCATAATAAACGTATCCTAATTCATCATCAACGGCAATTGCTTCAATTTCTTTACCACCTTCAAACTTACCGAACTCTCTGACCTTCTTTCCAATTACCACTCCTCCTTTATCAATTAAATCGTATTGAAACAAATACCTCCCCGACTCTCCGGTTTTACGACCAACAATAGCTTGGATCTTATTACCTACAGAATCAGGTTTAGTATACAAAGCAATACCCATAGGAGAACGTTCTTTTTCCCCTTCAAAAACCGGAATACCGCCGTCATCAATAGGTTTCAAGTCTGGAAGTGTAAATACTCGAATTTTGTCTGCTCCGCGTTCCGTGACAACTGCAATATCGACAATCCTTCCATTCAGATTAAAACCATAAGCAATATCCACATTATTTGGTCTATCCAATGGCGTCACTTTGTTCACAATTTTGCCATCCATATCATAAAGGTACAGCCCTCCTGTTTTCTCATGTTTATCAGTACCCAAGACAAATACTTCGGAGCTATCTTTGGGATTCACCCAAATAGCCGGATCATCGGTGTCATTTGGAACCTGTTCTGTTATCACGGTAGGTTTTAATGCGTTAGGAGCGACTTCTGCGAGCTTACCCCCCGAAGTGCATGAGTTCAAAAGCATTACCAGAAATCCTAGTTTTATAAACGTTGTTTTCATTTTAATTTAGGTTAGATTTTATAAATCGAATTTAACACCGAGATTGTATCGAGGTTTATAATACTCCAATTGTCGCATTAGTCCCTCTTGACCTTGGTAATAGCGTAAAGGTTGATTTGTTAAATTGTTAGCTTCAGCGAAGATGCGAAACTGTCTTGTAATCTTGTAAGATGCATTAGCATCCAAAAAGAATTGTTTATCGTAGTAGGCATCAGAAAACGCATTATCGCCAATTTCATCTAAGTAGGCTGCCGTGTAGTTTGCTGATACGCGCGCTGAGAACTTGTTGTTTTCCCAAGACAACGACCCATTAAACATATGAGGAGCCGTGCGCGGGAGTCCCAGTCCTTCACGTAGAACACCCCCCTCACCTGCAATACCCTTAGCTTTAGAACCCGTATACGTGTAGTTTGTATAAATACCAAAGCCCTTTAAAAACTTACCAGGTAAAAAATCCAATTGACGTTGGAAAGCCACTTCAAATCCATAAACATCCACCTTATCACCATTTCTGAATTGCGCAAAGTCCCAAGTCTCACCTACCGCTATTGGGTTTTTAAGCTCTGGGAATAACGAGCTATAGCGCTCCGCATTGAAACTTTGATCGTTGTACATATAGATAAAGTTTTTAAGATTCTTATAGAATACCCCTCCGGAAATTATCCCTACATTTTGAAAATATTTCTCTAGCATCAGATCAAAATTAGTCGCGTAAGTTGCTTTCAAATCAGGATTCCCAGCATATAGCTCTTTATCTTCCATCAGGGTATTTACGTAAGGTGCTAGGGCATAGTAATTCGGTCGCGCCAAACCCGTCGTAACCGCAGCTCTGAGAATGAAGTTTTCATTAAAGTTATGCTTCAGATTAATGCTTGGGAGAATATTAGTATAACTGTTTTTATTTCGAATTTCTCCTACCAATTCTTCCTCATCAATGACGTTATTCCCTGTATAGTCTATATTTGTATGCTCTAAGCGAACACCAAGAATCAATGCAGTACGCTCTGTAATATTTTGATCCCAACGAATATATTCTGCGATGATACGCTCTTTCGCATGATAATTTTGCGACAAATATTCGTCCGGTTTATCCTCCTTTTCGAATTTCGATTTATCTGTCAAATCAAGACTGCCTAAGAAATCCTTACTCACAAACCCGCCTGCTGCGTATCGTTCTCCCTGATCCCAATTTCTTGCATCCCAAGTTTGCATCGGTAAAGTCGACAAAGCACCATACTTCGGGTTAGGCGTATATTCGAAGAAATTATTCTCCCGATCTTTCGACTTTAATCGAATACGTGCACCGATTCTCAAGCGCCCCTTTTGTCCCGAAATGACAGACAACGGCATACGGAAATTAATTTTACCACCAAACTCGTCTTCATTTGTATTATTCTCATTTTCTGTCAGTTCTTTAAATGCGAACTTCGAATAATCAGTGTATTGATCCTTGATAAAGGGTAAATACGTATCTGAAATATCTTGACCTAATTCTGCCTTCTTTACTTCATAGGCCATATAGCGTTCGTTTGGTCTCTTTTCTGACGCTCGCGAGTAAGAAGCTGTCCAATCGAAATCCAGTTTGGCGCTTAATAAATGTTCCCCCGTCAAAGAGAAATTCAAAACATCTTGTCGTTCTAAACGCTTTCCCTTATTCTTATCGTTATCTATTCCACCCTTTGTTTGACGATTCAATTTACCAACATACATACTTTTATCCTCATCCCATTCCATATCCTTGTAAGACACTGCAAAGCGGTTTTCTAAATCATCGCGCCAATTATACATGGCATTTAATGCAATACGATTTCGGGTATTGATATCAAAATCCCATGCTGCTGAAACAGAACGACGAATTCGGTATACATCATACTTACGAATCTGCATTTCATTCATAAATAGTTTACCCGCATCATCCTTCGCCCACTCCCCTTCGATATTATTCGAGCCAAAATCATTGCTCTGCATTGTACCGCTAAGCACTAAGCCCATTTTATTATTTAAAAATCGATTTCCGTAGATAATAGAACCATTATACATCCCTTTTTCTCGAACCGGTGAATATCCAGCTCCAATCGTTGCAGAAATACGTTGCCTATTTGGTATGGCACGTGTAATTAAATTCACACTTCCACCGATCGCATCAGCATCCATATCAGGCGTTAAGGTCTTGTTGACCTCAATAGTGGAAATCATGTCTGAGGGAATTAAGTCCATTTGCACATTTCGATTATCGCCCTCTGCCGAAGGGATACGATCACCGTTTAAGGTAACAGCATTTAATTCAGGTGACAGCCCTCGAATAATGATATTACGGGCTTCACCCTGATCATTTTGCATGGTAATACCTGGCACTCGCTTCAAGGCATCTCCAATATTTTGATCCGGGAAACGTCCCACTTGATCTGAGGAAATAATATTTGAGATATTACTGTTATTTTTTTGCTGATTTAAGGCTTTGGCTTGCCCACGGGCGATATCGCCCATTACTTGAACTTCATCGATACTTCTTTGTGAGGGTCTTAACAAGACCTCAATAGCTTTTTGGCCAGCGCTAACAGTGATCGATTGCGCGTAATGCTCATACCCTAAATAATCAACGGTCAATTGATAAGTGCCCGTAGGGAGATTCAGAAATTCAAAATTACCGTGAATATCAGAAACCGTGAAACGGCTACCTTCCGTAATCTTCAATGTGGCTCCAGGTAAAGAAAAGTTATCATTCCCATCCATGATCTTACCTTTTAAGACAGTCGTCTGTGCGAAGGAAAAGAGGCAGAAGAAATTAAATAGCGTTAGTAAAAATATTCTCATATAGGTTTTAGTTTTTATCTGCGCCAAAACTAAAGCCACTAAGTAAACCACTAGTTAATAAAAGATTATAAAATTGTTAAGAGGTCAAACAACCGTTAAAAACAGGCATCAACGATGAGTTAACGTCTATTTTCTAAAGAATATTTATTAGCGATTTCTTTACATGCGAATATCATCTTTTGGATAAGTGCCGTTTTAATTCAATCTCTTTAGTATTTTAGAACATAATATTCAGTAAAGGTTACTTATGGAAAACAAGGTATTTTATGAAGGCCAAGTTCTTTGGTCTCAAATTGATGCAAATGTACACCTACGTCATTCTGCTTATGCAGATTTCTGTGCTCAAGCGAGAAGCAACATGCTTAATAAATTGGGTTTATCCCTGACAGAATTCTCCAGAATGAAAATTGGTCCTATCCTTTTTCGCGAAGAATTAACATATTATCGAGAGATTGGGTTAGATGAACATATTCAAGTAACTGTTGAAATCAGCAAATTCAATCGTAAAAATTCTAGATTCTCCTTCCGTCATGAGGTTATTAAGGAAAATGGCGTGCGTGCAGCCGTAGTTGTTGTGGATGGCGCTTGGATGAATTTGCTCGAACGTAAACTAACCTCGGTTCCTGATAATTGGCTTTCGGTGCTTGATAAGATTCCACGCTCCGAAGATTACGTCGAAGTCGATGAATAAAACAGATATTGTCTAAAACAAATCACAAATCATTCTAACGCTTTATTCCTTATCTTTGAGCTATGTTATATATAGTCCCTACACCGATTGGAAACTTGGAAGACATGACTTTCAGGGCTATCAATGTATTAAAATCGGTTGATATTATTCTGGCCGAAGATACGCGAACCAGTGCACCCCTATTGAAGCACTTTGGTATAGATAAAAAAGTATTTGCCCATCATCAACATAACGAACACAAAGCTGTTGCTGAGATTATTCGATTAATGAAAGAAGGACAACAGATTGCTTTGATTTCGGATGCGGGCACTCCGGCCATTTCTGATCCCGGTTTCTTACTCGTGCGTGAAAGCATTAAGGAAGGTTTGGAAGTGCAATGTTTGCCAGGTGCGACAGCATTTGTTCCAGCGCTAGTCAACTCCGGACTTCCAAATGATCGTTTCTGTTTTGAAGGATTTCTTCCGGTTAAAAAGGGACGACAAACTCGCCTTAAAGCGCTTGCAGAGGAAAAAAGAACCATGATTTTCTACGAGTCTCCGCATCGTATTCTAAAAACAATTGAAGAATTTATGCTCGTGTTTGGAGCGGAACGTCAGGCGAGTTTATCCAGAGAAATCAGTAAGTTATATGAGGAAACGGTTCGCGGGACTTTAACCGAATTAAAAGCGCATTTTGAGCAAAACCCGATAAAGGGAGAATTCGTATTTTGTGTCGCTGGCGCAGAATAGAGAAACAATAATTAACACATTCAAATCTTGAATCAATGGAAAACTATCAAATTGACAAGTACATACAAGACGGACAAGATCCAAAAGTTGTAGAAAAGATTCACGGAAAGATTCTCGACATGTTAACACCTGGAGAATCGATTAACTATATCGCATTGCAAAAGAAACCTGCTGTTACCTTATTGCCTGATAGCATTACCGTCAGTAACAAGCGCCTATTCCTTTGCGAGTTTACAAAACTAGGGCTTGCTACCAATTTTGAAATCTTCGCATGGCAGGAAGTCAAAGACATCGCGTTCAAAGAGGAGATATTTGGTTCCAAAGTTACTGTAATCCCTTTCACAGGTGAAAATTTAACAATTGACTATATCCCAAAAACACAAGCTAGAAAGTTATATCAATTGATTAAAGCAGCTTTAGACAATCTTCAAAATCAGAAACAGGAATCGAAAGAAAGTAAGATTATCATTGAAAACAAACCCGTTTACAGCAATCCTACTCCCCCGGTGAAAGTCGACGCCGACAAACCTGCGGCACCTGCGGCTCCCCGCGAGGAAAAGCCTATCGAATTGGAAGAAAAACGTGAAGAAAGAATTATACCTGCTCCTTCATTAAACGATACCTTTCAAAAACAGGAACCAAGAGCCACTTCCTTCGGTGCTTCTTCGTCTATTCCTTCGAGCTTTTCCAACCAAGTTGAAAAGCCAACTGAAGAGGAGGATGAAATTACCTTGAAATTGAAGAAACTAAAGACACTGTACGACAAACAATTGATTACGCAGGCTGAATACGAAACAAAGAAAGCCGAGATATTAAGCAAATTATAAGTCCATGAGATCAAATTACCTGTTAGCTTTACTTTCTGCTTTTTTATTATGGCTAGCATGGCCGCCGATCCCTTATACTGCGGTATTACTATTGGTTGCTTTTGTTCCACTTTTGATTGCTATTGAGCAAACGATTAGAGGAGACTATAAAAACAAGGGAAGAAAAGTTTTTACACTCGCATTTTTAACAGGAGTAGTTTGGAACACGGCTTCAATCTACTGGGTGTATAATGCAATGAACGCATTTCTAGATGCCATTCCGTCTCTTCTGATTTCACTTGTACCCTATACGCTGGCACCTCTGCTGATGGCGCTAGCTTTCCGCCTCTATTATCAATTAAGGAAGAGGAACGGAATCCTTATTAGTTTCATGGGGCTTATTTCGTTCTGGATTGGCTATGAGTACCTACACCAAACCTGGGATCTATCCTTTCCATGGATGACTTTAGGAAATGGATTTGCCAATACCCATCAACTTATTCAATGGTATAGCATTACCGGTGTATACGGAGGAACGCTTTGGATCTGGTTAACGAATATTTGTTTGTTCTTATTGATTTGGCAAAAGAGGAATGGTATTGAAGCAATCAACAATAAAGTGCTAATGGGTTCCTTAGCAGGAATTATCTGTATTCCTGCACTTGTCTCCATAGTTTGGTATAGCCAATACGAAGAGCATGTGAATCCTTCCGAAATTGTTACTGTTCAACCAAATATTGATCCTTTCGGGAAATGGGGACCGATAACGCCTGAAGAGCAGCTATCTGTTCTGACCAATTTATCTCAAAAGGTTGCGAAACTCAATACGGAATTCTTCATTTGGCCAGAAACTGCAATATCAGATCGCAATGGCGTCAATGAAGAAGAATTCAGAGACTACCCGCAGTATCAAAAGATTTTAACCTTTTTAGAGCCTTACCATAATGGTAATGTGTTATCCGGGATTGAAAGTTATGTACTTTACGGGGATCAACGCACGCCAACGGCTAAAAAAATAGGCAATCTTTATTACGACAGTTTCAACGCTGGCGTATTGGTCGACGGTAGTAGCAAATTGCAATTCTATCATAAGTCTAAATTGGTGCCTGGTGCTGAGCTTTTGCCATTCGGAAATGCGTTAAGCTTATTAAAACCATTCTTCGCACATTTTGGGGGAACAACAGGCGGGTATGGCAGCCAAGATAAACCCAGCGTTTTTTATACAGCGAGCGGCATCGGGGCTGCACCTGTTATCTGTTATGAATCGATTTGGGGAAATTATGTCGCTGAGTACGTTAAGATGGGGGCACAGTTCATCGCTGTCATAACCAATGACGGTTGGTGGGGCGACACTTCCGGAAAAGACCAACACCTGCAATACGCAAAATTACGAGCGATTGAAAACCGTCGTTGGGTTGTTCGATCGGCCAATACAGGCATTTCCGCCTTTATCAATCAACGTGGTGATATCGTTCAAAAATCTGCTTGGTGGGTACCCACAGCTTTGTCGCAGGAAATCAATCTGAATGAAGAAATAACGTTCTATACACGCTCCGGCGATTTAATTGTATATTTAAGTTTCTTAACAAGCTTGATATCAATTGGTTTAATGATTGTCAGAAAACGAAATTAATCTGTTTTATTACTATACGTTTTTTTATATTTGCCGTCATGCATGTATATTTTGATAATGCCGCTACCACTGCTTTAGACCAAGCAGTTATCGACGTAATGGTACAAACAATGAACGATAATTTTGGAAACCCTTCCTCCATACATGCGCATGGTCGAGAATCCAAAACCATCGTTGAGAAAGCTAGAAGAACTGTCGCCAAATTATTGCACGCCTCTCCTGCGGAAATATTTTTCACCTCCGGTGGAACAGAAGCTGATAATATGGCTATCGTGCGGGCGATAGAGGCCTACGGAATCACGCATGCCGTATCCTCACCTATTGAACATCATGCGGTTTTACATACATTAGAAGAACTGCAGAAAGATGGGAAAATCCACTTAGATTTCCTTCGTTTAGATCAGAAAGGGAATATTGATTTAGCTCATCTAGAAGAGCTGTTAGCGAAAAACCCAAGAACTTTCGTAT
>JBEBRI010000063.1:0-19575 GCA_040394915.1 Sphingobacterium sp.
ATAGCGTATGCCAAATAATTTAAACACTGATTTACAATTCGTTACACTCAGTATAGTTAAAGAACTGTTCGGACTCGAACAGGAAAGTGTTCGGTAGCGAACATGTTAGATTCCCGGAAGAGGCATTTCCTCCGTATTCTACAGTAAGCATCTTGATCGAACATCAGAAAATTCTGAATTTCGAACACGCAGCTATTTTTTGCTTCAAAAAAGATTTTTGCACTGTAAAATGCATTATTTTGAATAGACTCGGGATCTTTGTTTCTTCCATATTGGGAAAAAAACATACTTTAAACAGCGCGTCAAAACCAATGATGAATAAATTTTCAAGTCTAAACTTAGGACTGGCGTAGAAAAGCTGTTCAGCATCGCACAACAACTGTTCATTTGCGAACAGTACTATCCGTATTTTTAGCAAACACACATTGATTTACAGCCTATTACGAGTTTGGCACAAGCTTATCTATGCATCTGGTATAAAGTTTAAAAATAAATGGACAGACCAATTAAACAGAAGACATGGAATACCAAACGGATCTTAACCGTTTGCGGCGCTATTGCATTAGTTGGCTTAATCGCTGCTAGCTATTATTACACGAGCGGAAACAGCAAACTAAACGTGGAAGCGGAACGTATTTCGATCTTTGAAGTTAAAGAAGATACCTTTCAAGAGTTTATCCCCATCAATGGAACAGTACTTCCAATTAGCAGTATCTATTTGGATGCTTCGGTTGGCGGACGTGTCGAAGAGAAATATGTCGAAGATGGGGCACATTTGCGGAAGGGTGATCCCATTATGCGACTTTCAAATACCGATTTGGAACTGAGTTTAATCAATCAGGAGACCCAGGTGTTAAACCTCTTGACCCAAGCTCAGATCGCACAGACCAGTGCACAACAGGCGACAATAAATAACCGCAACCAAATGGCGGATGTGGAACAGGCACTGAAAGAATCAGAACGTGTATACAACTTAAATAAAAAACTGCTTTCTGAAAAAGCGATAGGTTCGCAGGAATATCAAAAATCATTGAATGAATACAACTATCAAAAAGAACGAGTGGGTTTGACGAGTCAAATCGTTAAACAGGATGAAGTTTCCAATGCACAGAAACTGAGTCAAGACCGCGAGACTTATAAGCGTACGCAAAGCGCTTTACAGTTAATGCGTCAAAAGGTTGGTGATTTAATCTTACGAGCTCCTGTTGATGGTCAATTAACGTCTTTTGACGCAGAGATTGGACAAAATAAAACCGCTGGTGAACGTTTGGGACAAATTGACGTATTAACTGGCTTTAAAGTTCGCGCGGAGATTGATGAACATTATATCAACCGTATCTTCCCGGATTTGAAAGGACAATTTAGTATTGACGATAAGCTCTATGAATTGCGGATAAAGAAAGTCTACACACAGGTTAAAGATGGTCGTTTTCTAGTCGATATGGAATTTATTGGCGCAAGACCGGAGAGTATTCGCCGCGGTCAAACCCTCCCGATTCGCTTGGCTTTGAGCGACAAGACCAAGGCTGTATTGCTCGCAAAAGGTGGCTTTAATCAACAGACCGGCGGCAACTGGATTTTCAAATTGGATAAAGCGGGCAACACAGCCTATCGTACCGACATTCAGCTAGGTCGACAAAACCCCGAATACTATGAAGTCTTAGGCGGTCTACAACCTGGGGATAAAGTGGTTATTTCAAGTTATGAGACCTACGATAAGATTCAAGAATTAAAAATAAAACAATAGAGGTCGTTGCGGCTGCTGCCTTACTCCCTAACCAAGCTGGCAGTCTGCAAAGACTTTCTTTAAACTAATAACGATATTTATTAAGACCATATGATCAAGATAACTAACCTACAGAAATTCTATCGCACCGAGGAAGTGGAAACAGTAGCGCTTAACGATGTGAACATACATGTGAAAGAGGGTGAATTTGTGGCTGTGATGGGCCCTTCGGGCTGCGGAAAATCAACATTGTTGAATATCGTCGGTCTATTAGATGATTTAGATGAAGGGAGCTATCTCTTTAACAATATTGAAGTCGCCAAATTCAAGGAAAATAAGCGTTCCGATTTGCGGAAGCACAATATTGGATTTGTATTCCAATCGTTCAATTTGATTGATGAATTAACGGTATTCGAAAACGTGGAACTTCCTTTAGTGTATACGAATGTACCTGCAGCAGAACGTAAAAAGCGTGTGGAAGAAGTGCTTGAGAAAGTACAAATCATGCATCGCAGAAACCACTTCCCACAGCAACTTTCAGGTGGTCAACAGCAGCGTGTTGCTGTGGCACGTGCCGTCGTTAATAATCCGAAACTTATTCTTGCCGATGAGCCAACGGGAAACCTAGACTCGAGCAACGGTAATGAAGTGATGCAGCTCTTGACCGAACTCAATGAAGCAGGAACAACGATCGTTATGGTAACTCACTCGGAACATGATGCTAAGTTTGCAGACCGCGTGATTCGGATGCTCGATGGGCAGGTAATTTTAGAAACATCCTCCGTTATTTAGAGGCATGTTCTGCATCTATTGTCTTACTGCTAAGAATATTTATCATGTTTAAAATAGCCTTTCGAAACCTTAAAAAGAATAAAGGATTCACTTTTATCAACATCACAGGATTAGCAATTGGTATGGCCGCTGCAATTCTGATTATGCTCTGGGTCCGTAGTGAAGTCACTTTTGATCGTCAGCATCAATTTCTAGATCGCATCTATGTAATTGGAAATAAGGCCGCATGGGGTGAAAAAATACAAGTCTGGTTCTGGACTCCCCGCGTTATGGCGCGCGCACTAGAAACCGAGTTTCCCGAAGTCGAACATGCAGTTCGTGTTGAGAATGCTGGAGAAGATCTATTAACGGTCGGAGAAAACAAATTAAACAAAGAAAAAGGACTTTATGCAGACGAGCAGTTCTTTAAACTCTTCAATTATGATGTTATTTCAGGCGATATCAAAACCGCACTCTCCAATCTTAATAACATTGTTATCAATGAAGAATTGGCATTTAAACTATTTAAGAGCACTGATGTTGTTGGCAAGATAATCAAGCGCAATAAGGATGAGCAATTTACCGTTTCTGCCGTACTTAAAGACATTCCCTCGAATAGCATGTACAATAAAACGAGTTATTTTTTATCCATGAAATACCTCGACTCCCGCTATCCATCGAACGTTGAATGGAATAACAATACCCTGCAAACCTTTGTACTTTTGAAAGAAGGCACCAACGCAGAGCAATTTGGGAGAAATATGACAGGTTTTCTGAAAAAACACACAGAAACTAACGCCGACAATGTCATTAAAGCCTTATCAGACTTTCACTTATATAGAAAATATGAAAATGGGGTATTAGTGGGTGGTCGTATTGACATGGTTCGCGTTTTTATCCTCATTGCCGCTTTCATTCTATTGATTGCGTGTATTAATTTCATGAATTTAAGTACCGCGCAAAGTGAGAAAAGAGCCAAAGAAGTTGGAATCCGAAAGGTTGTAGGCGCAGGGAAAGCCTCGCTTATTAAACAGTTTCTATCAGAATCCATTTTACTCTCTTGCATTGCTGGCGTACTCGCTTTAATTATCGTAATCATTGCATTACCAAGCTATTCTCAACTTGTCGACCGTAGCCTAACAATTCCATATGGCAGCATATTGTTTTGGATAGCCTTGCTTCTCTTTATCTTGGTCACCGGACTCTTAGCAGGGAGCTATCCGGCATTCTTTCTCTCTTCATTCAAACCAATACGGGTTCTCAAAGGGAAGTTTGTATTCAAGATAAATAAGTTCAGTACACGTAAAGTGCTCGTTGTAAGCCAATTTGTTATTGCAATTGTACTAATCGTCAGCACAATTGCCATCCGTAAGCAAATCCAATATGCTCAGGATCGTGAAGTCGGTTTTAATAAAGAACGATTGATGTTTACACTTGAGCAGGGTGACTTCCCAAAAAACTTTAAATCGATCAAACAAGAATTAATTGAACAAGGAATCGCAAGCAGCGTTACGCGTACGATGTCTCCCATCACACAGCGTTGGAGCAACAGTAATGGCTTTGAATGGGCCGGGAAATCAAAAGATAATACTGTTATTTTCAATCGCTCGGCGGCAGATGATAAACTTGTCGAAACAATGGGATTAGAGCTTATTAAGGGTAGAGACTTCGACCTCAGCAAATACCCCACAGATTCCGCTGGAGTGATTATAAACGAAACCGCAGCTAAAGCCATCGGTTTTAAAGATCCCATTGGGCAAATTATAAAAGACGGTGGTCAATCATTCCAGATCATCGGCGTGATTAAAGATTTTATTCAAGAATCGCCGTATGACCCAATAGCACCTTTGATTATAGAGGGAGCAAAAGGCATGCTAGGTGTCACACATATCAAATTTAAACCGGAAATACATACTCGAGAAGCGTTGGATAAGACGGAAGCTATCTTAAAAAAATACAATCCAGATTATCCCTTTGAATATGCATTTGTTGATGATGACTACGCAAAGAAATTTGATGAATCCGAAAAAACCGGTCAATTGGCATCCTTGTTTGCTAGTTTAACCATTTTTATCTCCTGCCTAGGCTTATTTGGATTGTCAGCATTTATGGCAGAGAATAAAACGAAAGAAATTGGTATTCGTAAGGTTTTGGGGGCCTCCATTTTCTCTGTTACCAGCATGCTATCCAAAGAATTTATCGTGTTAGTAATCATTGCATGTTTCATTGCATTCCCGATTGCTTATTGGGCGATGAACACTTATTTAAGCAGTTATGCTTATCGTATATCAGTCAGCTGGGAGATCTTCGCGATCACGGCATTTGCGTCAATCTTGATAGCAATTTTAACCATTAGCTACCAATCGATAAAAGCCGCTATTGCCAATCCGGTAAATAGCCTTCGAGACGAATAAGGAATCAAAAAATGTTCGGATTAAATCCAGGCCCAATTAATCATTCTGGCACGACCGACTCAACGAGCAACAAATTGTTAAATAATTGCCGCAGCGTAGGGGATAACGCGGATAATATTTCTGCTCCCCAAATATGCTAGACAAACTACTAAATATGAATAGACATGTGGCTATCTTTTAAAAACAGTCTTCGACACTTGAAAAGAAACAAACTTTTCACGTTTCTCAACATTCTTGGGTTAACGATTGGTATTAGCTCTTGTTGGGTGATCTACCGCTATGTAAGTTTTGAACTCAGCTATGAACAAGGGCTACCCAATAAGGAGAATGTTTATCGCGTCCTTTCAAATTTCAAAAGAGATGGTCGGGACGAAATATTTGGGGGATTATCCAGACCGATCTACTTCTATATGAAGAATGAAATGGATGGATTCGAAAACGTCGTTCCCTCCTTTCGGATGTTTGTTTCAAAGATCGCCATTCCGGCAATACCGGGGCAAGATTTAAAACAAGAAGAACCTGACTTTACGGAAACCGCCGTCATCAGCACCGCCCCTAGCTATTTCGACTTGATTCCTCACACCTGGTTGGCTGGGGATAAATCGAACGCTCTTAATGCTCCCTATCAATTAGTATTGACAGAAAAGCGTGCTAAGCATTATTTCCCAAAACTAGACTATCAAGAAATGATCGGAAAAACGATTGTGTACAATGATAGTATTAAAAAAGTGGTTTCTGGTGTAGTGACTAATTTAACCTACCCCTCCGAATTTAACGGACAAGAGTTTGTGTTATTACAAGAAACCGCTGCTGAAAAGAGCCTCGCAAATTGGAAAAATAGCAATGGGAACGACAAGGTATACTTTGTTGCTAAAGACCCCAGTTCTGCAACAAAAGCTTTAAATAAAATTCAAGCGGTTGTTAAAAGTAAATGGGAAGATTTTAAAGCGGAGACGAATCCCACCTATGAATACAATCGTTCAATTGTTACTATGCCGATCAAGGAGTCACATTTCGCAACTTCAATGAATGAGCGTGGCGCTGAGAAAACGAGTTTAAATGTAATCTATGGTTTAATTGGCGTTGGTATCTTCCTATTATTACTCGCATGTATCAATTACATCAATTTAACAACAGCCCAACTACCACAACGTCATAAAGAAATTGGAATCCGAAAAACATTAGGAGGCTCACAAATGTCTTTAATTCTGCAAATGATGTTGGAAACAGCGATAATCGTTGGAATAGCTACTATTCTATCCACATTTGTAGTTCAATTTGCATTCGCGCTATTAGGGGATTTGATTACAGAAAATATCAAATCGTATGCTAACCCTTTGTTATTTGCAACTTTCCTATTGCTTGTTTTAGGTATTACGATTCTACTAGCGGGCTTCTATCCATCGTGGATGATTAGTAAAGTGAATGCTGTAGATATTTTTAGAAACAAAGGATCAGTGGCTGTGGGACAAAATAGACTGAATCTTCGTAAAACACTTATTGTATTTCAATTTATTATCGCTCAAATTTTTATTGTGGGCGCATTAATCGTCGGACAGCAATTAAAGTATGTCGTGGAGAAAGACATGGGCTTCAATAAAGACGCAGTCGTTTTAATCAATCTTCCTTATAAACTGTACCATAATCCTAATTATTCTAAAAAAACTACCCTAGCCAATGAAATAAGAAAAATCCCGGGAGTGGAAGCCGTAACGATGGGTACTGCCCCGCTTTCATTAGACTTTAGTTCGATGGCGATGGACTATATGCCGAAAGGAAAGTTGGAACCTATCGTGCCTAATATCTTTTTAAAGATTATTGACGATGAATATCTCGATTTCTATGATTTAAAATTAATCGCAGGTTCACCACTTTTGCCATCCGATACCACGAATGGATTTCTTATCAATGAAACGGCAGCGAGAACCTATGGATTCCAATCTCCTCAAGATGCGATAGGTGAATTCATTGGTCGAAAAGGTTATGCACATCCCATTGTTGGTGTAATAAAAGACTTCCACGCAAAAGACTTTTATTCCAATATTCAACCAATGGCACTCCTACAGGATACAGAGAGATTGGATGAGTATGCTATACGCCTTGACCCTGCAAATAAAAAAGAATGGCCTCAAATCATGGAACGACTAAAATCCACTTGGTCAAAGTTCTTCCCTGTAGAGACATTACAATATTCATTTTATGATGAATCAATTCTTGCAATGTACAAGAAGGAACAAAATCTTTATAAGCTGACCAATATCAGCACGGGAATTGCGATTATTATTAGCTGCTTAGGCCTATTTGGCTTAGCAACCATTACAGCCTTTCAGCGTAGTAAAGAAATTGGAATTCGGAAAGTATTGGGCGCTTCCATAACAGGCATCGTCAGCATGCTTTCTAGGGATTTCGTAAAGATGGTATTGCTTGCCATTCTAATCGCAAGCCCCATCATATGGTGGGCATGCAACAAATGGCTAGAAGACTTTGCCTACCGGATTGACATTTCCTGGAAGCCATTTATTCTAGGGGGATCTTTAGCGATCTTAGCAGCCCTTTTAACAGTGAGCTACCAAGCAATCAAAGCTGCAAAAACAAACCCTGTCGATAGTTTAAGAGATGAGTAACATCCAGAATATTGAATAGATATTTTTACCAGTTTCTTTTATTACAAAGAGACGCTAACTGATAAAGCCCATGATTCGCAATTACTTCAAAATACTTTTCCGCAGCCTCGCGAAGAATAAAGCATTCTCCTTCATTAATATCATTGGACTAACAATAGGTATGGCTGCGGCACTGCTGATCATTCTATGGATTCAGCGAGAATACAGCATGGATAAGTTTCACGAGAAATCAGAGCGATTATATGTTATATATAATCGTGATACTGACGGCAAAAAGACTTGGGTAAATAATAATACTCAAATGGTCTTGTCTAAAACTTTGAAAACGGATTATCCGGAGGTAGAGGCCGTGACTATGTATAATGGGAGTTCAAATTTAATAACGAATGGCGATAGAAAACTAAAAGGCTATGGAGCGGTAGTCGACAGTGTTTTTCTAGAGATGTTTAGCTTTCCACTTCTTCAGGGTAATTCAAAAGCGGCACTAAAAAACCCATATGATATTGTATTAACTGAATCGTTCGCAAAATCGCTGTTCGGCAACCAGAATGCCATGGGTAAAACCCTTACGATAGACTCTGCTTCTCAATTTACGGTCACGGGTATTTTGAAAGATCTGCCGAATAATACGAAATTCAGTTTTAAATATTTGTTACCGCGATCTTATAAAGCTCAAATTAATCCTGAAAACGATAGCTGGGGGTCTTTCTCTACAACAAGTTACGTCTTGCTGAAACCTGGGGCCTCTTCCGCCAAGGTTGATCAGAAAATTAAAAATTTAGCAAAAAATAACACAAAAGACAAGGGACTTCCTATTACAGCCGAACCCTTCTTACATCGCATTGATAAAAAATATTTATACAATAAGGATATCAACGGCTATTTAGTCGGCGGTGAAATCAATAAAATTCGACTTTTTAGTGTTATCGCCGGATTTATATTACTTATCGCCTGTATTAACTTTATGAATCTTAGTACGGCTAAGAGTGAAAAACGAGCGAAGGAAGTTGGTATTCGCAAGGTAGTCGGCGTAACGAAAACTGGATTAATCTTACAATTTATCTTCGAAAGTCTATTCCTCAGTTTTTTATCCTTCGTACTAGCCATGCTTATCGTCTATTTGACGATCCCTCACTATAATCAATTAGTTGGCGGTAAATTGATTGTTCCAATACAGGACCCTAGCTTTTGGCTATTCAGTATTGGGTTTATCTTGTTTACGGGACTCTTGGCTGGTAGTTATCCCGCGTTTTTCCTTTCGTCTTTCAATCCAATTAAAGTATTAAAGGGAACATATAAATCTGCAAGAAATACGGTATCGGCGCGAAAAGTACTAGTCGTTTTGCAATTCACTTTCGCTATGATCCTAATCATTTCGACTATCATTATATACAATCAAATTCGTTATGGGTTAGACCGCGAAACAGGCTATGATCGAGAGCAATTGATCTATATTCCGATTGAAGGAAAAATACGTAGTAACTATGACCTTATAAAACAAGAAATTCTAAGTACCGGCGCTGTTAGCACAATGACAAAAAGCCTTAGTCCGATTACCGAGAGATGGAGTGATCAGTGGGGTTTGGAATGGGATGGTAGCAATACGCAAGATGGTCAGCTAACTTTTATCAAGTTTGGAACAGATGCAGATCTGGTAAAAACAATGGGGCTTAAAATCATTGAAGGTCGAGATATAGACGTCAACAAGTTCCCTACGGATACCAGTGCTGTCTTATTAAACGAATCAGCTATTAAAGCGATGGGTATCAAAGATCCAATTGGTAAACTAATGAATCATATCGGCTATAAAGAAGAAAATTATAAGATCGTTGGTATTGTTAAAGACTTTGTATTTGAATCACCTTTTATGGATAAAATCCAACCCATGATGATTTGTGGACCTAGAGCCTATTATGCGACGACGCTTCATATGAAATTGAGCGAACAATTTGACACCAAAGCGAGTCTGGGAAAGATTGAAGAGGTACTCAAGAAACTTAATCCCGATTATGAATTTAACTACACCTTTGTTGATGAAAGCTACGCTTGGAAATTCGCATCAGTGGAACGCACCGCAAAATTAGTAACGCTGTTTGCAATCCTTACCATACTAATTTCATGCTTAGGTCTCTTTGGATTAGCAGCATATCTCGCAGAAAATAGAACAAAGGAAATTGGTATTCGTAAAGTTTTGGGTGCTTCAGTTCTACAGGTAACCGGACTACTTTCACGCGAATTCTTGATCTTAATCAGCATCTCATTTATGATAGCCTCTCCTATCGCTTGGTATGCGATGAATATTTGGCTAGCGGACTACAGCTATACTCCCGGGATATCTTGGTGGGTTTTTGTCCTAACCGGTGTTTTAGCGCTTATAATCACCTTTTTGACCATTAGCTGGCAATCCATCAAAGCGGCTATAGCTAATCCTGTCACAAGCCTCAGAAATGAATAGTGTAGTTCAGCTAGTACTTTTAATTCAAGCGTGTGCAGCATGCCAGTGGATTTCTCCTCTAGAATCCAAACTCCTTGCAAACTATTCATGCTAACAGCTGTTGTCGGGGGGCTTATCACTTATACCGCCATTGGATACGACACTTCAAAAAGCTAGGATGAGTCCATTAACGCTTTTTAGAGATAAATAATTAAAATTGATAACAGGGAAATCAACGACGAAAAGAAACAGTTGATAATAAACTTGAAATTATGTTAAAAATAGCTTTTCGCACCATACTAAAAACTAAGTCATTAAGCTTTATACAAGTTTTCGGCTTCGCGATTGCGATTACAACATCGACAATCTTGTTCTTGACAGCCATGTTCGAGCTGTCTTATGATCGATTTCATAACGATACGGAACGAATCGGAATGGTCTACATGGAAAGTAATGCTCAGGGTGGTATCGAATATAACCCTAGCGTTGCCGCACCGTTAGCTCCATTGATGAAAAAAGAACTGCCAGATGTTGAACATATCACGCGCGTTTACCAAAACAATGTCTTGCTCAGAAACGGCGATAAGGAAGTGCGTAGCATCAACAGATCTGTTGATCAATCTTTCTTTAACATATTTGATTTTAACTTTATTCAGGGCAATAAAAAAGGGCTGGAAATATTAGATGGGGTTATTCTTGATGAGAATACTGCAATGAGTTTATATGGAAGCACCAATATTATCGGTAGGCCTATCGAATTAAATCAATCTGGCGAATGGGAAAACCGCATCATTAGCGCAGTTATAGAGAATACCCCCTCAAATTCTAGTATCCACTACAATAGCCTAACACGCGTTGAAAAGCTACCGAATTTTCAAGCGAATAGTATAGATTGGGGACATAAAGATCATTTTGTGTTTGTCAAAGTGAAGAGTCCAAAACTTGATGACCAAAAATTTACCATTGCAGCGCAGTCTTTCCTAGAGACGCATTACAAAGATGAAATAGGAAAACTTAAGCGTGATGGCGCAAAGCTTGACAAAAATGGGAAATACCTTAGTCTACATTTACTACCTCTTCGCGACCTGCATCTAAGCGATTTGAGAACAGGCTCGAATAGCACAGCGAATTTCCCTTGGATTTTGCTATTAATAGCTGGACTGATCATGTTTATTGCAGGCTCTAATTTCGTAAACCTTTCGTTGGCCAATTCCTTGACTCGAATTAAAGAAATCGGAACCAGAAAAACCATCGGTGGAACAACCTTTCAATTATTTAAACAACTTTGGATAGAGTCCTTTCTAATCTGCTTAATCGGGTTAATATTAGGCTTGCTGTTGACCGCCATCATATTGCCCGAATATAATGCCACTTTGGGGTACAAGTTCCACATCACACAGCTTTTTAAACCCCTAAATATTATTATATTTCTTTCGTCATTTCTCCTTCTAACCGCAATTACCGGTGGATATCCGGCAATGCGAATATCCAGTGCAAATATCATTGAAAGTTTAAAAGGGACGGGTAAGCTTAAGTCTACTCACATGCAAAATAGTCTAACTGTATTGCAATTCGCAATTGCCATCATACTCTGTATTGCAACCATTGTAATAAGCTCGCAACTCCATTACTTGGCTAATAGACCTTTGGGCTTCAATAAAAATGAAGTGATTAGCATTCCAATAGGCAGCGGAGTCGATGGTCGTCAGCTTTTAGCTCGTATGCGTGTCGAGTTATCCGCCTATCCTTGGGTAAAAAGTATCACGGGAACTGATATTAATTTAGGGCAAGGTAGAGATGGAAGCACGTCGACAAGCCGGTTCGGTTTCGACCAAGAAGGAAAGGAAGTTATTACCAATTTCCTGAATATAGATTACGATTATTTAAAAACATTGGACATTAAGCTTCTGGCTGGTCGAGACTTTGACCGTTCCTTTGGGACAGATTCTAACGCCGTATTAATCAATAAAGAAATGGCGGATCTCGTTGGCGGTGAAAAGGCAATTTTAGGGAAGCAACTACATATGGACGATTCGCCCACTGTCATTGGGATAGTCGACAATTTCAACTTTGATGACCTTAAACAAAAAGTTGGTCCGTTAACTATGTCGATAAACCCATCCGGTTTCCCGCTTCAATATCTTTTTGTACGCGTTGAAACTGACAACCTGAGTCAAACGCTACAGGATGTTGAAAAAACATGGAAGACGATAAACCCCAAAGCGAGTATTGCTGCAAGCTATTTGGATGAAAACACGCAGAACCAATATAAAAATGAACGCCGATTTGCGAAGATTGTCATTGCCGGGGCTTCCGTGGCTATTATTATTTCATGCTTAGGCTTATTCGCATTAACCATACTCCTAATCAATGGAAAAATTAAAGAAATAGGTATACGTAAAGTACTTGGTTCTTCAATCGGTAATATCATTCTTTTGCTTTCCAAAAACTTCATCAAGCTTATTAGCATAGCGTTCCTAATCGGTGCTCCAATTGCATGGTTTATCATGAATAACTGGCTTCAAAGCTTCGCTTTCCGAATAGCGATCCAATGGTGGATGCTTGCACTAGCGGGAGGAACAGCATTAGGGTTCGCCATGATAACTATCGCCTGGCAAACCTTTAAAGCCGCAAGGACCAATCCAGTCGATAGCTTGAGGGATGAATAATGTTGAGCAATGATTCGATCCCATTAATCAAATGATAATTGATTCGAGTCCGGAAGTCTCGGAAACTGCAAAGCCATCAGAATATGCACTTAACCTGCTGTCCATATTCGCACGAGAGGTGTCCGAAATCGGACGAAAACAAGATAGGATGTAAATACAAATAACTGACACACACAATATTATAAATTTGGCAATTACCTTGTACTTCTCTTTTCAGGGAACTGCTATCTTAGGTATTTGTCGTCATTAATGCATTTATCCAGGATATAAACCACTTTTATATATAGACGTTTTAAGCTCTTATTTAATCTTCTTCCAATGTATCTAAAAATAGCGTGGCGTAACATTCGTAAAAACAGAGGATTTTCTGTGATTAACATCTTAGGTTTTAGCCTAGGCATCACTTGCTTCTTATTGCTAGCAGGTTATATCTATCATGAGTCAACGTATGACCGATTTTTAGGCAACCATAATCGGATTGCATTCGTATCAGCCGCCTTCAAATCTGGAGATACGCAAGCGTATCAGCAATCGAACGTAACTCCAACTGCTGTTGCTCCTACCCTTCAACGCGAATTCCCAGAAGTGGAAAAAGCGGTTAGGATGTATCAATATAACGACGCGGCATTAGTCAAAAATGGAAATGAGTGGGTTAAAGAGACTAAGCTAAAATTCGTAGATGCCGATTTTTTAAAAGTTCTAGACTATCGGATAATTGCTGGCGATCAAGAGCAACCCTTGTTGAATCCGAACGCTATTGTATTAACCAAGGGACTTGCGGACAAATATTTTCCGAAGGTAGATCCTATTGGAAAAACCTTAAGAATTGATGATACCGACCGAATGATCACTGCGGTGATCGAGAATCCACCTACATTTTCTGAGATTCAGTTCTCGGCACTACTATCTAATACGGCGTTGGAACGCTACAAAGAAGAAAGTTGGGGAGCTGCTAATGATCAAACCTTTCTATTAATGAAAGATCCAAGTCAGCTTAGCCAACTAGAAAAGAAATTCAACCAGCGCATTGAAGAAATGTTTAAGCAGGAATTTGCACAAGGTTTTCACTTCAAATTACAAATGGAGCGTATCGCCGATTTACATCTTCATTCGAAATCAGCTGGAACTGGAAACCTCATTTATATCTATGTATTCGCATGTTTGGCTTTTGCTTTACTTTTAATATCCTGTATTAACTTCATGAATCTATCGTTAGCACAAGCTACGGAACGAGCTAAAGAGATAGGCGTTAAGAAGGTCTTAGGCGCAAGCAAAGATTCCATATTTAAACAATTTCTATTTGAAGGAAGTTTACTCGTATTTATAAGCCTCATTATCGGACTAATCCTGGCACACCTCCTGTTTCCATTCTTTTCCCTTTATTTAGGGATGCAGATGGAATTAGCTATTTGGAGAGAGCCACTTTTCTATAGTTTTATTGCCTTGTTCTTTATTGTCCTTTCCTTTTTAGCGAGTGGTTGGCCCGCTTGGTTAATTGCACAGTATCGTCCAATCAAAATACTTAAGGGTAAACTCGCTACAAGAATTTCCAAATTCAACCTTTCTAATATCCTAATTACCTTCCAATACACAATCTCTATATTCCTAGTGATATGTACATTTTTTGCATACAGGCAGATGCAATATTTACAGCATACAAATACCGGATTAAATAGAGATCGTATAATCGTACTCGATGGAGATGTATGGAATCAAAAAGAGCGAGAAACCCTTAAGAATATGCTGTTAGCGAAACCATCCGTCAAGTTTGTTTCTGCTTCCTATGACTCGCCTATTAATATTCAAGGAGGCTATACGATAACGGAGGCTGAAGGTAAACCCAGCGACTTCTCTTTTAGTCTGACCGCTATTCCGATTGAAAAAGACTTCTTATCCGTCTTTGAAATACCTATTTTGACGGGAGAAAGTCTCAGTGACGCTGATATAACGAAAGCGAGAGATACCAGCGCTAATCGCTCTTATGCTTTCATCATTAACAAAAATACGGCAACGAGTTTAGGCTGGACCGCAGAGCAAGCGATCGGGAAGCGAATCGTCTTAAATGGTCGAAAAGGAACCGTAAAAACTGTCGTCGATAATTTTAATTTCGCATCCCTGCGTGACGAGATTCAACCTGTTATTTTATTTCCAGAGTACAATTACTTTGGCAATATCTTCGTAAAACTGGATACCAATGCCAATACAAAAATCGCATTAGATGAAATTGCCTCCGTGTGGAAAGCTCTGAAACCGAATAGTACTTTCGAATCTCATTTCTTAGACGATGATTATGCGAAACTTTATCAACAAGAACAACAAACAACCAAGATTATGCAGCTCTTTGCGATGATCACCATCAGCATTGCCTGTATAGGTCTATTTGCTCTTTCCGCTTATGCCACGAAGAAAAGAGTTAAAGAAATCGGTGTTCGGAAGGTGTTGGGAGCTTCGATCAGCAAAATTGTCGGACTACTAACGGTTGACTATGTCGGGATGATTAGTATCGCTTTCCTACTCGCTGTACCATTAGGATTTCTGGTAATGGATACATGGCTCAATAATTTTGCCTTCCATACCAATATGGAATGGTGGGTGTTCCTATTAGCGGGCGTCATTACGCTTTTCGTCTCTTTTGCAACAATAGGAACACAAGCCGTCAAAGCTGCAAAAGCCAATCCTGTGGATAGCTTAAGAGATGAGTAGGGAATCCAAGAGAAAGCCTTCAAGAAGGTGAATAAGAAACTCCGACAATCAACAACATCAGACATTCAAAGTATATACAAAGAACGAACAAAGTACGAACATGATTAAATTAGAAAATATATTCAAATGGTATTCCCTAGGAAACAGCAAATCCTTCGTTTTAAAAGATATTAATCTAGAAATTGAAGAGGGTGACTTTGTATCAATTATGGGTCCCTCAGGCTCCGGAAAATCGACCCTACTCAATGTAATTGGCATGCTAGATGAACCTGATGAAGGTAAGTACTTCTTTATGGACGAAGATGTACTAGCTATGAAAACGAAGAAAAGAAATCAATTATTTCAATCCCATATAGGCTATGTCTTCCAATCCTACCATTTAATCGATGAACTGACGGTATATGAAAACATTGAAACTCCGTTAATCTACAAGAATATCTCCTCTTCCGAACGAAAGGCAATTGTTAGTGATATGTTAGACCGATTTAATATAGTCGGAAAGAAAAATCTATTTCCTGCACAATTATCAGGTGGGCAGCAACAGCTTGTTGGTATCGCACGCGCTTTAGCCGGCTCCCCAAAATTACTGCTGGCCGATGAACCAACCGGAAACCTAAACTCCAAACAGGGCGAGGAAATAATGGATCTCTTCCAACAATTGAACAATGAAGGCGTAACAATTATTCAGGTTACGCACGCTGAAAAGAACGCTGAGTACGGTAAAAGAATTATAGATTTGCTCGACGGGCAAATTGTTAAGCATTAGCAAAACTTGTATTTGTGTCTTTATTTCGCTAATTTTAAATGTGAATGAAAAGGAAATAAAGGCACTTATATCCTTATTGGATGACCCGGATAAAGGAATTTTTCAGGAGATTGAACACAAGCTTATCACTTGTGGCCCCGAAGTAATTCCCTTGTTGGAAAGTTCCTGGGAATCCTCCTTCGACCCCTTATCGCAAAGTCGAATTGAAAGTATTATCCATAAAATTCAATTCGATCAGGTTAAGAATGATTTACAACTTTGGAAACTAAATAACCAGGAAGACCTTCTCGAGGGCTTATTGATTATCAATCGCTACCAATATCCAAATCTCAACGAAGACCAGGTTTATTATCAGTTGGCAGAATTGCGCCGCAACGCATGGTATCACCTTATGTATGATATGAGCCCGCTCGAGCAAGTGAAATTATTGAACAATATTATCTTTCGCGAATTCGGACTCTCAGGGAATACGTCTAACTACCATGATCCTCAAAATTCATTTATTCACAAGGTTTTAGAAAGTAAAAAAGGCAACCCAATAAGTTTAGCCTGTATATACGCATTAGTTGCGGAGAAGTTGGATATTCCAGTTTACGGAGTTAACCTTCCAAAACATTTTGTCTTAGCCTTTATGGATAGTCAAGATCCAGAAAAGGTTGCTTTTTACATCAATGTATTCAACCGTGGGCAAATTATGCGTGAGGAAGATATTTTCGCCTTCTTGAGACAATTAAACCTTCCCCTATCAGACGAATACACATTGCCTTGCGATAACCTTTCTATTATTAAACGTGTGCTGAGGAATCTAATTGCCGCTTACGAGCATATAGACAATGCGGAGAAACGCATGGATATAGAGCTTTTACTACGACTATTGGAGGATTAAAGCAACGTTATCGTTTCTTGGCTCAATAAATTCGACTTACAAATGGACTTGTATAAATGCAAAAAGGGATAGTAAACACTATCCCTTCAATAAGTTTTGTTTTTATATTACCTGGAATCCAGTGATAAACCAACTGGCGAAGAATTTTCACCCAATCGGAAAGTACTCTCAGGTTTTTCATCACCATCCGCAGTCTTCAAGAATCGGTATACCGACTTCGATTGAGGATCGGATACATATAGATATTTACTTCCTGCCTTAAAATCAAGCTCAACGTCAGACGGTTGTCGTAAACCGGTATTGGGTCCAGTAATAATTCTAGACGGAGTCATCTCACCTCCAGCCTCTAACATAGCATTAAAATTATCAAAAATAAGGATACGACCTACAGCAGCATCCCCAGTTCCAGAGTAATCCGTGAGGGCAAGCATATTGTTGACTGTATCGAGTGAAATACCTTTTATATTATGAGATCCTGTTAAACGTAGCTGTTTTTGGGGCTTCACATCTTCAGTGAGCGTATCTTGTCTAACCGATGCAATATTCTCGAAAACATCAATACCTCCGTTTGCACCAGTTCGAGTTACATAAACGACATTTTTATACATGGCAATATCCCATGGTTTGAGATTCTTGTCGTCAGGTATAATAAAGCGATGCGACGCATTCATTCGCCCATTTCTACCTTTTGGTCTATTATAGACGATAATTGTATTCTTAGTATATTCTACCGCATATAAATTATCTAAACTAGGATAATATAAAAGTCCAGTAACTGAAATAATATGCTTATTTTCAATCTCTCCCGAATTAGCGACTGTTCCTTCTTTAGCAACCGTGAAAATCTGAATAGTTGAATCCCTCCCCCTAATATTACTTGAAGCCACAAAAATACGTTGAGCTGATGGATTAAAAGTTATTGCACTTGCTCCATTTGTAGCAGAAATAAAAGATTGAAAATTTCTCTGATCATCGAAATTGGTAGAATCCGCACGAGCTAATACCCCTACGTTTACTGGTTTAATCGGCTGGCTACTATTATCATATTCTGAAAATGACATATAGAGTCTAGAAAAATCTCTATTTACAATGGGCTCATCGTCATCGCGTTCGCAGGAAATAAACCCTATTAGTGTTGCTAACATTGCTAGCCCCAAAAAACCTCTTAAACTCATGCTTCTTTATTTTATTACAAATGTAAAAAATTATCACTATTCAGGGCGATCTTCGAGCGTGAAGAAATGTTAATTTGATTAAATAAAGGTATTTATGTAACATTGCATGATTGAATTGAATGCAATGGAGAATAAAGATTTCGAAAGGGAAAAATTGGTATTACCCAATGAAGGGAAAAAACTATTGCTACATTCCTGTTGTGCACCATGTTCAGGAGAAGTAATGGAGGCGCTGATCGCTTCGGACATCGAATTTACAATCTATTTTTACAACCCGAACATTCATCCACGTAAGGAATATGATCTACGCAAAGAGGAGAACATCCGCTTTGCAGAGAAGCATAACATCCCCTTCATTGATGCGGACTACGATGTAGACCACTGGTTTGAGCTGGCTAAAGGCATGGAAAATGAACCAGAAAGAGGTATTCGTTGCACGATGTGTTTCGATATGCGCTTTGAAAAAACAGCCGAATACGCCGCCGCCAATGGTTTCGATGTTATTTCTAGTTCGTTGGGTATTTCACGTTGGAAAACCATGAGCCAGATTAACGATTGCGGTGTTCGTGCCGCTTCGCGCTACCCCAATATGGAATATTGGACCTTTAATTGGCGAAAAAAAGGAGGATCTGCACGTATGTTAGAAATTAGCAAACGCGAACGCTTCTATATGCAAGAATATTGCGGTTGCGCATATTCACTTCGGGACACGAATAAATGGCGAATGTCAACAAATCGTCCGAAAATAGAATTAGGGAAAAACTATTACGAGTAGGTATAACATTTTTTAAAATAAATTTCGTTTATACCTAATTAATGGTTATTTTTGCAGGCTCAAATGCAGGATTGTGAAGTATCTAAAACAATATAGAATACCATTTTCAGGTCTTTCGACAGGAAAGCACAGTTTTGACTTTGAAGTAGATGAGAAGTTCTTTGCTTGTTACGAACATTCCTTAGTAAAGGAAGGCGACTTGAAAGTTGTAGTAGAAATACAGAAACAGGAAAACATGTTGATTGCTAATTTTGACATCAAAGGCAGCATGAAACTAACTTGCGATGTGTGTTTATCACAATTTGACGCTCCAATTCAAATAAAAGAGCGCGCGCTAATCAAGTTTTCGGAAGAAGATTGGCAAGATGAAACCGAAGAGGTGATCATGCTTTCTAAAAACGATTACGAATTAGACATCGCCCCTCTTTTATACGAGTACATCAATGTTGCAGTTCCGCCCTACACTAAATGCAGTGAACAAGGTGAAAACATCAGCTGCGATCCGGAGATGTTAAGCATGTTGCAAAACGAGCAGGACGAAGAATCATCAATTGCGGATGACGAGCATATCGATCCGCGTTGGGAAGCATTAAAAAATATTAAGAATAACTAAAACGAGAAATACGAGATGG
>JBEBRI010000064.1:0-19468 GCA_040394915.1 Sphingobacterium sp.
ATCGAACGGCTTTTCTACGAATATAAAGTTTGAGCCAAGTTTCTTGATTTTATCCATCCAAGCTTGAACTTCTAAATCACGCGCTTGCATGTTCTTAAACCCTAAACTCTTTGAAGGCGTATTTTCGATGCAAATCAATTTGCCCCCTTGATGTACAAACTCATACAGTTTTTTCGCTGTTTCTACATCTAGACTCTTCACTCCTGGAAGGAATAAGATACCATAGGCTTTCTTTCCGAATTTAATCTTCCCATGCGCTACTTTGGCATCTTTCAAGATTAATTCAGTCACATAGTCTGCTGCACCCCCCGTCTTATGGATTGCTTCCCATAACAGTGAAGTATAAGGTACGTTTAAACGCTCTGGAAATGGATCCGTCTGTACGCCTTTTTCTGCCCATAAATCATAATTTGCAGGTAATATGGCGATGTCAGTATACATATCGGCGTGCTGTAACTGCGACGATAGCCGTGCTTTATAAGTATTCAGATACTTGAAATATGGCCACCAGTTGTTTTTCTCCGAGTAATACGAACCATACTGTATCCAACCTGGAAATGGCGCCTGTTTCGGCGAGTAATTAAACCCGTGCCAGATCGAATGCGTGATCCCCGACAATAAGCTTTGATCAGAACCTAATTTAAGCAGTTCTAAGGTCGCGTTAAATACTAAGTAGGTATTGGTCATCTCCTCACAACTTACAAGGCGCTTACCTGTTAAATGAGCCGCAGAAGAAACATATTTGTTGATCATTGTATACCCTCTACCGCGTCGATAGTCTTCGTCCGACATTTCTTCTCCCAGTTTATGACGAAGGTAATTTGTTGTCCAAGATTCACCCTCCGGGATATCATAGCCCAGCGACGTTTCTAATGGGAAGAATCCTCGACCATAAGCCTGCGCTCTAGATTTTACATTTAAGCCTTTACACCATGCTAGATAGGTTTCTGTAAATCGTTCGCGCAACAAACAGGCTTTAACATATTCAAAATCAAATCTTATTCGGTTTAGTATCTCTTTTACTTCGTCCGATTTCTCGGCTCCATAGTTTTCATCAACAACAGCTCCTAGCCTCCCAACTTTAAACATGATGAAGGGTAAATACGGCATTAAGTCATATCCACATCTTTTTTGGAATTCAGCCGCGAAATCATGTGTCCAATTACAGCCCTCCAATTCCATACTATCAGAAAATAATGCGCGCAAATAATTTGACAAGGCACCGATTCTATTTTCCATGGTATTGGACATTCTATTCAGGTAATTTTCAACCGCCTTTTTATCCATATGGTTTAAAATTGAACCTGATGCACCTGGCGCCCCATTGATTACTTGTGCAAAAGAATTGAATTTAACGACAGCGTATAGTACATGCTTTCCTTCAGGCACATCAACCACGATGCTGACATCATTTCTTTTCGACGATAAATCTTGCGCTTCCTGCAAGTTATTTATCGGATCTTTAGCTAAATGTAAAGAGAGGATCTCCGGCTTTCTTAACGGGTTTTTATCCGTAACTCCTGGATCTACCGCCTGACAGATATTAAACTGTGACGTTTCAAACTGCATAGGTCCGGTTAACTTCTCTGCATAGACTAGCACCACTTGCGCGCGTTCCTCTTCTTTAAGATCTTCCGAGCCAAAGGGCCAGCCTGAACCGACGATTAGATCGCTCGTCATATCTAGAGATTTCGCGTCATCTGCAGCATGCTTGACTAAATCCATCCATTCATTGCTCAACCACTTAACCGATGGGATCCCCATATCATCTGCTCGTTTCGGAAACGAAATCGGGTTGATTTCTACTCCGCCAATTCCGGCATCCTTTAAGAGACGTAGTTGACGGGACAATTCGCCTTTTTCAACTTTATCCCCATTCCACCACCATCGAACAAATGGACGATAATGCATACTAGGATTTTTGAAAAGGCTATACCAATCCTCTTTTGCTAAATTGGCTGAGTTAGCAAAGGATTGCTCCAAATTTGCTAATGCTAATCCAGCACCTAACAAGGAGGTGTTGCGTATAAAAGATCTTCGATTCATCATTTTAAAAAGTATTCAAATGATCCAATAGGTATTTTTTAATCCACAGGTTTTGTCTCCATTGTTCCTGATAGTCAAGGTCTCGATCGCCGGAGCTAATCAGATAAGGCGCTGGTCCGAATTCTGTGGTAAAGGTTAATTTGGTTCTTCCTAATTGGATTTGTGTATTTATATATTGTTGCCAGACCGCTAAATGGGTCTTTACGATATTCTCAAATAAAGGGTTTGTGACGTCTGCTATTTGCGATCCCTGTGTATGCCCTACGCGGGTATGCACATGTCGAACATCAACAAGTAAACGGGCTAACAGGTCTTGTTGATCTTCTAGAAAACTCTCCGATACACAATACCAGTGCGAAACATCCAAAGTTAATTTTAACGATGGAAATAGTTCTTTGATTTTCGGAATTCGGTGAATTCCATAGGTCCACTTATTGCGATGTGTCTCTTGATAAATGGCAATTCCGGTTTTTCGTTCAACATTAGCACATATTTCTAAACAGGCTAATATTTGTTCTGTCGAGTAGAACTCGCGTCCTACTTGTGCAGAAATAAACCGGGGTGCTAATCCAAAATCACCTAAACTAGCTAATTCTGTTAATTGCGATTCTAGCAATTCCAGATAATGTGCAAAGTCTCTTACTTCACCAAATACGGCATATACAATGGTATAGTCCAATTGACGGTCGGAAAGACTTTGCAGCATTTCTTGGTAATTATTTTTATTGTTCTCCCCGTAGGGATACCATTCAATTCCCTGATATCCTGCGCTCTTTACTGCATCCAAAAAAACTGGCCAAGCGATATGCTCAGCACCCCAGCGCGGATATAAGAATTCTAATTCTACCATGATTTATGATAGATTAAAGGATTTTGTTGATCGTCGTTCAAGACGTCTCCCACTTTTAAAGTTGACAAATAGTCTGGCGGAAGAATATTCGCTTGCCCATTGAATACATTCCCATCAGGCATGTATGCGCAAGTCATTGCTCGACGATAACCGTTAGTCATATTTGGTCCAGCTCCATGAATCGTTAACCCATTATGGAATGAGCAACTTCCCGCTTTCAACGGTGCGGCTACTGGATTAATCTGCGCTAATTCTGGATATACTTCGAAGATGCCATTCATGTTCTTCCCGATACCAATGTTTGTGAAGTCGGTTACTTTGAAAGATCCCGGGACGAAGTATAAACATCCATTCTCTAAAGTCGCGTCATCTAAAGCGATCCAAATCGACAAGGCTTCTCTATCTGAAAACGACCAGAATGGGGTATCTAAATGCCAAGCTGTAGGATTAGCAAAAGGGCGCTTGAATAACGCTTGGTCATGCCATATGCGAACACCATCGGCTTGCGCCAAATTGCTCACTAATTCACCTATCCTTGGATCCAACATCAATTCTTTAACGCCCTCATCCGTTTGCCAAAGATTTAGTAATTGATCGAATACCTTTCCAAAGTAATCTGCGTCTTTATTAATCCCATCATCTTCGCCAACTTGTGTTTTCTTTCCTGGCATCTTTTGGCCTGCGCGCTGCTCTACCGCATTGAAAACAACCGTACGCCAGTGCTCTAGTTCTTCGGGACTTAAGAAATCTTCAATAACTAAATAACCGTTCTCCCGGTAGAATGCAATTTGCTCAGGGCTAACTTGATACTTCATAATAATAGATTTATTTACAATTTAGGATAAAGCAAGGTCTTTCCAGACCTTGCTTTATGATTGATTAATTCTGTACCATTCGGTCATTGTACATCATCTCATCCAGTGGTATCTGTAATGTCATTTTAGATACCGGATAAGACGATTTATCGACATGGTTTCCAGAACTTGCACGGTCTACTGCAATATTCCAACGTTTATTGTTATAGAACTCACGTCCTCCTTCTCCCCAAAGTTCAATTCTCGTCTGCAATTGCACCATTTGAAGTGGCGTTAAGCCTGCCATACTCGGATATGTATCCACTGTTAATGGCGTAGCGCCCGCTTTTGTTCTAGCTGCTAAAAGCTTGTTCAGTGTCGCTTTTGCGCCAGCCGCGTCTCCGCTTTGTGCCTGCGCTTCGGCTTTCATTAGCAGTGCTTCCGCTGAACGGAAATAATAAGTGGTATTTCTACCCACATTCTTCTTATCATCACTTCCTAAGCCATGCGTTGCAGCAAACTTCAAGTTTGTATAGGCAGGAATAACGCGTTTATCGCCATTCGTTGGGTAAGTATAATCACCCCATCGAGTTGCCATAAAAGCATCTTTACGGAAATCATCCGGTGCGATTTTATTATATAACCTATCGTCAATACGTTGGAAACCCTCACTCAAGCCACCATAGCTTTCTGCAAAAGGATTCATCAGTCTATTGTGCGTTGTTAATGCATCTCCAAGTGGGAATCCAAAGATTACTTCTGGGTTGATTGCATTGTTCAAGAACCCATTTTTCTCTGGTCGCATAATTGGAGCAGCATTTGTACCATCATTGGTAGCACCATATGCAGACTGTGGAATAAGGTTGGGATACTTAGCTAAGATATCATTTGTCAATGTGATCACAGACGACCAATCGCCAGTCCACAAAGATACGCGAGCAAGGATGAAGTTTGCGACACCTAGGTCAAAGTCATTCTGCGCGCTAGTATATCCGATTCCTGCATCTTTAAAGTATTGAATTGCCTTATTTAAATCCGCTTTGATAAAAGCATAAGTCTCATCTGCCGTGTAGCGAGCTTTACTTTCTTGAATAGGCAAGTAAGTATCATAAAGAGGCATTCCTAACTTATCTTTTCCACCTTGTAAATAAGCTTGCTGATAGTTTTCCATCAAGTAATTGTAGGCATAAGCACGCAAGATTAATCCACGAGCCTTAAATTCCTTCAATTTCGCATTGTTACCCACTGTTTCATCATCCAAATAATTCAACATCTTGTTGGCCGTTGTAATAGCGTTCCAAGCGTAGTACCAGTAAGGGGAGTTTTTATCCGTTCCTTCAGAGATGAAATCATTTAAGCGATACTCATCCGCACCAAAAATATTCAAATTGGTATTTCCAAATACGATATCATTTCCCTCAATGTTTCGCATCACATCGAGTCCTTGCACATCGTAATAGCGGAGATCAGCACTCCCTACTAAGTTAATACCTTGAAAATTGAGCATTCGGGGCATATTGTTAGCCATACCACCTAAAACGGTGTTAATGGTTGCCTCATCACCACTTTTTAATAACTCTTGGATTTGTTCGTCCGTAATGTTATTCGGAGGGGCTACGTCTAATTTCTTACTACATGAAACGAATAACGTTCCACCGATTAAGAATAAAAATATCTTTTTCATAATGTGATTCCTGATTAAAATTCTAGATTAACACCACCAGAGAATGTACGCATCGTTGGGTAGCTATATGCACCTACTTCCCATCCACCAACTAATGACATTCTTGGGTCAATTCCACTGTGTGAAGTCAACATAAACATGTTATCTCCTGATGCATATACTCTCAACTTCTTGATTTTACTTTTTCCAAGTAATCGCTCAGGGACTGTATATCCAATTGTGATATTCTTAAAGTTTAAGTATGAAGCATTAAACAATGCCATGTCGGTATACATCCAGCTACCGAAAGTAGAACCATTACCATTGCTATTACCATACATAACCATTGGGAATTTAGCTCCTGTATTTTCAGGCGTCCAAGTGTTTCCAATTAATTCTGCCGAGAGCGCTTTACCAGGGTTTTCCGATACATATAAACTATTAGCATACTCTGTACTCAAGAATTTACCGCCTAATTGATAGGCGAAAGCACCGTATAAGTCAAAGTTTTTATAGCGTAAAGACGTCGAGAAACCACCAATCCATTTTGGCACCGCGGATCCCATTTCGTAACGACTTGCCTTCGAGTGATCCGTTGTTGCAACGCTTTCGCCAACCTTAGATCCAGCGAATAATCCAGCGGATAGATCAGCTTCTGTTACTTTGTGGTAGAACATCGGCAAGCCAGAGTTTTGATCAACTCCCGCATATTTATATAGATACATGTTAAAGTAATCCTTATCGATACCACGTAGATAAGCAATATTTCCAGAACCACCTGTACCTGCAGCGCTCCATCCTTCTACTGTACCGGTCCAATCACCATTTAATGCTGCGGAACCTACACCTGGAGGAACTTCTTTTAAGATAGTCTTATAATGCGTACCATTTGTTGCTAATGTCCAGGTCAAATTCTCATTCTTAATAACATCAACACTTAAATCCACTTCGATACCCGAGTTGTTTAAGCGCGCAGTATTGGTCGAAATTGAAGATTGTCCTTTGGAATAAGCAATAGGTTGAGACCAGATACCATTAGTTGTTGTTCTGTTATAGTAATCTAACGTTAGACGTACGCGGTTGAAAAATCCTAACTCCAAGCCGGCGTCAAACGTATTCACTTTCTCCCATGTTAATTGATCATTCACATACGCATTTTGATTTAACACATAGGATGCTGGAAGTCCGACACCACTATTACTTGTTTGATATACCGCTGAGAATCCCCAAGTTTGGTAGCCCGAGTAATTTGAAATACCATTTTGGTTACCAATCACACCGTAACTAGCACGAACTTTTAAATTATCTAACCAACTGCTGGTGTTTGCCATAAAGTCTTCAGCATTGATTCTCCATCCACCGCCTACTGACCAGAATGTTCCCCAGCGCTTGTCTTTCAATTTAAACTTCGATGAACCATCTCGACGTACGGATACCTGAGCGAAATACTTATCAGCGTAATTATAGTTACCGCGAGCAAAGTAGCTCTCCATACGGCGTGTATCAATACCACCTCCAGGATTCGCAAATGTACCTCCATCATAGCGTCCTACATAGTTCGCATAAGAAGGGAAGTTATCAATTAACGAGTAAGATGAACGATAGTTAATCGTTTCAAATTGGTAAGAATCGTATTCATGACCCAATAATGCTTCAATCGAGTGAGATCCAATTGTTTTATTGTAGTTCAACAATTGCTGAGCATTCATAATCGTCACATTCGAGAATACTTTTCCGAATGCACCAACACCTGCTGCCTGACCAGACTCTGAGTTCCAGTAACGAGTACGGATATCATTAAACTTATCTAATGAGAAGTTTGCTGTGAATGTAAAATCGTTTAAGAATTTAACATTTCCGTAGATACGTGTATTCCAATCATCAGAAACACGCTTATCGATATCATTATCTAATACCGTAAAAATATTCGTTGTACTTAGCGCCGCAGCAGTAGGTCCTACTGGCGACCAGGTATCACCTTGCTTAACATGGACTTTATTCTGTCCGTTTTCTTGGATAATATTTCCGTTTTGATCGCGCGCATAAATTTGCGTTAATGGATTTTGACCATTGATAAAACGAAATACATTAGAAACGGCACTACCTGCATTACGTCCGAAACGTGTAGCTGGTGATTGCGTATCACGGTTTGCATAACCTACATTTGCGCCAATTTTCAACCAATCATAAACCTGCGCATTTACATTCGCACGACCGTTATAACGTTTGAATGATGATCCGCGGATGTATGATGGGTCTTCTAAGTAACCGCCAGAAATAAAATAATCTATTTTATCTGAGCCTCCTGAGGCTGAAACATTATATTCTTGACGTGTTCTATTCTCTAGTAAATGTGAATCATAGGTTTCGTTATAAAGAAGATTAGCATTTGGATTTAATTTACCATCCGTGTTAACTAAGTATGCTCCAGTCATTGTTGAAGAAGCGTTTGCATTAGATCCTGTTGGCGTATAAACTGCACCCGGCACATTATACAGCATCCAGTTTCCTAAGTTGTTCACTTGGAAATCTGTCATGGAACCTGTATAGTCAAATAAGTGTTTAGAAGCAAATTCAGCTGCATCCTCATGTGACATATTCGGATTTTTCACGTTGGTTGTGTAATTTTGTGCTTTACCAGACCCATTGACGCCATAGCGTACCGAGTTGTAAATAGACAACCAAGCGAATTCATAGATATCTTTTGGGTCAGAAATCTTATCGAATTGGTAAGGACCAACTTGATTCACTCCCAATTTACCTTCGAATGCAATTCTCGGCGTACCTTTAACTCCCTTTTTTGTTGTAATCAAAACCACACCATTCGCTCCACGAGAACCGTATAGTGCTGTAGAAGCGGCGTCTTTTAAGATCGTCACGTTTTCAATGTCTTTAGGACTGATCGAAGCTAGCGGATTATCGTTTTGTGCTGGAACACCATCGATCACCACCAATGCCCCTGAGGTATTTTGGTTTGCAGATCCCAAACCACGAACACGAATACCCATATCCACACCCGGTTGACCATCAACCGCTGATACTTGAATACCTGGAGCTGCGCCTTCTAACGCTCTACTCACAGTCGAATTGGATTGAAGTGATAATGCTTTCGAGTCGATTTGCGAAACCGACCCCGTTAAGTCACGCTTCTTTTGCGTGCCATAGGCTACAACTACCACTTCCTCGAGTTCAGACTCATCTTCCGATAACTGCACTGTAATGTTGGATTGCGATCCAACTGTAATTGTTTTCTTCGTATAACCCACGTATTGAAAGGTTAAAGTTGAATTGCTTCTGGTTCCAATTTCGAATGTACCATCCGAAGACGTTGATGCGGCATTCTTCGTGACAGCGTCGGAAATGGATACCCCCGCTAATGCGGAACCCGTTGCAGCGTCTACAACTGTTCCCCGGATCACTCGATCTGTCTGAGCCATAGTCATGTTGGTCGAAAACATGATCAGTAGACTCAACATAAAAGAGCAATACCTGCTTAATTTAGATTTACACATAGTTGTTGATATTGATTAATAACTTGATTATCAAATATCATTTTTTTAGCCGAAAAAACCATCCTGTTGCATCCTGTATCGTTTTAGCAATGATTTAGCGAATAATTAACAGTATTATTGATTATCAACAGAAATTAAATTTGCAGAGGCAAAAATAAGCCCAAGACTAATTGCCAATTGTCAATTATTCACAATAGGAGAATAATAAATTATTAAAAAAGAAAAATAAGTGCTAAATATTTTAAAAAAAGTGAAAATCGGTAAAAAAAAGCTAGCCAAGCGACTAGCTTTTTTTGCAATTGAGGTTGGTTGATCACCTTTTGATGATGATCTGATCGAAAGATTCGACCATCAGTTGATTTTGAAAGGAATTATTTTTCACTAAGTATTTTTATGCTCTGAAGAACTTAATTTCAATTAAGTCGTTAGGTACGGCCTGTTGGTTCCAATGTTCGTGGATGACGAGCGCCGCACCTACCGCTGTAGCTTGTGCCATTGACGCCGCATAGACTTCCATTTCTGGAAATTCGCGCGCTAATAAACTCATGTAAATGTTATTCTTACTAAATCCGCCATCGACGAAAATTCGCGTTGTTTTTTTGCCGGCTTGTATCAGTTTCGTCGAAACTACCTGTGCCTTGATCAAATGTAGAATCAATGCATGATAAGCGATTTCAAAATCTGCATATTGTCCCAAATCAAGCTTCCCAAAAGCAGCAAGTTCATCAGCAACAGGCTTGCCTTCCAATTCTTTTACGATGTCCCAGTTGACCTCCATGTGTTTAAACTTGGCAGTCGTCACATCGAAGTGATCGGCAATTCTTTTCGATTGAATTTCATGCTCTTGACCTGCAAATAAACGCGATGCTTTCACCTGCTTGCCTTGAAACGAGAGATAAAATAAGCAGTCATTCTCCAGTTCATATTTGGTTAAAGGCTGATCGTTGAAAGGGTTTATCGAAATGCACCAAGTGCCCGTTGAAATCAGGATGAAGGGCTCATGAAAATTCAGTAAATAAGGAATTAATGCCGAAGAACTATCGTGTAATCCGACACCGATCTTAAAAGTGCTTCCCGGAAATGTCGCCGGAAAGACCGCCGATGCGTCTACTATCGGTGCTAATTTTTTATCGATCTTCTCGTCTTTTACCCATTGATGGTACTCATGCTTATTGTAATCCCAAAGAGCCGTATGACAGCCTATGCTGGTCATGTCGGAGTACGCTTTTCCTGATAATAAGAAACTTAAATATTGCGGTAGATGTAGGGCATATTTAGTTTTCTCAAAAACTTCTTTTTGTTCGTTTTTCAGTCTATAGACTTGTAATCCCGAGTTTAAGCTTCCTAAAGATGGCGACGCCGTGTCTAAGCTAAATTGTTCAAGGCCTCCATACTTCTTGTGTAAAGGAGTCGAGAGTGCCTCTGGATATTCTTTTAAGTAGTTGTAGAGCGGTGCCAATGGACGTCCATCCTCGTCAATATAAACGAAGCTCGCACCATAGGAAGTAAAATTGATGGCTTTAACATCAAATTCCTCTCTACGAAAAATCTCATGCAACGAGTCAAACACCGATAATCGTAAGCTCTCCAAGTTTTCACAAGGGTCGCCGTCCTCATCCAGTGTTTCTAAGAAACGCGCAGATTTCTCATATACAATTTGATAGTGTTCATCAAACAAGAACAACTTCTTGTTTGTTTTTCCCACATCAAATATGGCTATTACCGGTTTGCGTGTTTTTCCCCTCATACACTTGTTTATAAACCGGTAGCTACTGTATTGTCACCACGTTCTTTGGTAAGCTGTTCGCGAACCGAAAGCTCATTGTATAGGCCTATAGGATCCAATGCTGCACCATCCCGTAACCTTGCCTCCGCAACGACAGCGCGTAAATCCGTGCGAAATGCATCCTGTAGAATCTGCTGAGCTTTAACGATATCGTTATTTCTCTGCGCTTCTTTCAAGGCGGCTCGATCGACGAGTAGCGCCTGCGCATAGGCAATCATAATGGCATCTACAGACTGTAATAAGTCTACTAAAGGATCTTTTAAGTTATGCGATGCGTCAATCATCCAACCTAAACCTGATGCATGATCCAATCCCCGAGCGTCTAGGCCTTCGACAAGTTCGTTGAAGATTAAAAACAATTGATAGGGCTTAATGCTACCCGCCGTCAAATCATCGTCAGCATACTTGCTATCATTGAAATGGAAACCTCCCAATTTCCCCTCCATTAGTAATAATGAAACGATTTGCTCAATATTAGCATTGGGTAAATGGTGACCTAAATCGACCAATGTATACGCCTTTGAACCCAATTTAGTCGCTAATAAAAGTGATTGTCCCCAGTCTCCAATAGTCATGGAATAAAAGTGCGGTTCAAACGCTTTGTATTCTACAAAAAGCTTCCAATCTTCTGGAAGATGCGCATAAATCTCCTTCAAACTCTCCAAGGTATTTTGGAATGCTTCGCGGAAATTCAATTGCCCAGGAAAGGAAGAACCATCCGCTAACCAAACGGTTAAAGCTTTAGAACCTAATGCAATACCGTGATTGATGACATCAATATTATGCTGAACGGCTTGTTTTCTCACCTTAGGGTCCACATGATGCAACGAACCAAACTTATAGCTGTGCGCTTGTCCTTCTTGATCTTGAAACGTATTTGAATTCACCGCATCAAATTGCAGCCCGTAACTGGCTGCTAACGACTTAATTTGTTCGGCATTTTGAGGAATATCCCAAGGAATGTGTAATGAAATAGCACCGCTAGAGCGATTTAAGGCGTGTAATAAGCCAACGTCCTCAATCTTTTGTTCCAAGTTACCAGGTTCTCCTTTTCCGGAATATCGACCAAATCTAGTGCCGCCTGTACCTAACGCCCAACTCGGAATAGCAATCTGAAATTGTTGTAACTTATTGATGATGGATTCTACGTCTGAGATGTCCTCAGCGATATATTCAAATGCTCGTTTATGTTTGGCTGCTAATCTATTATTATGCTGTTCTATTTGTTCTTTCTCTATTCTCATCGCTTCAGCTTTAACTAATCAAGGAGTATAGGAAATGCTATACTCCTTGCAAATATCATATTATCTTACGAATGACATGGCAACACCGCCATCTACATTTAAAACATTTCCAGTTGATTTGTTTAGCAAACCTCCGACAAAGGCGAAGCATGCATTAGCGATATCTTCTGGAAGAATTATCTCATTTAATAACGTACGTTTTGCGTAATATGCTGGCAATTCTTCGACTGTTACGCCATATGCTTTGGCTCTACCTTCGGCCCATCCGCCAGCCCAGATATTACTATCTGAAATTACAGCATCTGGATTCACAACATTCACACGAATCTTTGCTGCACCCAACTCGGCCGCATTTAATCGGCTCAAATGTAATTGAGCCGCTTTTGCACTTCCATATCCGGCATTATTAGGACCACTCACAAGAGCGTTCTTACTTACTATGTTCAAGATATCGCCACCTACGCTTTGTGCTTTCATGACTTTAACTGCCCCCTGCGTTACAAAAAACTGACCTTTTACCAAGACATCGTATAATAAATCTAAGTCTTTTTGTGTATGGTCTTCAATAGATTTTGAGATTGACAGTCCCGCGTTGTTCACAACGATATCCACTCCACCAAATGCTAAGCTAGCTTTTTCAAACGCTTTCTGAATTTGTTCTGCGTTCGTCACGTCTAAAGGCACTGAAACAACATTATCTCTACCAAAAAGTCCGACAAACTCTTGTTCCGCTCCAGCTAAGCGCTCAGCATTCATATCGTTTAAAACCACGACAGCGCCTTCGCTTGCAAATTTCTTTGCGATTGCTTTTCCAATACCGCCAGCACTACCAGTAACTAAAGCAATCTTTCCAGATAATGCCTTCGGTTTTGGCATGCGTTGAAGTTTAGCTTCTTCTAACAACCAATACTCAATATTAAACGCCTCTTGACGCGGCAATGAAGTATATTCACTCACCGCCTCAGAACCTTTCATCACGTTGATCGCATTGGTATAAAACTCCGCGGCAACGCGTGCTGTTTGTTTGTCTTTCGCAAAGGCAAACATCCCTACGCCTGGATAGATAATGATAACTGGATTTCTATCGCGAATTGCGGGACTATTTGGGTGCTTACACGTTTCATAGTACTCGGTATACATCGCTCTATATGCTTCAAAAAGCGGTGTAATTTTTTCTCGGATAGCTTCCAAATCACTCAGATCCTCGTTCTTATCTAAATTCAAAATAAGCGGTTGAATCTTCGTACGAAGGAAGTGATCCGGACAACTGGTACCCAAGGGCGCAAGTTTCTCTAAATCATTGGAATTGATATATTCTAACACCCGTGAATCATCGGTAAAATGGCCTATCATGTGGCGTTCGCTAGAACAAAATCCTCTCAAGATTGGCGCTAATTTAGCTGCTTGCGCTCGACGCTCTGTTTCACTTAGGCTTTCAACTTTTTGACCTCCAAAAACTGGGCGTGATTTTCCATAGTTTTCTTCTAAATACGTTGCGCAAGCTTCGATTACATCCAAAGAATTTACGTAACTCTCATAAGCCGTATCTCCCCAAGTAAATAAACCATGAGAGCCAAGCATAATGCCTCGTATCCCTGGGTTTTCTTCAAGACAAGCTCTCAGTTGTAAACCTAAGTCGAAACCAGGTTTTTGCCAATCCACCCAGCCGATTGTACCATTAAATAAATCTTTTGTTATTTGCTTTCCATCCTTTGCTGCAGCAATCGCAATGGCTGCATCAGGATGTAAGTGATCTATATGTTTAAATGGCAAGAATCCATGCAAAGGCGTATCGATTGAAGGAGCTTTCGAATTGAGATCAAAAATGCAGTGATTAAATAACTCCACCATTTCATCCTCATGCTCGATACCCTGATAAACATTCTCCAGATTACGAAGGCGATCGACGTATAAGGCCGCCAATCCGGATTTTTTTAAAGTACCGATATCACCACCAGAACCTTTAATCCACATGACTTCAACCTCCTCACCGGTCAACGGATCTTTATCCATTACTTTGCAAGAAGTATTTCCACCACCATAGTTTGTAATTCTCAAATCTGAACCTAACAAATTTGAACGGTATAACAATAATGCAACCTCATCACCTTCAAGTGATTTCGCTTGCTCATCGTTCCATAAATAGTTGACGTGCTTGTATGTTTTCACTTTCCTAAGTTTTTTTTTAAATTTTCTATTCTAACGTTTTTGCAAAACCCACAATGCAAATCGATAGAATGATGGTTAAAATTCCAGCAATAATGAAAGTATAAGTGGGTTTACTTACGCCCTTCCATTCTTTCAAAGCAACGCCCCAAGCATGGGATATTAATATGATAAAGGCCATGTGTAAGATCCAAGAACTCGCCCCGTTCCCTAATCTACTCTCGCCCATACCATAGAAGAAGAATTGCAAGTACCAAGTTGTTCCAGCAACGGCACAAAGCAATAAATTCTTTCCGATTGGAGATGTTGAATTGGTATAATCTTGATATGTTTTGTTCTTCAATAAGAGATAGGCACACCATAAAAAGTTGGTACAAAAACCTCCCCATAGAATGACAATGTAGGTCACATTGTTTTGATAAAGAAACTCACCCTGACCAGGGTTTGCGGCTTTCCAGATTTGATTCGCTACGTCTGCCATTGGTTTACCTGCTTCTATGCCAAAATTGAAGCAGGCGCTTAATACGCCTGAGACGATCGCTACGACAATACCTAATCCGAACTTATATTCAGACTTCGCTTCCTCAGATAACGTTCCAAGTCCTTTTTCTTTCAGCATACCTGCTTTTCCGCAGAGATAGATCCCAACAATACAAACTAATAGACCTATCATCACACAGATACCCGCATTTTCCGTAAAAAAGTAGTCGATTCCATGTTTACCCTCTGCCTTATTAAAGAAATAGTAGATAGCAGGCATCAATGCTCCGAAAACCATGCTTAAACCTAGAATAATACTACTACCCAGCGAGACGCCTAGATACCTAACGCCTAGGCCGTAGGTCAATCCACCTATTCCCCAGAGAACACCGAATAGAAATGTATACCCTAGTATTGAACTGCTGCTTTGCGAAATAATCTCAACAAAATTTGGAATCGTTAACCATGCCGCAATCGGCGGAACAATGATCCAAGAGAACAAGCCTCCTAAGATCCACATTGATTCCCAAGACCAGCCTTTTACCTTCTTGTAGGGAACATAAAAACTTCCTGATGCAAATCCTCCAATAAAATGAAATAAAACACCCGCAATTGCATTCATATAGTACTCTTAAATATTCGATATAGGTTTCTAATTAAATCGAAGATATTTCAAAAAATGGGTTTAACTGTTATGTACTGTCATGCCAAGCCGTGATTCTGGGATTATTCGGAGCGCAAAAAAAAGAAGTAAAGAAGTAAAACGCTTTAGTATCCTAATGCAGGTATAATCTAGGATTCGCGAGCCGATTGACGCAGCGCAGGCGCTCATGCGCATCGGAAATTGCATCCTTAAATTTTAGCGCTCAAAGATTTAAAAGATAAATTCTCTATGTATACTTTTTTGGGAATTCGGTAAACTCGCGTAAAATAGATCAGGGTCATCATAAGATGACCCTGATCTATTTTCTTTAAATTTAGTAATTGCTATTTTTTATAAGTTTATCAATAAATTAATTTTCCACTGGTGTATTGTTTCACGGTATCTATGGAGACGCCCTCATGCAATTCAACGACTTTGAAGCCTCCTTCAGGCAGTACGTCAAATACCCCAAACTCGGTTACAATCTTTTTAACACAACGGACGCCGGTTAATGGCAGTGAACATGCTTTCAACAGTTTCGATTCGCCGTGCTTGTTTACATGCTGCATAGCGACAATTATGTTTTCTGCGCTAGCCACCAAATCCATTGCTCCACCCATGCCTTTCACCATCTTTCCTGGGATTTTCCAATTAGCAATATCGCCGTTCTCAGAAACTTCCATAGCACCAAGAATCGTAAGATCAATTTTCCTCGCGCGAATCATCCCGAAACTCATCGCAGAATCAAAAATTGCAGAGCCAGGCAGAGTCGTGATGGTTTGTTTTCCGGCATTGATATAATCAGCATCTTCCTCTCCTTCATAAGGAAAAGGCCCCATCCCTAATAATCCGTTTTCACTTTGTAAAACGACTTGCATTCCTTCAGGAATATAGTTGGCTACCAACGTTGGTATCCCTATTCCCAAATTGACATAATAACCGTCTTTGATTTCTTTAGCAATTCTTTTTGCTATTCCATACTTATCTAGCATACCTAAACTTTCTTAATAATCAACGCAGACGCTCCACCACCTCCATTACAAATCGCCGCAAGACCTATTCGACCATTTTCTTGTTGTAAAACGCTATTCAATGTCACCACAATGCGAGCACCAGAACAGCCAAGTGGATGCCCTAAAGAAACCGCTCCACCATATACATTAATCTTATTTGTTGTAATTTCTAAAATTTGAGCATTTGCTAAGGCGACTACCGAAAATGCCTCATTGAATTCGAAGTAATCAATGTCTTCGATATTTAAGCCTGCTTTTTTCAAAACCTTCTGCGTTGCAATCGCTGGGGTCGTAGTAAACCAAGCTGGATCCTGCTCTGCATCCGCATAGGCGATAATTTCCGCAAGTGGAGAAATATTCAGCTCTCGTACTTTCTCTTCACTCATTAAAACCACCGCAGCGGCACCATCACTCAACGTAGAGGCGTTTGCCGCCGTGATTGTTCCATCAATCTTAAACGCTGGCTTTAATTGGGGAAGCTTCTCAAAATTCACCAATTTGAATTCTTCGTCCTCATTCACTAAAATCGCTCCCTTTTTAGAGGGCACTTCTACCGATGCAACTTCTGCATTGAATTTCCCAGTTTCCCAAGCAATTTTACTGCGCGTATAAGATTGAATGGCGTAAGAATCCTGATCCTCTCTACTAATATTATATTTCTCTGCACATAACTCCGCACAACTTCCCATCGCTACGTCAGAATAAACATCCGTCAGACCGTCTTTTTGAAGTCCATCGACAAGTTTCTGATCGCCATATTTAGCTCCCCAACGAGTTGAATCACTATAATATGGTACTTGACTCATCGACTCCATCCCTCCTGCCACCACAATCTGCGCATCCCCCAATAAGATTTGTTGTACCCCCAAGCTAATGGCTTTCATTCCACTTGCACAAACCTTATTAATCGTAGTCGCTGGAATATGATCTGGCAGACCGGCAAAACGAGCTGCCTGTCTCGCAGGCGCTTGCCCAACACTAGCCTGCAATACACAGCCCATCAAAACTTCATCGATTTGGTTAGCATCTATACCCGCTTGCTTCACCGCAGCTTCAATCGCCTTAGCTCCTAATTGAGGAGCAGATAAACTAGCAAAAGCACTTCCAAAACTTCCCATAGCAGTTCGCTTAGCTGCTACGATATAAACTTTTCTATTCATTGTCTTCTTTTTGTCTAACGGTTCTTTGCTCAATTCGTTTTTCATAACGTTCCCCCTGGAAAATGCGCTGAATAAATACTCCTGGAGTATGAATAAAATTCGGGTCCAACTCGCCTGGTTCTACAAGCTCTTCAACTTCAGCGATTGTAATCTTCCCACACATGGCCACCGCATGATTGAAATTTTGCGAAGTGCCCCGATAGATTAGATTTCCTGCTTTATCGCCTTTCCATGCTTTTACTAAAGCAAAGTCAGGTTCGAAAGCATACTCCATTAAATACTCCTTTTCAATTCCATGGAACGTAAATGTTCTACTTTCTTTTCCTTCAGCGACCTCCGTTCCGACACCTGCAGGTGTATAGATGGCAGGCATGCCGTATCCGCCGGCCATTAGACGTGTCGCTAATGTCCCTTGAGGAATTAGCTCAACCTCCAATTCGCCATTTAACATTTGACGTTCAAATTCAGCATTTTCACCTACATAAGAAGCAATCATTTTCTTTACTTGCTTCTTATGCAACAATAAACCCAAACCAAAATTATCTACCCCCGCATTATTGCTAATGCAGGTTAGCCCTTTCGTACCCTTCTCCAATAATGCTGCAATCAAATTTTCCGGAATACCACACAGGCCGAAACCACCTAGTGAGATAGTCATTCCATCTTGGACATCCCGAATTGCTTCTCCGGCATTAGCTACACTCTTATCTATCATTGTTTGAAAAGATTTACAATTCCCCAGTTGGGGAAAATTATTAAATGGTTATTTTAATGTATAGTCTCAGTTAACTATCAAATTTTAATCACAGGCAAATTGACCTATAAATAATTCGATGTGAATTGAGAAATAGCAACTCCTAAAACATCGATTCAGAAGTGAAATAAATATAGGGATATTTTGCTAAGCATTTAACATTCAGCAATTTTTAACAATAAAACATCAAGTAAACAGAATTATTAAAAAGTTAATAGCGATTCTCACGAATTATTGACTTGTTTATTAAATAAAGCCATTTCATATCGTCTTCTTGACAGGATAAAAATCTTCTATAAGTTAAAACTGCTGGAAATTTGAAAATAAATCGCAAAATCATGTAGCCTTAATTTCTAATAATTTTCGCTTTCTCTAATTAAATTGGTAAAATTGGCTAACAAAGCTTAATCCAATCCACTATGCGTGCAATAATTTATATCATTTTATTTTTTGTTTTAGTTCCCTCTGTTCAGGCACAAATGCTGCAACAAAAATTGAAGACCTCTAGCCTAGATAGCCAGTTTGTCTATTTGAATTTATACTCGAAATCTCAGAATACGGATTTCAAGGTGATTCGGAAAGCTAATCTCGAAACCGTACGTCAGAACGTACGAGACTCTTTAAACACGTACAGAAAACGCATTGCTGAATTATCAACGAGTAACTCCTCTTCCGCAGGGAATATAAAGGGATTACAGGACTCCGTTAGTTCATTAACTAGTCAATTGGAGACTGAACAAAAGAAAACAGACAGCATTTCATTTTTGGGTATTGATTTCGCCAAAGGATCATACCATACATTCGTTTGGGCAATTATTTTAGCTTTAGCAGCCGCATTTGCTGGTACTCTTTTCGCATTTCGGAAATCAAAAGTAGATACTCAAGACGCTAAGAAAACGGTTGATGAACTACAGGATGAACTACAAACTTTGCGTAAGAAATCCATGGAACGCGAGCAAGCCTTAAAACGACAGCTTCTCGATGAACAATTGAAAAGGAACTCTTAGGAAAGAAATAGAAATCTTCGACAAGATTTAAAAGACGCTATAGCATTAGCGTCTTTTTTTTGCAATAAACTAAATAGGTTTATCTTTCGAGAAGCTCAGTCTGAAGATTGCCTTCCCCTGCAAACAAATTCGCTTAGCTATCCCCGCTAAAGCGAAGCGCCGGTTAATAAAAATCGCCATCTTCTTATTTATATTGGTCAAAAAATCAACACTTTAGATAAATGAAAACCAGTTAAACACAAGGCATTGAGCCTTTTTAAAAAATATTATCAATTTATTTGCCAATGCCTTTTGCTTTTAACTAGATAAAACTTATTTTTGCATTCCAAAATACAGTGTGTAAAAAGCTG
>JBEBRI010000065.1:0-19271 GCA_040394915.1 Sphingobacterium sp.
TACAAAAAGATCCTGTTTTTGCAGGATCTTTTTTAATCATAATTATTCTAAAAATATATATGGCTTTCTATAATCGCTAATTACAAATTAATAAGCGCTCTCAATTATCCATCTTATTTTCGATGTCTTTTTTTAATGACAAAACATCTAATGTCTAACGTCTCACATCTATTGTCTAATATCTAAAATCTAATATCTAAAATCTTCCCTCATCTTTCCTCTTTCTGCCAAGTTATTTCTCCGCGTTTGATCATTTCGGTGTATTTTCTAATATGGGCTTCTGTTACGCTTCTGCTGGGGTCATCGAGTTGATGTTCGAATTGTCGGGTGTAGCGATCATAGCTGATGCTTGCGATGTAACGGCCATTGTTGTAGATATGCCATAGTCCGCCTTTTTTGCTGCGTATTTCGACGATATGTCGCTTTCCATCGAGGTAAAAGAGATCTTTGATGGTCCAGTCAAAGCGTAAGATGAGGGCATCGATGATTGCCTGTTTAATATCTTCATCGAGGTAACCATAGGCACATTTCCATTCGCCTTGTTCCTTTCGGAAGATATAAAGTGATAGTCCGTCTTTTCCGGTGAGATTATAATCCCGCATACCTAAGCCACGATCGTTGACGGTAAGCTGTGCATACATGATGCGGTTGCGACAATGAATTTCGAGGGGTTTCATAAAGGCAAATTACTAAAATTTTTAGTAATTTATCAATATGTATTTCTGTTTAGTTAGATAGCATTTTGTATATCAGGCCGATTAGTGTCTTCTCCTCGGGCGCCTGTAACGCGGAAGGTTTGATGGGCTGATAGCTCCTGATCGTATGGTTTCATCAGGGATTGAATTTCTTCCTTACCTTCGGCGTACAGCCAGGCATCACGATCTTGCTGTGTAATGATTAGGGGCATTCTTTTCTTTTCGTTGTGTATTTCGGCTAATTGCGGATTTGCGGCTGTTGTTATAATAGAAAAACTAGGGTAGAGCTCTCCAGTTTCTTGATCGGTAAAATCACTATACACAATTCCTAAGGTGAATATCTCTTTCTTCGGAGCATAGATAAAATAATTCGCTGTTTCTTTCTGTCCTTTGATTTTATGGGGTTCATAAAAACCATTGACGTAGAGTAGCCCACGATTTTTTAGAATATAGTTTTTATAGGAAGCTTTTTCAAAAATGGATTCCGACTCAGCGTTGAGTGTATTGGCGTATTTCGCGGCATCGGCCTCGGTTTTGACCCAAAAGGGTATCAGTTTCCATCGCGCTTCTTGTATCTCATCGTACGCTCGATTAAGCGTCACCGGCAGAAAGGGGCGCGCAAAACCAGATACATGATAAATCTCTTTGCCACGATAACTAATTTTCTTATCGGGGAACTGCTGGGTTAATTGCTGGTTGCTTGGTGTAGCGGAGTGATAACACATAGGCGATTTTTTTCAATGATAACAAATTTACGCGATTAAATGTTTATCTGATTTTTTTAAAGGGGGCTTTGTGAGAAGCATGTTGTGCTATAATGTCCCAAATTGTCCTATTTCAAAAAACGGATCTGCGGACCTGTTATGTTTGCTTTCGATATCAATAGGAAGGGGTCGGCATGCAGACCCATGGTTTTACTTTAAAAAATAAAGAAATGGCAATTATTAAAAATGGTGTTCTTGGCGGCTTTAGTGGAAAAGTCGGAAACATAGTCGGAAGTAGTTGGCGCGGAATCGCATATGTCCGCTCTTTACCACGACGTTCCAAGAAGGAGCCTTCGGAAAAACAGTTGGCACATCGTATGAAATTTAAATTAGCTTTTGCCTTTGTGAACCCAATCCGGGCGCTGATAAATTTGGGTTATCGAGATTCTAAGATTCGCTATACTACGGCCGTTGGACAGTTGTTAGGTACGATTATGCAGACCGCCGTTGTAGGAGAATATCCCGACCTGAAATTAGATCCTAAGCAGATTAAAATTAGTCGAGGGAGTTTGCCGGATCTGTTGAATTTGAAACTGTCGGTAAACAGTCAGACAGAATTTACCATCAGTTGGGCTTACGATCCGGAAAAGAGCAATGGACAAAGCGCGGATCGAGTTGTCGGTTTAATTTATGACGAGCGCATACGCGAGTTTGCCCATTTAGAGGAAATTGAGCGTTTCAAACGGGTTAATCAGATTAACATTCCACTGCATTTGGAGAGTGACAATTTACACTTTTGGGTATTCTGTTACGATAAGCAAACCGGTAATGTATCGAATAGCCAGTATTTCTTAGTGAATCGAGTTTAGCGGCATCCTATGATACAATTAATCAGACTGCATCGTGGCGAGCAGAGTACCTTATCGCATTTGTACATGGACGGCATTTTTCAATGTTATGCACTCGAAGATTCCATTGGGATGGAAAAAAAAGCTGGGGATACTTGCATTCCTCCGGGGTATTATGAGCTGGGTTTGAATCGAGATGCAGGAATGAACTTATTATACCGCCCGAAAATGGGGAAGCAACATCAGGGGATGGTGGAGATTCTTGGTATTCCTAATTTCTCGCATGTCTTCTTTCATATAGGAAATAGACATGGAGATACAGCAGGCTGCCCCTTACTAGGAATGTACTATAAGTTGGTCGAAGGCAATTTTGAAGTTTATCAATCGGCACAAGCTTATAAGGCGATGTATCCTAAGTTTTTAGCGCGAATTGCATGCGGACAGCATCAAATGGAAGTAATTAACCGGCTGCCACAGCCATTTAAAAAGAGAAAAAAATGAAAGAAACATTAGAAAAAATTAGTTTTCTACTGAGAACTATATTGAATTCGGCGGCGAAATTCCCAGACCGATTACAAAAATTGGGACGTTATTTGGATTTTAGTATTGGCATTTTATTGCAATTGTTGGAGATGATAGGCAATGATAAGCGTAAGAAAGGACCAAAAAACAAGGGGTATGGATATTTTTAAACCGGTGCCAATGGGTACGCTTGGAGGTACCGTCTGTTCCTTTGGCGTAAGCTTATCGCTTCATGATATGCTAAGTACCATGGTTCTAACGGTGATCGGGTCTACGATTAGCTTCTTACTTAGTAAGCTGCTTAATCAACGATTTAGAAAGTAAAATTAAAGGCACCCTCGGGTGCCTTATTCTACCTTATATGCTAACATTGATTTTAATTGTTCAGAAGTACTTTGCTCTTCGATTTTTGCGCTGTTTTGTAACTTTTAATTTTTGCGTTTTCCAGTTCTATATCCTTCGCATTAAATGGATCGCCAGCAATATCGCGAATATTGTGCATATGAATATCGGCCTGCGCTAACGCGGCTGCTAATGTTAAATCGCCCCAGTTGATAATGCTCGGAATATGGATCGCCTGGCTGAAATAGCTATCTAACTTGGCTTTTCGAACAACATAGGTAATTGGGGTATCGTAAGTATCCACCTGATTTATTTGCTTATGAAGTGCGGAGGCTAGAATGGCTGCAACACCCAGTTCTTTATGCGCTTGAATGTCGATTGTTTGAGCGCCAAGTTGCTGCTTTGCGAAATTTGCTAAATCAGCAATTTCTTCAGTCCACAGCCCCATCATACTGCGTCCGAGCCAGTGTTGGGATCGTGACAGCGTATGCAACTTTGGGAGTCCATTATCAAATTTCTGACCTACGCTGGAGGCTTGGATACCGAGACCCGTTAAATCTGCAAGTAATATTCCATAGCCTGCTTCGCGGTGTTTGCGAACCATATCGTTTAGCTCTCTTTTGCTGAGTTCTGCCGCAAATATAAGCTTGAATTTAGTCGATTTAGAGGGATTACTCACCAATGCGACTAATTCATGATGATTCGATAAAGCGATATGATATTTGCTCCAGGTCTCATTGATTTCTACTTTCGTGTTTTTGTAGACCTTGGGTTCCCAAGCGTCAATTTGTAAGTGCTGCCGCAGAACTTGAAGATGCTCTTCAGGGTTTATTTTCTTCACATCTATATTTTTTAGCAAGGCTTCGGCAGTCTGTTGGCAGTAAGCTTCGGTGGTTAAAACCTCAGGAACTCTTTTTCCCTTTTCAAACACCTGTAAGGTCTCTTGACTCAGGGTTGATAAACTCGGATAATTTCCCCTGGTTGCTGCGCTTTTGTTGAGAAGGTGTTCATTAAACCAGCTAATCATTGCTCTACGTTGATCGGCCCAATAACCATGGGTGGTATTAAACAACTGATAAGAGAGATTAGATTCTGCATTATGGAGCTTGTAGATTTGATTGGCCATTCTATAAGATCTGAACATTTCACTTGGGAAGAATGCTTTATTGCTATCGTGCAGTGCATTGAAGAGGCTTAATTTTCGCGGCGCCACTAGCCCCAGTATTTCAGATTCTTCTAAGAAGGTCAGGCCGTCGGGTAGTAATTCGCAGATGCAATTTGCATTCATGACATAGGATTCGAATGTTCCGACAGATACAACAGGGATGGCAGCTTGGATGCGATCGTCGACGGCTGAAATCCACATCGTTTGATTCCCACCGCCACTGGCGCCGGTTGCGGCGATCAAATTTTTGTCGACATAGCTTAGCGAGGAGAGTAAATCGATGGCGCGGATATTATCGGTAATCTGCATCCCCATTAATGTCTCGCCAACATCGATTAAGTGTCCCCCCATGTGGGAGCCGTGGTACTCAAAATTTAAATGTTCAGTGCTACGCTCGCCGGCACCCCAAGGATCGACAAGTAATGCGACGTAGCCGTTTTTTGCTAAGTCTTGTCCTAAGAGTTGGTAATTTTCATAAAACTTACCATTCCTAGAATGTCCCATCATCACGAGTACTGCAGGGAATGGACCTTTGCCTTCCGGAAGGTATAGATTCGCAGTGGTGAAGGTATTGGGGCGGGTTTGGAATGTGATATTCTTGAGAAAGAAACCTTTAAATTCTTGCGTCTTGTGTTCGGTATAAGCTAAGGGAAGTTCCGGAAATCGCTTGTAGTTTGTTTTCTCTTGAATAAACTGCTGGATGGCGGCTTTTCGCTTTTCCCACTGTGTTAGATTTTGAGGTGCGATAAATTTTTTGAATTGTCGCGCTGCTTCAAGTGTGAGGGTGTTCGATAAAACATCATAGTCGGATTCGTTGATGATTAATGGGATGCTATCGTTGTTCTTTGACATAGGGTTAAGTTTAGCAGATGTGTGAAAGGAACTCGCCATGAGAAAGGTGGATGCACCAAACAGAAATAAGGAAGAAGATTTCAAAAATGCGCTCATAATCTATCGGTTATTAGGTAAGTAAACAGGTGATTTACAGTACAAGTTTATTGAAATTATTGGGATAAATAAAAAAAATCGTCGGCAACGATTGCGTTAAAAAATAGAACATGTATAGTCAAGTTGTTGCAGTTTAATTTTTAATATTGTATAACCTAGGTGCTCGATCACAGGCACTTATATTAAATCGCCAATAAATCAAGAATTATGAGAAAAATCAGTTTAGTACTTATTGTACCAATTTTGGCATTCTCATCCCATTCGATAGCTCATAGCCATTTCTTACTCGGATCTGGAATTTCCAGCGCTGTGCTTTGGACTCAACAAAGCGTTCAAGGAAGGGTTGTTGCATCGGATACAGATGAACCCCTAGTTGGTGTAACGGTTTCTTTGAAAGGAAAGCAAGGAAGCACAGTTACAAATTCGGAAGGCCATTTCACGATTGCTGCCAATCGGGGAGATGTGCTTATATTTTCGATGTTGAATTTCGCGAAATATGAACTACCCGTTGGTACGGAAAGCACCGACCTTCGAATTGCGATGGAGCGCTCGAGCGAAGGGTTGGATGAGGTTGTTGTGGTAGGGTATGGTGTTCAAAAGAAAGCTACCTTGACCGGCTCTGTCGCTTCTGTTCAGGGAGATGTATTAAAGCGAAGCCCCGCAGTCAGTGTGACGAATTCGCTTGCTGGACTAATGCCTGGGTTGGTAGCTCTAAACCGTTCAGGGGAGCCCGGCGCTGATGTTTCGTCTTTATTGATTCGTGGTGTAAACACCACTGGAACGACGAGTCCGCTCGTGGTTGTGGATGGGATTCAGAATCCCTCAGGCTGGCAGCGAATCAATCAAAACGATATTGAGTCAATCAATATTTTAAAAGACGCGTCTGCTGCCATCTACGGTGCTCAGGCTGCTAATGGGGTTATCTTAATTACGACAAAGCGTGGGAAATCTGGAAAACCGCTTATTAATTATTCGATGAATATAGGCATGAGCCAGCCCACACGTACACCGAAGCTCGCGAGCTCGGCAGTGTTTGCAGACTATGTGAATGACTTGCTGACTCAAAGCGGTCAGGATCCGCGGTACACCGAGGCAGAGATTGAAAAATTCCGACTTGGTAACGATCCGAATTATCCCAATATCAATTGGTATGAAGAGGTGCTAAAAAATATTTCTACGCAGCAGATCCACAACCTGAATTTGCGAGGCGGCAGTGAGAAGGTTCGATATTCGATTTCGGGTTCTTACAGCAATCAAAATAGTATATTTAAGAAGGGTATTCACGACTATGATGGCTTTACCGTGCGGTCCAATATTGATGCGGATATCACCAAAGACTTTACGGTATCAGTTGACTTGAATTCAGTCTACAATAATCGTGTTCGTCCAGGAACCGTCGATCCTTGGTATTGGCTAAATGGACTTCCGATGGTTCCCGTATATTATGAAAATGGTCTACCTTCCGCCGGCATTGAAAATGGATACAATCCTTCAGTGATGGCAAGCGACGCTTCAGGGAAAAATAGTATTGTAGACAAGAATTATAATATTAAAGGGGGGTTCAATTGGAAAATACCTAAAGTCGAAGGCTTAGAACTTAATGGCTATTTGGTATATACGGATGGCTATGGTTTCAACAAGAATTGGCGGACACCGTGGACGGTATATAACTATGATTCGGCGAACGATAGCTATATTCCGATGACTGGAGGGGCTATTGTGAGTCCTGATTTGAACATCCGTACAGATAAGAGTGACGGTATGTTTTATAATTTGAAGTTAAGCTACCACCGGACGTTTAAAGATCATTTCATTAGCGCATTTGTTGCTGGCGAGCAATCCAGTTCGAAGTCCAATTATCAAAGGAGTTTTCGTCGGAACTTTTTGTCAACAACGATTGATGAGTTGTTTGCTGGAGATCCGGCAACCCAAGAGTCGGATGGCATGTCGTATGACTTCGGCAGGCAGAGTGTGTTCGGACGCCTGAGTTATAACTACAAGGAGAAATACCTCGTCGATATGAATGCTCGAATTGATGGCTCCTATGCCTTTGCGCCGAAGAAACGTTTTGGTTTTTTTCCAGGTATCTCTGTTGCATGGGTCGCTTCAAAGGATCTTTTTCCGGAATCCACTCTAGTTAATGATTTAAAAATTAGAGGTTCTGTTGGGCAGTTGGGTAACGATCAGATTAATCCATATCAATATTTAGCTTCCTATAATTTAGGACTTCAATATGGTTATCATTTTGGTCAAACACCGAAGTCAAGTTTAGGTTCTATTCCGAATGTGACACCTAACCCGGATATAACTTGGGAGGTCGCTACAATTTCTAATATTGGTTTGGATGCCTCTTTCCTTAATAGAACAGTTGAATTGACCTTCGATATGTTCAATCAAAATCGATCCAATATCCTCGCATTGCGCGACTTAGAAATCCCTGCATATACTTCTTTATCCCTACCGGCAGAAAACATTGGAGAGGTAGAAAATAGAGGGATTGAAACAAGTTTGAAATACATTCGTTTGGGGGCGAGAGAATTTAAATTTAGTATAGGTGGTAATTTTGGTTATTCAAAAAATAAGGTAATCAGCTTAAGTGAAGCGAGCAATGTGCCAGATTACCAAAAGGCGGAAGGAAAGCTGGTTGGTGCCGAGCTGTATTATCAGGCTATGGGTGTTATCCGTACGGAGGAACAACTTAGCGGTACACCTATCTTTCCGGGTTCGAAAGTTGGCGATTTACAATACCAGGATATCAACGGCAATGGGGTTATTGATGCTGGGGATCGGGTGCGTATGGACCGTTCTAACATTCCTCAGCTCACTTTCGGTTTGAATGCTCATTTTCAGTATCGGAACTTTTCTTTGTTTATGAATTTTGCAGGCCAAGCAAAGGCATGGCAATACTTTCATCAGAATGCTAGAATTGGCGTGAATGGTTTGGAAGATCTGATCGTCAATCGCTGGCGTCCAGGTAGCATGGATTCCAAATATCCGCGTGTTCCTACTTTAACGAGCCCTGGTGAGCCAAGTGCACTGGTGAGTACCTTTTGGTTACAGAACGCATCCTTCTTGCGCTTGAAGACCTTAGAATTTGGATATGATTTAGATCAAAACTTGATTAGCCAACTGAAGTTGAGTAGCGCTCGCATTTTTGTGAATGGGAATAACCTATTTACATTATCGGAGATCAAATGGTATGACCCTGAGGGTGCTTCCGACCGCGGTACTTTCTATCCGCAAAGCAAGGTGTTTAATATCGGTTTGAGTGTTGCCTTTTAAGAATTTACGTTATGAAAAAATATATATTGTCAAATGCTAGAAGATGGTTAGTCTTTGTAGTTAGCTGTTTTTCATTGGTTTCATGTGATATGGATGTGCTGGATACCGTACCCAGTGACCGCTTTAGTGAGGATGCCATTTGGGATGATCCAGCATTAATTGAAACTTTTGTATCGAGTACCTATCGATCAATCCCTAATGGATTTCGCTATAGTTTTTATAATCTATCGGTGATGGTTGATGAGTTGAATGCAAGAAATAATGCATGGCTTTATGCCTATTGGGGAGGCAATCTGACGGCCGATAATTTAGGTATTGCTAATTATTGGAGTGCAGTAGCAACTGGAACGAATACAAATCAAAACTACTGGACTACCATCAATCGGACCAATATTTTCTTTCAAAATATAGAACGTGAACGTAGTAAAGAATTGACCCCAGAGACTCGCGATCGTATGATCGGCGAAATGAAAGTCATTCGCGCGAAATGTTATTTTGAATTGATTAGTTTGTTTGGTGGAGTTCCCTTAATTACGAAACCATTTAATTTGAAAGATGATTTCAAACTCAAACGCAATACGTATAACGAGGTGATGGTTTTTCTGTTGAAGGAGGTGGAAGAAGCTATTAACTTACTTCCCCTGGATTATGACGCGGCAAATAAAGGTAGAATTAGCAAGGGAGCTGCTATGGCATTGAAGTCTCGGGCTATGTTGTATCGTGCGAGCCCGCTAAATAATCCGCAAAATGATCGAGCTTTGTGGGAAGCTGCCGCAAATGCTGCAAAGGATGTGATTGATTTAGGGAAGTATAGTTTATTCCCTGATTATCGCACCTATTTTCTGGAAGAGAATATCTACAATTCGGAATCGATTTGGCAGCGCCCATTCAACCAATTAATCAGTCCGGAAGCAGTGTATTTAGAGCTTGCTTCTTATCCCAATGGCTATAATGGATTTGGGCAGATACATCCTTTGCAGAACTTGGTCGACGATTTTGAAACAACACGCGGATTACTACCAGAGGATGATCCACTCTATAATGATCAAGATCCCTATAAAGATCGAGATCCGCGATTCTATGCGACAATACTACACGATGGGATGCTGTGGAAGGGGCGGGAAGTAGAGACTTTTTTACCGGGTGGAAAGGATTCCAATGAAGGGCCAATTTCACCTTGGAATGCATCGGAGACAGGTTATTATCCGAGAAAGTTTGTCAATGAGCGGATTAACAATCCGAGTTCATCCAATATGTCACAAACGCCTTGGACATTTTTTCGCTATGCGGAGATTCTATTAAACTTCGCTGAGGCGAACTATTTCTTGGGGAATGAACAAGTTGCACGTGATTATTTAAATATGGTACGTAGTCGCGCGAGTGTTCGTCAACCAAATATTCCTGTAAACACTTCCGGTTCGGCCTTATTTGATCGTATCGTAAATGAGCGCAGGGTTGAGTTGGTTTTTGAAATGCACCGTTGGTATGATCTTCGACGTTGGAAGATTGCTCCAAAAGTTCTGAATACAGACTTTTTGCGCATGGATATTCGAAAGAATATAGCTACAGGTGTGAAAACCTACAAGAAAGTGGTTTGGAAAAAGGCGGTGTTCACGGATAAGGATTATTTACTGCCGATTCCTCAAGATGAGATTGACAAGAACGAGTTGTTAACGCAGAATCCTGGCTATAATTAGGAGATAAATTAAGAGGCAATGGATGATTTGTTGCCTCTTATTTATTGATGTTTTTAATAGCCTGCTCGAGTATATTTTTCAGGTTTTGCTTGAGTTCTGCCGGCTCGATGATGCTGACGAAATCTGCGAACATCATCATCCATCGTGGGAATTCAATTTCAATATCTTTACTTTGAAAGGTCATTTCAACTTGGTCTTCGATTATTCTTTCAGATTCGAAGCCGTAATGCTTTCGTTCCCACTTTAAGTGATTGGCGACTTTCTTACCCATAATGAGTTTGACAGTGGTCTTTGGTCTTTCGCTGTTTTTATGATTTTTTAGATATTCAGCAATGGACATATGTTCCTTGCTGAAATTGTTGTCAGTTAGGTTTGCTTCTTGTATTCTATCACTCCGAAATTGCCGAAAGTCTTGTCGAATAAGACAATAAGCTACAATATACCAAAATCCACCCTCATGATAGATACCGATAGGTTCAATCGTACGCTCTTTGCCCTCCTCATCATTAATTCCTTGGTACTTAACAAAAAGCTGTTTCTTGTGGGAGATGCTCCCTAAGGTGCTGCTCAGTGCATGGGGTACCTGTTCTAGAAAGGGAGGCATAGACTGCTGTTGCATGATAATCTGATTTTCCACTGTAGATAACAAGTCCTTATCGTGCGATTTTAGGATTGCTTTTATCTTCAACAGAGCAGCACTATATTGTTTTGCACTTTCTTTATCTAAGAATTTTTGTGTTAACTTTTCGGTAGCGACAAAGGATAAAGCCTCTTCTTTACTAAAACTTACGGGTGGTAGTTTATAACCCTCCATAATGGAATAACCAGTGCCAGCTTCACCGATTAATGGTACACCCGCTTGCTCTAGACTCTTCATGTCGCGATAAATCGTTCGTAAACTGACGTCAAATCGATCGGCCAGTTCTTGTGCTCGTACGATGCGTTTCGACTGCAATTGGATAAGGATATCGACGATGCGATCGAAGCGTTTCTTAAGGTCTACAGACATAATAAGTTGACAATAGCGTTATCCAAGATCGGCTAATTTAAAAGTGTCTTTTACACGTATTCCTTTTTCTGTATGTTGCAGGGTACAGCATTCGTGTACCGAATCATGCTCTAAAAACAGAATGTATTCCTTGTCTACAATTTCTTGCCAATATGATTTTCGTTCATCCATTGTTACCAGCGGGCGAACATCGTAACTCATAACATAGGCTAGGGGGATATGCCCGACAGAGGGCAGTAAATCGGCCATGTATAGAAGCGTTTTGTCTTTATAGGTTATTTGTGGTAACATCATGGCTTCCGTATGTCCATAAGCAAAGCGCATTCGGATTTCGGTATCGTATTGTGGCTGCTCTTCGGAGATAAAGTGCAACTGTCCTGATTCTTGAATCGGCAGTATGTTTTCTGTCAAGAAGGAAGCTTTTTCTCTAGGATTAGGGTTCACAGTTGCCCATCGCCAATGCTTTTCATTTGACCAGAAACGCGCATTTTTAAATGCAGGAACAAGTCTTTCGCCTTCACGAAGAATGGCTCCTCCGCAATGGTCGAAGTGTAAATGGGTTAAGATTACATCGGTAATATCATCGCGATGGAAGCCATACTTTGCTAAAGACTTATCGAGCGTATCATCACCGTGAAGGAAATAATGTCCGAAGAATTTAGCGTCTTGTTTATCTCCTAATGCGGTGTCAACCAATGTTAGACGTTTTCCATCTTCAATCAAAAGCAGGCGAGTAGCCCATGTACAAAGGTTGTTGCTGTCTGCAGGATTTGTCTTTTGCCAAATGGATTTTGGCACAACGCCAAACATAGCGCCGCCATCTAATTTGAAAAATCCTGTATCAATGCTATATAATTTCATTCTTCCGCAATTTGATTAATGTTTCTATAAAATTGCTGTTTTCATTGATGGAAAGCAAACTGCCAGGCTATTGTTTTTTATAATGCTTGCTATTTAATCGTTTATTTCCATTTAATACGTCTTTTTTCAAGGTAGGGGTCGCGGATATAAGCGATAAATAAAAATAGCCGTGTCTTACACGGCTATTTACTCTAGAAGTTGTATTTTTTAGTGAATAAATAATAATTCACGTAATTTAGGTAGAGGCCATTTAGCGTCATCTACTAATTTTTCTAGTTTATTTACGTGGTAGCGAATTTCATCGAAGAACGGTTTTACGACCTCATCGTAAGCGATTGCTCTCTCACGAATATCATCGATAGTATTTGCTTTTTTACGTGCTTGACGCATTTCTTCAGCTTTCTCAAGAATAGTGTTTACATGTTTAGAGATACGCTCTAAATAGTTTAACTGTGAACTGTATGATTCTTTTGGTAAACCAAGGTCTTTTAATCCTTTCACATTCTCGATCAATTCATTTTGGTACGTAATACATGCAGGAGCAATTTGACTCGTAACAATTTCGCCAATCACACGCGCTTCGATTTGTAACTTCTTAAAGAAGTTTTCCAAAAGAATTTCATGTCTAGCTTCTGACTCACGTTTGTTGTAGATACCCAATTTCTCAAACAACTCTAATGATTCAGGAGTTACATAAACATCAAGTGCCTTAGGAGTTGATTTGATGTTCGACAATCCGCGAGCCGCAGCTTCAATTTCCCACTCTTCGCTATATCCATTTCCTTCAAAACGGATTGCTTTAGACTCTTTAATATATTTACGAACAACATTCAAGATCGCTAAGTCTTTTTTCGTTCCTTTTTTGATTTGCTTATCAACTTCCGCTTTAAACTCAATTAATTGCGTTGCAACAATCGCATTCAATACTGTCATTGGAAGTGCCGAGTTTGCCGATGAACCAACAGCGCGGAATTCGAACTTGTTCCCTGTGAAGGCGAAAGGAGATGTGCGGTTTCTGTCTGTGTTATCCAGTTTCAAATCAGGAATCTTAGGAATTCCGTGCCATAAGTTCGCTTCAGATTTCACTTTCTTCGCCACGCGAGCCGATTCAACCTCTTCTAAGATTTCATCTAATTGAGAGCCTAAGAAGATCGAAATAATAGCAGGCGGAGCTTCATTTGCCCCTAGACGGTGGTCGTTGGAGTGACTTGCAATTGATGCGCGTAATAAATCAGCATGTTCAAATACCGCTTTGATCGTGTTTACGAAGAACGTTAAGAACATCAAGTTGTTCTTAGGTGTCTTTCCTGGCGAAAGTAAGTTTACGCCCGTATTGGTGATTAAAGACCAGTTATTGTGCTTACCAGAGCCATTGACACCTGAGTAAGGTTTCTCGTGTAATAACACTTTGAAGTTATGACGTAAAGCCACTTGCTCCATTACATTCATCAACAATTGGTTATGGTCAATTGCGAGGTTGATTTCTTCGAACATTGGGGCGCACTCGAATTGAGAAGGTGCAACCTCATTGTGGCGAGTCTTCAATGGAATACCAAGTTTCAAGGATTCATTTTCTAAATCAACCATATACGCTAACACGCGCTCAGGAATCGCTCCGAAATAGTGGTCTTCTAACTGTTGTCCCTTGGCAGAGATATGACCAAATAACGTACGACCAGTTAATTGTAAGTCAGGACGCGCATTATATAATGCAAGATCGACTAGGAAGTATTCTTGTTCGATACCTAAGGATGCGTTAACCTTAGTTACAGATTTATCAAAATATTGAGCAACATCTGTTGCGGCTTTGTCGATAGAAGCAATCGCTTTTAAAAGGGGCGCTTTGTAGTCTAAAGATTCTCCAGTATAAGAAACAAATACAGTAGGGATACAAAGGGTTTTACCAGATGAAGATTCAAAAATAAATGCTGGCGAGGAAGGATCCCATGCCGTATAGCCTCTTGCTTCAAATGTATTACGAATACCACCGTTCGGGAATGAAGAGGCATCCGGTTCTTGTTGAACTAATGCATCAGCAGTGAATTTCTCAATGGCACTTCCATCAGAATCAGGTTCGAAGAAAGAGTCATGTTTTTCAGCAGTCGATCCCGTTAATGGTTGAAACCAGTGTGTATAGTGTGTAGCTTCATTTTCAATTGCCCATGCTTTCATCGCTTGCGCAATATATTCTGCCATCTCGTGCGTGATTTGCTTTCCTTCTTCAATCGCAGTTGTTAATTCTTTATAAACTGTCTTCGGCAAATATTCTCTCATCTTAACGATAGTGAAAACATTTTTACCATAAATGTTTACTGCTCTTTGTGCTTTTACGTTTGATTTTGCGCTGAAAATATGTTTCGTTGCTTCTTCAACTGCTTTAAATCTGCTGTTTGACATGGTTTTCTAATTATATATCCCTTTGTTTATGTTGATTAAATTATGTTTTTCTGTAAAACTTTTCAAAAATATATGAAAAACACGGAAATCGAACATTTTTTTTCAAAAAAAAATGAAAAATGACAAAAGTTGATTGCTGGAAATGAAAAATGCAGGAAATATTTCTCGATTTCCTGCATTTTTAATCGTTTGTGTGGGAGTTATTCGGTTTCTAATCCCCAATCGATTCCTTTTTCAGTTGCTTTGACACCTTTTTTTATCCAATTTGGAGCAGGCGCTCCTTTGAGGAAGTGATCAAAGAACTGCGCTTCGCGGATTTGTATGTCTTTTCTATTCTGACGAAGCATCAAGTTATGCCCATCGCCATTGTAATTTAGCATCCAAACGGGCTTATTCAAGCGTCTCAATGCACTGAAGAATTCGATACCTTGATACCATGGCACAGCGCCGTCGTTGTCGTTATGCATAATTGCAACCGGTGTATTAACGCGATCCATAAAGAATAGGGGAGAGTTTTCAATATATAAATCATGCGCTTCCCATAATGTCTTACCTATTCGACTCTGTGTATTTTCATATTGAAATTGGCGGGAAATACCCGTTCCCCAACGGATTCCACCATAAGCAGAAGTCATATTCACGACAGGTGCACCAGCCCATGCCGCCGCATACATATTGGTACGTGTAATTAAGTGTGCAACTTGATATCCACCCCAGCTTTGTCCTTGGATTCCCATTTTTGTGGAGTCAACCCAGCTGTTATTGCGCGCTAAATACTGCATTCCTGAATTAACGAACTCTTCCGCTGATTTACCAGGATAGCCGGTTTCATAGCGGATGTCCGGAGTAAACACTAAATAACCATTGCTGACGAAGTACGTTAAATTCAATCTGGATGCCGTTGGAGCAGGAGCCTGGTAGGTATATAAACCGTCTGTCATCTTTTCATAGAAGTAGGCAATAATGGGGTACTTCTTATTGGGATCGAAATCCTCAGGCTTATATAAAATCCCTTCTGCTGCATATCCTTTTGGCGTTGTCCATTTCACTACTTCAGCCGTTAACCAATTGTAATCTGCTTGCTGTGGATTAATATTCGTGTATCGTTGCTCATCTTTAAAGCCAGTTAATATATAAACATCTGGAGATTGAAGAGCATTTTCTTTCGTATAGATAATGTTGTTGATTTTCTGATCTGCAGCAAGCATTTTGTAGGTATAAGGTCCACTCCATAATTGTTGTATATCCCTTTTCCCTAATTTATACAGTCCAGCGTATTTACTACGTTGATCAAATCCAGTCATATAAATTGGAGCAGCGTCATCAATATATGTCATACGTATTCGAGGATTATCCTCGCGTGTTAATCTCTGAAAACGATAGGTGATCGATTCCTTTCGTCCCTGACCATGGGTATAATTGAGTTTGCTCTTTCCATCCAGGCTTAATTTCCAAATATCATAGCGATCATTAATGTAGACTTGTTTTCCATCTTTGGACCAACCCGCGATACCGTAAGCGCTTGGGAGTGCGGGAACATCATTTTCCTCATTGACGAAACTTACAGACAGGCTCTCATTTAATTGCTTTACCGTTTCTGATTCGATATGATAGCTATACCAATTTGCATTCCCTTTATTGAAATAGACAACATAATCACCCTTTGGCGAAAGATAAGCAGAACCATTAAAGTTCTTTGAGACAAGTTTGGTTTTTCCACTCAGTAACGAAATGACATAGACATCTGATTTCGTATCGCCTTCCCATTGAGAAGCAATTCGGTATCCCACATCACTTGTTGCTATTGCCCATTCGTTGTCGGCATCTTCGGTCAAACCAATGCGATTAAACGTCTCATCAGACAATGTAATCACTTTTCCTGACTGTTTAGGAAGAATCATGGCCGTGAAATTGCGCGATTGATCGCGACGAGCATTTAACAATTGCGCAGGCTGGATATAATCATCTTGCCAATGCCAAATATCGACTCTCGCGGACTCAAAATCTACGAGGGTTGTATCTTTTACCCGCGGTATAGGCGCCAGCCCAAAGAATAGTCTATTCCCCGATTTACTAAAGCTTAACGAGCCATCCCCAGAGATATACCAATTTTCAGGAATACCATTTGATTTTTGATCCGCTAAAATTGTTGCTGTATCTTGTTTCGCTGTGTAATAATAGAGTTTGAAATTCCTAAGCTGTGCTTTTTCGGGTGATTTATCCGCTAAGAAAGTCAGTTGATTGTTGTCATCATCGAACGTAAAGTTCTTGTAATTACCTTTACCACTACTGATTTTCTTCAGCTTCTTAGTTGCGATCTCGTATAAATATAGTCCGGCTTCATTTAGCGTATCCTTATCGGCTCCTTTTTTTGTGAAAAGGAAATATCGTTCATTATTGGTGATTTGAAAATTCTCTGCTTTGATGAAGTTTGTTGTATCACCAGTCGGCAAGTGCAACAAATGAACGACAGGCGTAGGTTTCTCTTTTTTAGTCGCTACGGCTTTTGCGGTTACAGTATCCTTTTCTGCAACCTTCGCAGGGATGACGACTTCACTTGCAATGGCGATGTAGTTATTGCCGGTTCTGTTGATATGGTAACTTTTGAAATTAGGATAGCGATTAGCGGTATTCTTTGCTAGGTTATATACCAATAATGTGTCCTTAGGGAGGTCATCGCCCTTTTTCTTTTTAATTCTCGCTTCTCTCGTTTCCTTGAAATACGGCTTAATTGTACTTATCAGAAATTGTTCGTTCTCTGTTAGTCTAAGATCGGTACCGCGAGGGATACTTAACAGTAATTGATTCTTATTGTTCTTTACTTCTGTTAGCCCATCGCCCTCTTGTGGACTAATTGTATAGTGGATAAGATTACCGGATTTACTAATTTCTGCCCGACTAATGGATTTCCAATTGTCATAAACAGAGTGGTCTACAGGTTTTTTTTGTGCATAAATACCTGAAACCAGTGATAGGCTCAGCAATAAAAGGCTGTACTTTTGTTTCATAAATGTGTTAAATATAGGTAGCCTCAATATTAATCAAAAATTGCTAACTTAGAAAGTAACACTCTATAACATTTTTAATATAAAACGGATTTAGCATATGAAAAACGCAGGAATTATTATCAGCACGATTGCCGCAATAGCCTTTATTGCTTTTGCCGTAATTCTAGGAAATGCCTATAAATACAAATACAAAAATTCAAATACAATTAATGTGACAGGAGGAGCGAAGACAGACTTTGCGTCTGATATCGTTAAATGGTCCGCATCATATAGTCGAAAATCGATGGATTTGAGTGAGGCATCAGAGCAGTTGAAGCGTGATCGCGATTTAGTTCGCAATTTTCTTTTGCAAAAAGGAATCAATGAAAAAGAGATTCTTTTTAATGCAGTGAGCATTAATAGAGAGTTCAGTTACTACACCGACGCAAATGGACACTCTTCAAATACGTTCACGGGTTATAATCTTTCTCAAAATGTCAGTGTGGAGTCCAAAGATTTGAATAAAGTTGATAATGCCTCTCGAGAAATTTCGACGCTTATCTCTCAAGGGATAGAGTTAAGCTCTAACACGCCGAATTATTACTTCTCAGGCCTTGAAGATTTAAAGCTCAAGTTGATCTCCCAAGCATCTGCTAATGCGCGTGTACGCGCGGAAAATATTGCTAAAGAAGCGGGGTCTTCTTTGGGCTCTTTAGTAAAAGCAGATTTAGGAATTTTCCAAATTACTGGACAGAATGATAATGAAGAGTTTTCGTACGGAGGAGCGTTCAACACAACGTCCAGAAATAAAACTGCGAACATCACAATTAAAGCAAGCTACTTGTCTAATTAAAAAAGAAGCATCTATAGCATGTAGAAAAAAAAAGTCATTTGAATATAGTTCAAATGACTTTTTTATGTTTAATACTTTCCTTATACTTATGGATCAATTCGTACAAACTTACCTTCGTTGTCAAACACAAGATCTAGGCCGTTCGTCAATTCAATATCAAAACCATAATTTTCTCGCTCGATGCTGTTTACGCCGCTATTCGGATAATTCTCTTTGACATAAGCTAAGATAGCCGCAGGGATTAAATTGTCGGGAAGGATAGAGGCATCATTAACGGCATCGATATCTAACCATTGGCCATTTTTATCAAATTTAATTTCGATTCCGTTGTCTAATAGTACTTCGAATTCTTTACCTGATAAACCCTCTTTCTCCTCAACAACAGATAGGATCTTAACCCCATTGAAATTGCTGTTGATAAATTGAGAAGCGCTGTTTGGTAGATCTCCCTCGGTAACAACCGTCTCTTTGTCGCATGACATCGTTAAAAACGCGATTGATAAAACAAGGCTAAGACTTAATAATAACTTTTTCATATGCTTATATATTGAGTAATTTGTTTAAAATTCTAATTAATCGTCAATTCTGATAAACTTGCCCTTCTTGTTGAATTTCAAGTCGATACCACTTGTTAACTCCACTTCAATTTCTCTACTGCTTTTTGAAATCTGAACAATTTCATTATTAGGGAAACTCTTTTTAACGTGTTCTTTAATGGATGCAGGGACAATATCTTGAGGAACGGCTCTTTTCTTACCGTCTACTTCCGTCCAATTCCCATTTTTATCGAATTCGACCTTCGTACCATTGGTTAACACGACTTTATATTCAATCGGGGAAAGAAGATCTTTTTCCGACTTCACTAGCGAAACTTTTTCATGATTAAAATGTGAAGACATAAAATCTTGTGCCGTTTTTGGCAATGCATTAAGTTGAATAACTTTCTCTTGTGCAATTGCTT
>JBEBRI010000066.1:0-19174 GCA_040394915.1 Sphingobacterium sp.
CAGAGGAGTGAAGCTGTCTACTTTTCTAGATTTCCTAAACCAGAATACCGGCGTGAAAGCAGAGATTCAGACAGATCGGAAACTTTTAATTAAGTAAACAACCCATTTACATAAAAACCAATTTATAACTATGATAAGAAACAGTACACCACCATGATAAGATAAAGCAAAAGGGAAGTGTCGTTACCACCTCCCTGGCGCTTTCATTATGATCTATTGCATTTACTAACAGAATCATAAATCTTACTGATTACAATATTATGAAAAATAATTTAGGAAAGGCCAAAACCTACTGGTCCTGGCTTCCTATTCCCCATGTGTCAACTCACAGGCTTATACTTATGTCTATTAAAGCATGTTATATTTTTGCCTTACTATGTTGCTTTCAACTGCGTGCAGAGACATTTTCGCAGACCTTATCCTATAAAGCCAATGCTGTCAGATTGGAAAACCTTTTCAATTTTATAGAGAAAAAAAGCGATTTCTTGGTCTTATACGATAACAATATCGTGAAGCGAACTAAACCAGTCAACTTAGATGCGAAGAACCTAACCTTAAGAAGTTTCTTAGAACTCATTCTCAAAGATCAACCCTTATCGTATGTAATCGATGATAAAACCATCTTTATTAACGCCAAGACCAAGAAACCTGCGCCAACAACACGGGAAGAACGATTGGAAGCCAAAAGACTAGATCGCTTGCAAAGAACAATTAAAGGCCGTGTTGCAGATGAGAAAGGCCAGCCGTTAGTTGGAGTTTCAGTCACAGAAAAAGGTACCAACAATGGCACCATAACAGATATAGAAGGAAATTTTGAACTCGTTATTGCTAATGTACAAGGGAGTTTAGTTTTTTCTCTGATAGGTTATGAATCCGTTGAAAAGCCAATTGGTCAAAGCGGTGAATTTAGTATCGCGTTAATTCCCGCTGTAAACGATTTGGACGAGGTAGTCGTTGTAGGCTACGGTGTTCAAAAGAAGGTTAATCTAACTGGAGCCGTTTCCGCTGTTTCCGGAAAAGATATACAAACCCGTCCTGTCGGACAAACATCGGCCGCTTTACAGGGGATGGCGCCAGGGGTAACCGTTACTCAACGGTCGGGAAAGCCGGGCTCGGATGCAGCAACCATTCGCATACGCGGTATTGGAACCCTTAGCGACGCGAACCCTTTAGTTCTTATTGATGGCGTAGAAGGATCTGTGAATAATATCGATCCTAATTTAATTGAGTCAATTTCCATTCTGAAAGATGCCGCTTCTTCCTCAATCTATGGTTCCAGAGCGGCTAATGGCGTCATTCTCGTCACGACAAAGAGAGGGACAGGTGACCGTGTAGCCTTATCCTACAACAATTATTTCGGATGGCAGAGTCCGACGAATATGCCAAAGCTTGTAAACGCACTCGATCATATGCTTTTGACAAATGAAGCCTACACCAACGTTGGTAGTTCTCCCTTATATTCGGAAGCTGTATTAGATGCCTACCGTGCGCAAGGTGACGGAAGCTCAGACCAATATCCGAATACCGATTGGCAGAAAGAATCGCTATTAGGGTCTGGATTTCAACAAAGTCATTTCGTAACGCTAAATGCAGGATCTAATAAAGTTAGAACATTAGCATCGTTCGGCTATTATGATCAAAAAGGCTTAATGCTAAATAGCGGTTTCAAACGCTATACTTTACGGAATAATCTAGACATTGAAATCAACGAGAAATTGGCAGCAAAGATCGATTTGCAATATGTAAACCCAGTCATTACATCGCCTGCTCAAAGTATTGATGATCTGTTCCAATGGATGAATAGTATCCCTGCAAATCAAACCTTTCGGAACTCCAATGGAACTTGGGGATTGGGCTGGAACGGAAATAACCCAGTTTCTGCGGCCGCTGATGGCGGGATTGCAACAGAAAAAGGCCCTTGGGGCGCAGTAAATGCCAGTTTAATTTTTAAACCTTTTTCCTGGTTGACCGCAGAAGCAAACTATGCTCCAAAATACGCGACAACACTCAATAAAAATTTCCGGGAGATGGTGCAATCGTATCACCCCGATGGAAGCAAGAGCTTTGCCGTGCCGCAACGTTCAGCATTGACGGAACGACATACGCAGCAATTGTTTAATAATATGCGGGCAACGCTGACCTTCAATAAGTCCTTTGCTGATCATAACTTAAGCTGGTTACTAGGGGCATCCCGTGAAGATTTCCATGAAGATATGTTAAGAGGATTCCGGGATACCTACATACTACCTGACTACCCCGTATTGAATACGGGATCGGCACTAAATCAATCTGCAGAAGGAACTGCCGAAGAATGGGCATTACAATCCTTTTTCAGTCGGATCAACTATAATTTTAAAGATCGTTACTTACTAGAACTAAATGCGCGATACGATGGATCATCACGTTTCTTGAAAGGAAACCGATATGGATTTTTCCCATCAGCATCCGCAGGCTGGCGTTTCTCTGAGGAATCATTTATGGAAGAATCGAAAACCTGGTTAAATGAAGGTAAGTTAAGAGCATCCTGGGGTAAATTAGGGAATCAGAATATTGGCCCATATCCTGCAGTTTCTGCACTAGATTTAGGATCGTTTAATGTGGGGAATGCCATTGTCAATACCGCAGCTTTGAACAACATGTCAAATCCCGCAATCACTTGGGAATCGACCGAAGAACAAAATATTGGTATTGACTTAACCCTGTTTAAAAACTTCAGTTTGACCGCCGATTATTTCCATCGCAAGACGAGTGACATCCTCTTAAAATTAGATATCCCCTTAACAATGGGTCTAAATGCACCGAATCAAAATGCGGGTGTGGTCGAAAATAGAGGATGGGAAGTCGCAATAAATTATCGAAGTGATCGAAATAGAGAATTTCGTTACGACTTAACCTTTAACCTGTCCGACGTCAAGAATAAAATATTAGATCTGCGTGGTATCTCAAACACAGGTCTATTAGTTCATCGTGAGGGCTATGCAATTAGTTCTATACTTGGCTATGAGGTAGAAGGATATTTCCAAACACAGGAAGAAATCGACAACCATGCAAAGCAATTCGGAACCTTAGCACCTGGTGATTTGAAATATAAAGATCAAAACGATGACGGATTAATCAATGAGGCTGACAAGTTGATCATTGGTAGTACGGTGCCTCGAATGACCTATTCGTTAAATGCAAATATGATGTATAAGGGTATAGATTTTGGATTCTTATTACAAGGTGTTGGAAAAGCTGATGGTTATTTGTACGGAGCAGGTATACAGCCTTTCACCACAACGGGGGCTATCGGAGGTACTATACGTGAAGACAATAAAGATCGATGGACACCTGATAATCCAAATGCAAAATACCCTCGTCTAGCTTTTGGACAGAACAACAATTCGCAGTCATCACAATTTTGGATGAAGAATGCTTCCTACCTGCGTGTGAAGAACGTACAGTTGGGCTATACGCTTCCCACTTCAACAATGGACCGCATAGGAATTAATCGTTTGCGAGTCTTTGTCAACGGCTCCAATCTATTCTCCGTCGACAAGTTCTGGGATGGTTATGATGTAGAAGCCCCTGTGGGTACCGGATTTTTCTACCCGCAAGTGAAGGTGTATACCTTTGGATTAGATATCACATTTTAAGCTGAAAGACCATGAAAATTGTATTTAAACTTTTATATATCACATTGATTGCAAGTGTATTTTGCTTGTTTAACTCATGCGACGATTATTTAGATAGAAAGCCGCTATCGGGGCCTTCAGATGAAAACTACTTTAACAACGAGGATGAGTTAATGTTAGTGGTCAATGGACTTTACGCATCCATGACTTATCACCCAACTGATGATGTTCCTCAAAATCTAACGCTCGATTGCGCTTCTGATATTAGTTGGGATAGAAATACTTCCCCGCTGCAATCAATCGGTCGCGGCGATTTCGATAGCAATAATGCCTATATCCTCAGCGTATGGACCAACTCTTACAAAACGATCGGTAAATGCAACTTTGTGCTAGACAATATGGGGAAGTTAGATGGACAAGTCGACGCCACAAAGTTAAAAAGCTATGCCGCTGAAGCACGCTTCATTCGCGCTTTTACCTACCAAATGCTGGTGGATTTCTTTGGCGCTGTCCCACTTATGAACAAAGGGCTGAGTCTGTCCGAAGCGCAGGTGCCAAGAAGTCCGAAGAAAGATGTTGTTGACTTTATATTGTCCGAGCTGACAACTGCTGCTGCAGATCTGCCCGCAAGTTATAGCGGCATCGATGTCGGGCGTGCAACCAAAGGTGCGGCATTAGCAATTCGTGCACGCGCTGCTTTGAATGATAAACGTTGGGAAGAAGCAATTGTTTCTGCTAAGGAAGTGATGGATTCGAAAACCTACAGCCTACACAGCAACTTCGAGGAATTATTTCAATACGCAGGTGAAAAATCAAACGAAATTATCTTTGCATTCCAATATTTGCGTTTACAGAACACGAAGACGCACAGTGCAGCACGTAATTTCAACTCAAGAAATGCACAAGGTACATCCAATAAAATACCCTCTCAAGCTTTAGTAGATGCTTACCTATGTACCGACGGTTTAGAAATCGATAAATCACCCTTATACAATCCACAGAAGCCATTTGAGAATAGAGACCCGCGTTTAGGTTTTACGGTTGCACTTCCTGGGTCTACGTTTTTCGGATTCCAATTCGAAACGCATAAGGATAGTATCAAATGTTGGGATTACAGCTACAGCGGCTCCATCCCTAAACGCATCGATAACCAGGATGCTTTAAATGCCTATGCGACATTCTCGGGATACCTGTGGAAAAAATATGTAGACTTTAAAGACAAAGATTTCACGATGCAATCGGAGTTGAACATTACGCAAGCGCGCTATGCGGAAGTCTTGTTAAATTATGCTGAGGCAAAGATCGAAGCAAATCAAATCGATGCAACCGTATATGATGCGATCAATCAGGTTCGTCAGCGCCCATCGGTTGAAATGCCGGCCATACCAGCGGGTAAAACCCAAGCAGAATTGAGAACGATTGTCCGTAAAGAACGCCTATACGAGCTTGCCAATGAAGGTTTTCGAATGGTTGATTTAAGACGTTGGGGATTAGCTGAAAAGTTTATAAATGGTTCCTTTATGGGGCGTATTCCAAAAGGTATAATCAGTAATGCCCCGAAAATTGATAATGACGGCTGGGTAGACTACAGCCTTGTGAGCAATAAATCCCAAATGCGCGTTATTGAAATCCGCAAGTTCAATAAGGATCGCGATTACCTATGGCCGATCCCAAATATTGAAATGGAAACGAATCAGAAATTAGAACAAAATCCAGGTTATTAATTTGCTAAACCTTAATAAATTGTTATGAAGAAAATATTTAAAGTATTTGCATTCTGTTGTTTAAGTATTTCTGTTGCTTTCGGACAGAAGAAAATCGAAGTCGATCTATGTATCTATGGAGCGACTTCAGCAGGCGTGGTGGCAGCTTATACTGCCGCAAAGGCCGGAAAGAAAGTCGTTATTGTAGACCCCGTTAATCACATTGGCGGCCTGAGCTCCGGGGGCCTAGGGATGACGGATATAGGAAATAAATTTGTCGTTACTGGCCTTGCACTGGACTTCTATAGAAAGATTGGAAAACACTATGGGACCTTTGAGCAATGGATTTTCGAACCCAAAGTCGCCGAAAAAATATTCAGAGACTATCTCGGAAAGACAAATGTACAATTGCTATTGAATCATCCTCTAGTGAAGGTGAACAAAAATGGCAATAGCATCAAAGATATCGAACTGTCTTCTACTGAAGGAAAAAGTTCTGTAGCGGCGAAAGTATTTATGGATTGTACCTACGAGGGCGATCTATTAGCAGCTTCAGGAGTTTCTTACCATGTTGGTCGCGAAGACAATAGCCTCTACGGAGAAACAATCAACGGTGTTCAACTCTTAGATGGGCATCAATTCCCGAATGGCGTTGATCCGTATCAAGTGAAAGGCAATCCCTCAAGCGGATTGTTATGGGGGATTTCGAATGAAAAACTACTCCCTAACGGTACAGGTGATAAGAAAGTACAAGCCTATAACTATCGGATTACTTTGACGAACGTTCCTGAAAATCGAATTCCAATTAGCAAACCAGACAACTATGATGCAAAACGCTATGAGCTTTTAAAGCGTCAGAAAGAGTTACAACCTTGGAAAAGTATTCAGGATGTATTCATCTGGAGTTTAATGCCAAATGGAAAAACAGATATTAACAATAGAAACGGTTTTTCTACAGATATGATCGGCATGAACTGGGATTATCCTGAAGCGGATTGGAAGCGTCGAAGAGAAATTATCAAGGCGCACGAAGATTATACCAAAGGACTGTTGTATTTTGTAGGTAATGATCCTGCTGTACCACAGCAGATTCGAGAGGAGATCCAAAAATGGGGTTATCCAAAAGATGAGTTTGTACAAAATAACCATTGGACTCCGCAACTCTATATTCGCGAAGCTCGTCGAATGGTCGGGGAAGTCGTCATGACGCAGAATCACTGCCAAGCCAAAGAAGTCGTTCAAGATGATATTGGCTACGCGGCATACACCATGGATTCCCATAATTGCGATCGATTAGTGGTAGACGGCTTTGTCAAGAACGAAGGGAATGTGGAGGTTGGTGGATTCTTACCTTTTCCGATATCTTATCGTTCCATTACCCCGAAACGTGCAGAAGCAAATAATCTCTTAGTGCCGGTTTGCCTGTCCTCCAGTCATATCGCCTTTGGATCCATTCGAATGGAACCCGTATTTATGGTTTTAGCCCAGTCGGCAGCTGTTGCAGCAGGCATTGCGATCGATAAAAACATACCGGTTCAAGATGTCAAGATTGCTGATATAAAGCAAGTATTAAAGTCAAATCCGAAAGCCGACAAGCGGGATTCCGATGAGCTAATCCACGTATCCAATACAGCACAGGTAACCCTAAAGGGGGATTGGGCAGAAGGCAAGGGTAGAGGATTTGGAATGTCGTTTAAGGAATCTACTGGAAGTACAGCTTCTACGGCACGTTTCACGGCCTCTAAGCCACTCAAAGCTGGTAAGTACAAGGTTTATACCTATTTTCCAAAAAAGGCGGAGAGCGCCCCAAAACACAGCTTAGTGATCTTCAATGGAAAGTCTACTGAGAATAAAGTGTTAGATTATTCGAAAGTTGAAATAAAGGGACAGACAAGCAGTACTTGGGTGGAGGTAGGCGAATTTACCTTTTATCAAGGGAACAGTAATCCCTATGTAGAGATTACAAATCAAGGCGCACAAGGCATTGTGGCCGCGAATGCCATCCTATTTGTGCCCCAAACTGATCAAATCTAAGTTATGAGAAAAATCAATTCATTACTATGCAGTCTGGTTGGCTTTATTGCTCTAGGCCTTACGGTCCCCAAGAAGGAGTACTCGGCTGACTTGATTATCTATGGCGGTACGTCCGCCGCTATAACTGCAGCGGTAGAAGCCGTCAATTCCGGTATCTCTGTAATTGTCGTATCTCCGGACAAGCATCTCGGAGGACTGTCGAGCGGCGGATTAGGGTTCACAGATACCGGAAATAAGGCCGTGATTGGCGGATTAGCTCGAGAGTTCTATCATCAAATCTATATGCATTATGATCAAGAGAAGTCTTGGAATTGGCAGAAAAAGAGTGAGTATGGAAATCAGGGACAAGGTACGCCGGCAGTTGACGGTACTAATCGGACCATGTGGATTTTTGAACCGCATGCTGCTGAGAAAGTATTCGAAACATGGGTGAAAGATAAGAAGATACAAGTCCTACGTGAAGAATATCTTAATCGTGATCAGGGGGGGATTGTAATGGATGGTAATCGTATTCAGTCCATTAAAACGCTATCTGGGAAAACTTTTCGCGGAAAAATGTTTATCGACGCGACCTATGAAGGTGATCTGATGGCACTTGCCGGAGTTTCTTATCAGGTAGGAAGGGAGGCAAACAGCGTTTACGGGGAGAAGTGGAACGGTATTCAAGTCGGTGTTCTGCATCATGGACATTGGTTTAAGTCAGATATTTCTCCTTATGTTATTCCGGGAGATAAAAGTTCGGGCTTACTGTTTGGTGTATCGGCAGAGGATCCAGGGGTTTACGGCGAAGGGGATAAACGCGTCCAGGCCTATTGCTTCCGTCTTTGTTTGACGGATCATGAGGCCAATCGGGTTCCGTTCAAAAAACCGAAAAACTACAATCCGAAGAATTACGAGCTATTGGCCCGCGTGTATGCATCGGGATGGAGAGAAACCTTTGAAAAGTTCGATCCCATTCCGAACAGGAAAACAGATACGAACAATCATGGCCCTTTTAGCACTGATTTCATTGGAATGAACTATGATTATCCGGAGGCAAGTTATCAGCGCCGCGAGGAAATTATCAAAGCGCATGAAGAATATCAACAAGGATTACTGTATTTCATCGCGAATGATCCCTCAATTCCAAAAGATGTCCAACAAGAATTCGCAAAATGGGGTTTGGCCAAAGATGAGTTTAAGGATAATGGAAACTGGCCGCATCAACTTTATGTACGTGAAGCAAGAAGGATGGTTGGGCATTATGTGATGACGGAGCATGACACTTTTAGCGAACGTGCTGTCGATAATGCTGTGGGTATGGGGTCTTACACATTGGATTCGCATAATGTGCAGCGTTATGTCAAAGCGGATGGATTTGTGCAAAATGAAGGCGATATCGGAGTTCACCCCAAGAAGCCTTATAAAATCTCCTACGGTGCATTAGTGCCTAAAGAAGCAGAATGCCAGAATCTATTAGTTCCAGTCTGTCTTTCCAGTAGTCATATTGCATTTGGGTCGATCCGCATGGAGCCTGTTTTTATGATTCTCGGACAGAGTTCTGCAGCAGCGGCGATTCTTGCAATAAAAAATAATATACCTGTTCAACAGGTTGAGTATGCTGAATTAGAAAAGGTTTTGAAACAACGAGGTCAAGTTTTAGCGCTATAAGCATAGTATAAAAAGAGGTTGTTGACACTATGCAACAACCTCTTTTCTTATGCGCTCGATTTGATACACATGTCTTTGTATATGCGTAGAAATGCCCATCAGCCATTCGAATCTCGTCAGAAAACCTAGCTGGGGAAACTCCCGATCCATACAAAGCAAGGTCAAATCCTTATCTTTTATATCAACAATTAGTTTAGTTTTATTTGCTATAATCTTCTTTTTTAAGTCATTAATTTCATAGTTTTCTTGCCTTGGAAGGAAGAAACTGTCCGATTGGTACTTAGCGCTTAGATCAAGGAAAAGCTTCTTTAGCGCTGGAACCTGCTCATCATAAGCGCGATTAAACACTTGAACTTTTTGATCCGGTATGCCTGTAGAACTCCGGAGAATGTGCTCAACGGTTTGGCCAATACTCCAACCTCCGTCGGCGGGCTGTTGGTTTAATTTGTGTTCATCGAGATTTTCAAGCTGATGTAACACCTGATCGAAAACTTCCGAAATTGCTTTTGAGATGTGTTGATTGATTTCCATAGCGTGCACATTTGTACGAATCAATAGCTCAAATACTATGCAAAGTTTACTTGTCCTATGCGAAGAAATGCAGCATGTGCTTATTTGGAGGTCTGAAAGCGAATCTTGGCGCGCTCTCTATTGCGCTTCCTTTGTGCAAGTTTTGCAGCTAGTTGTTCAGATTCTTCAATTAAACCCTCGACATGCATTAATTTGGCCTTCATAGCTTCATAATCCCATGCGAGGCCCAATTTTGTGATATTGACCGAAAGTCCAACCAGCAAGGCATTAATTCGGTAGGCAAGTGTTTGCAAATGCTGAATATCTGCCTTAAAAGCTTTTCCACGCAAGGGTTCTTTAGCAAATTGTTCTAGGGAGTCATAGCTTTGCGCAAGGGAGGCTTGAGCGAATTTTCGAAGCAAGCGAAGATCATAGTGGTTTAGATTCTGCGCATCATAACTCTCTTGAATCTTAGCGGTATATTCTCGGAAATGTTTAAAGAGGGATGCGGTTGTTTGTTCAACGCTTCGATAATGGTTGATTGGAATCGCAAGACAACCTAGTACCGCAAATATAGACCCCAGCAGCGTGAAGGCAAATCGGCTGCCTAATAGATCATGCAACTCACCCTCATGTAATTTCTGCCCCAAAAGGATGGTTACGGTAATAAAGATGACGCAAACCAAATAGTTGGGTTTATTGAATAGTAAAAAGAGATATAAGCAAAGTGCGGCGATCGCAAATAACAGATAGGTATTTTCAATAAAAACCAACAATAATAAGCTAATGCCAATACCGATTAATGAGCCGACAATACGTTGATAGTTTCTTTTCTGAGTGATGTTATAACTAGGGCGAGCCACCAAAATTATAGTCAACAGAATCCAGGAGGCATAACGATATTCAGGCAGCAAGAAACCGATTAAGCCTGCGGCCATTAATAACACGGACATCCGCAAGGCATACGAGAAAATGGGCGATTTGAAATTCAGATTCGTGCTGATGGTTTGGAAGCTGCTCCGCGGCGCTACGAAGTCTTTAAAATTCTTTGATTCGATCCACGAGTCGTCGGTGGCAATTTTGCTAATGTGGATGTTTTGCAAAATATCGGCCAATTGATTGAGTTGCTTGCTGATGGAATTTATTAAGGCCGCTTTCTCTTCGTTAGCATGCGAGCGATCAACATCTAGTTGCGCGAAAAGCCTGTTTAGTTCCCCCGTTCCGATGGCGCGGAAGGTTTTGTCCCGCGTAGAATGCATCATTCTCGACGTTTCGAAGGCTAAGATCGCTAGAGATCGCCGGATGGTTGCCAGTGTCTTCCCTCCGGTTAATGTCTGTCTGATCGATTCATAATCGTTATCAACAGCCATCAAGAGTTCGTAAAGATCAACGAGCTGGTAAAGTTTTCCTAACCAGCGTTTACTATAAGCATTCCCCTCATCTAATAAACGCTTGTCGCGTAGTAGAATGGATCTGACCGATTCTAACTGGTCGCTTACGCGACTATGTAATGCACTGAGCTGTTTATAGGATTTGTTAAGCGGGACGTCTTCATCGTAACAGTCGATTTTCAGACGGATTAATTTTGCCATATTTTTTATCCCGCCTTCAACCGCAAAGCGTAATGAGCGGTGGGGAAACAAATAAACTTGGGCTAGACAAACAATAAAGAAAAAGATCGCACCCATAGTCAGGGACACCGTGAATTCAAATGGGTCAACTGGACGTAATCCAATCGTGAAGCTGGCGACTATAAGGCCTAGATTGCCAACAATATTAATACGGAATCCTAATAGTGCGATTATCGTATATAAAAAGCCAAATATCCCAAGTAACAAGACGATGGTCCAAGATTCGAAGTGAATGGCAAGGGAAGTTGCGAGCGCTGTAACCAAGAAGATTGGAATACAATATATAGCAGTAGTAAACTTATCCGTTTTATTGCCTGGTAAGTCCGTTAGAGAAGCCAATAAGACGCCCACGGCAAAGGCAATGGCAATATGTCCATCCCAAAAAAAGAATATCGCCAAACTCGGAATTAGAATGGTTAAAATGTTTCGTAACGCGTCTTGACTAGACTCCGTGCGGAAAAACGACGACAATTTCGAAAATAGTGAAGTCCTCAATATTTATAATGGTATTAATTTACGTCTGCAAAAGTAAAAATAAAAAACGATTATAAAATATGATATGGCATTATTTGTAGTAGTCAATATATTATTCTGAGGTATTGACTACTTGTTTAGATTTGTTTTGAAATGTCCTTATTGTTTTTTGAACGCTGAAGTTCTACAATCTTAAAGGTAGCTAATTAATTTAGGTAAGATTTTTTGAAACCAGAAGGTATACTCATCGGGATTTGTTTGAACATCCTTCGTTATTGCCTCGATAAATTCGGATCGGATGTCGCTAACTTCATCGCGATTGAAATGTGCGATGGGTTGGGTATAGGTACCTAAGAAGACATGATCAAATTCGTTCTCCCAAAGGCCGTTTGCGAGTTTCTCTTCGTAAGATAGGGTGAAGATTTCACGAATATCGACTTCAATGCCAAGCTCTTCAAAAGTTCTGCGTTTTGCCGCATCAATCGTGCTTTCATTTGGACGTGGGTGCCCACAACAGGCATTGGTCCAGAGATTGGGACTATGGTATTTAACGGCAGCCCGTTTTTGCAATATGATTTTTCCGTCGGCGTCTTGTAAAAAAACAGAGAAAGCTCGGTGCTTTTTGTTTTGCAAATGAGCTTCTTGCTTCTCCATTTCTCCAAGTGGTTTATCTTGTTCGTCAACTAAAATTACGTATTCTGTAGGCATATCAAATTTTTCCGTCTAGCAATAAGGTTTAAGATACTAAAATATAAATGAATTGTTATAAATAGCTTAGCTGTTTAGTTCGGTAATCTTAGCAATAAAGAGATCTACGTCCGTCGGATTACTCGCCCAAGAAGTGACTATTCGAACGATAGATTCATGGGCATCCAGGAAATCCCAAACATAGAATTCAAATGCTTCCAAAAGTCTTTCGATGATTTGTTGGGGTAGGATAGGGAATAATTGGTTACTTTCTGCTTGTAGCGCGAAACGAAATCCAGCGCCCTCTAGCGCTTTTGCGATACGCATAGCTTGCTGATTGGCATGTTTGCCTAGTTCAAAGTATAAATTATCTTCAAATAGGGCCAGAAATTGTGCCCCTAAGACCCTTCCTTTAGCCATTAATGCGCCTTTTTGTTTTAATGTGTAGGGGAACCCTTCGGCAAGTAGGGCATTCGGAAATACGATCGCTTCTCCGAGTAAGCCAGCATTCTTTGTGACGCCGATATAAAAGACGTCCGCATATTGCGCAATATCACTTAATGTCAATTGGTAGGGATCACTACTTAAGGCAGCAGCCATGCGTGCGCCATCAATAAATAGTTTTAAATCATATGCTTTGCAGAGGTCCGAAAGTTCTTGTAGCTCAGCTTTGCTATAGATGCTGCCAAGTTCCGTAGTTTGCGAAATATAGACCATCGCAGGTTTTACCATATGCTCGTCTGTATGGCTTGAAATAACCTTCAGGATATTGTCGGGCGTTAGTTTGCCATTGCGATGTGGGACTGTATTTATCTTATGTCCTGTAGCCTCGATTGCGCCAGTTTCATGTACATGGATATGTCCACTTTCTGTCGCAATGATTGATTCATATGGCTTCAAAAGGTGGCTAATGACGAGAAGATTTGCTTGGGTGCCGCCAGCCACAAAGTAAATTGGCATTTCTTGATTGTTTATGAAGCGAAGAATAGCGGCCTTAGCTTGTTCGCTAAGACTGTCATAACCGTACCCGGCTTCTTGCTGCAGGTTGGATTGAACCAATAGCTCTAAAATTCTGGGGTGCGCGCCTTCCGAATAATCGTTTTTGAAGCTTATTTTCTCTTTCATCGACTCAAATATACGAAGGGGGACTTAATAAAAAAGCCGTAGCATACGCTACGGCTCCTAAATTGAAGAATTACTTGCTATTTTTACTTACCAAACATTCCTGTTAGAGCGTCTAATATACCTCCCTTAGATTCTTTGTCTTTATCTTGATTGAAAAAATCACCCACAAGGTCACCTAAACCACCACCTGCGCTAGGTTGCGCGGTATTGTCGTTGGATCCACCAAGGATATTGCCTAAGATACCACCCAAACCGCCAGCCGAAGCTGCGCCGCCCGCACCGCCAAGCACACTACCAATTAAATCGCCAATTCCGCCTGAGGACTCTGATTGCCCAGCACCTTCTTGTTTTTTCTTACCTAAATATCCCATCACCAAGGGAGCTACCAAGGCTAAGATTCCTGCAATCTTCTTGACGTCAAGACCTGTTTTGGCGGATAATGTTTCTTTGACGTTGTCTGTATTTCTACCAAACATATGGTTTACAATTTTATCCTCATCTTCGGTTGGACCTTGATTGAACAAAGCGCCAAGATTATCAAAAATACTGCCATCATGTTTGCTGTCGATTGCGTTTTGGATGCCGTTGGCTTGCTCAGGGCTTTTGCTCGCATTGTAGTTCAAAGCGGACATCATCAGTGGAACTGCGGCAGCAACTACATATTGAGCTTTATCCTTATCCACGCCTAATTTTTCTGAAATGCTATTGATGGCTTGTGATCCTACACCGCCGGAAATTAAATCTGTGATATTCATCTTTCGGTTTATTTTGTTATAATTATTATAAATTTACAGCAGATAACTCAAATATAAAGCCAAATTAAAAACGAATGTTTAAATCACTTATAGGGTCAGTCTTGTTGACCGGACTGTTTATTTCATGTCAACCGAAAAGCGAACAGAAAGACAACCTGGAGACCGAACAAACTCACCTGACTGCTACTTTAGCGAAGGATATTTTTGCCTTACCAACACACTGTCTACAGGTTGAATATCCAAACAAATTGGGACAAGCGATTGGTTCGGCGGCCGATCTTAAGACACCCAAGGCCTTGCGTCCGGTGTTTTATGGTTGCTACGATTGGCATTCATCCGTGCATGGCTATTGGTCTATTGTTAAGTTGATGAAGCAATTTCCCGAGCTTGATGCAAATGGGGAAGTTCGTCAAGTGTTAAATGCTCATATCACAGCGGAGAATGTGGCGATTGAGAAGGCTTTCTTCGAGAATGAGCATAATTTAGCTTTCGAGCGGACGTATGGATGGGCCTGGTTATTTAAATTACAAGAGGAATTGCATACATGGAATGATCCCGATGCCAAGCGTTGGCAAGCCGCATTACAGCCCTTGGTAGATCTTTTGGTGGCGCGTTTTAAAGCGTATCTTCCCAAGCAGCTCTATCCAATCCGAACAGGACAACATGATAATACCGCTTTTGGTCTTTCGTTATCGCTCGATTACGCAAGAACAGTGGGGGACAAGTCCTTCGAAGCTGCAATTAAAGAGCATGGCATTCGATATTTTAAGCAGGATATAAATTGTAATCTCGCCTACGAACCTAGTGGGAATGATTTTTTATCGCCCTGCTTAGAGGAGGCATTCTTAATGAGTAAACTCATGGACAAGCAAGAGTATAATGCTTGGCTAAAAACATTTATGCCTGTTTTGTTTGATAAAAACTTTAAGCTCGAGCCTGCCGCCGTCAAGGATAGAACGGATGGAAAACTTATCCATCTCGATGGCTTAAATTATAGCCGTGCAGCATGTTTTTATGGAATAGCAAAACAGGTTCCCGAACTCCAGCAATTACGTCTCCTCGCAGAGAAGCATATTGCCTATTCCATCGCTAATATATCTGCTAAAGATGACTATATGGGTACGCATTGGTTAGGAACCTTTGCTTTGTATGCTTTGAGTGAAGGGGAGAAAAGTGTTAGATATTAGATTTTAGACATTAGATGTTAGACATTAGATTTTAGACATTAGATGTTAGATTTTAGACATTAGATCTTAGATTTTAGATATAGCACATGAGACATAAGACGATAAATGTTAAGTCCAAGTTGAAAAAATCAAAAAATGCTAAAACTACTCATCCAATATCATGGTTATTACAATTCTTCTTATCGCTGGAATCTCAAAACTTTAAAGTCTAAAAATCTTATGTCCAAAATTTAATGTCTAAAATCTAACATCTAATGTCTAAAATCTAACATCTAATGTCTAATCCACAACTAACCGATTTTCTTCTAATTTTACAGCGACTCGCTGAATTAGGGTAATCCCATCTTCTTTGGAGATGATTGCGGAGAGGTCTATTCCGCGTCTAGCGAGTGCGGATAATAAAGCGGATCGGAAAGCAGATTTACTTTGCCCCCAATTTGATTTGACGATGTCATTGTTTAAAACGACTAATTCTTGTGTCGAGTAGTGGTGGAACTGTTCGGCTAAATGTTGTTGTAATGATTTTGTGTTTGACATACAATTAAGATTTAAGATGTTGAACCATAATTGCATTCAGAAAGGGTGAAATAAAGGCTGTCGCGTTTATTTTGGCATAATACCCGTATTGTTTTACCACCGCGGTGTCTTCACTCGGTTGGTATTGCTACTGCAATTCTGAATACTCTACAAATTTAGTAGATTTTATTTTTTATTTCCAAATTTTATTTCATTTTTTTGATGAAATCAGTTCCGCTTATTTAATAACTTGTTAGTAATGAGTGGAGTAAAATTAAAGTCGGGGATTGTAATAAGGAATGTGAATGATGCAAATAAAAAATTTAGGCAAGTGAATTTATGCTAAGAAGTAGATAAATTATACAGGCAATTTCAGACTTCGGTACTTGAATAGAATATATAAACTACGATAGTATACAGCAGCAAAAGATCAGAAGCTTACAGTCTACTCTTGTACTCCTCAACCTAGTAGGTGTTAATGTATCTTTCAAAGCTCTAACTACTAAATACTAACTACTAAACACTAAATACTAAATACCAAATACCAAATACTAACTACCAAATACTAACTACCAAATACTAACTACTAAATACTAACTACTACCTTCTACCTACTAACTACTAAATACTAAATACCAACTACTAAATACTACCTACTAAATACTTTACAGTTCTTTTCTCAACCTTGCTACCGGTATATTCATTGCTTCGCGATATTTTGCTACGGTACGTCTAGCGATTGAATATCCTTTTTCTTTAAGAATATCGGTTAATTTTTCGTCGGCAAGAGGTTTTCTTTTGTCTTCGTTAGCGATACATTCTTCTAGAATTTTCTTGACTTCTTTATTGGATACTTCTTCGCCGGATTCGGTTTGAATAGCTTCGGAGAAGAATGATTTTAAAAGAAATGTACCGAACTCAGTTTGCACATATTTGGAGTTTGCAACACGGGAAACTGTTGATATATCCATCTCAATACGATCAGCGATATCTTTTAGAATCATAGGCTTCAGCATACGGTCATCACCGGTGAGGAAATACTCGTATTGGTATTCCATAATGGCATTCATTGTTTTCAACAATGTCTGTTGTCTTTGTTTGATAGCATCGATAAACCACTTCGCGGAATCTAGTTTCTGCTTTACAAATTGCACAGCCTCGCGCATTTTTTTGTCGTTTTTCTCTGCTTTCTCATAATGCTCAAACATTTCTTGATAGGAGCGGGAAACGCGTAGTTCAGGTGCATTTCTACCATTTAACGTTAAATGGAGCACACCATCGTTGTTGCTAATATGAAAATCGGGAATGATATGCAGTTGCTTTCCGGCTACCGCCCCAGAATCTCCAGGTTTTGGATTCAATTTTAATATTTCATTGACAATATCCTTTAATTCTTCCGAATTAACACCTAGTTGTTTTTCAATCTTATCGTAGTGCTTTTTGGTAAACTCATCCAAGTAGTTTTCGACTACTTGCATTGCCTTTTGGATAGTCGTGTTATCCTGATCTTTTTTGCGTAGCTGAATGGTTAAGCATTCCTGCAAACTTCGCGCACCAATACCCGCGGGGTCGAATTCTTGGATAATTTTAAGCATCTCTTCGACGTCTTTTTCTTCCACAATAATATTTTGAGAGAAGGCTAAATCGTCGATAAGGGAGGGGATAGGGCGACGTAGGTATCCATCGTCGTCCAGACTGCCGATTATTTGCTGTCCTATTAAATAGTCTTTATTAGAAAGGGCTAGTAAGTCAAGTTGATTTTGAAGATTTTCAAAGAATGAATCTTGGATAGCGATGGGCATTTCCTTTTTATTATCGTCATCATCTGAATCATAGCCTGATCCATAGTCTTTGTAGTCGTCTTCTTGAATATATTCATCTACGCTGAATTCGTCTTCGTAGCTGTTTTCATCGGTATTAAAATCGTCATCGGGATCTTTGTCAGGGTATTCCTCAACAGGATCGTTCATATTAGCTAAACTGCCGTCTTCTAATGCAGGGTTTTCTTCGAGCTCTTCTTTGATCCGCGCGTCTAACGAGACGGTCGGCACTTGAAGTAGCTTGATAAATTGGATCTGCTGAGGCGATAATTTTTGTAGTAATTTTTGCTGTAGTGTTTGTCTTAACATGTCCCCGATTATAAATCATCGTAAAAATAGCGAATATTATTTAATCAAGATCAATATATCGCTGTGCAAATTTTATTTTAGGTATAATTTTTGCGGCTTGAACACTTCATACACAAGGAGAAATGTGCTCCCAAAAGCGAATTGTTAAAATTCGTTAATTTTTAGACCTAAGTACATTTTTAAGCGTTTTAATACAGTTTTTTCCAAAGTTTTGCTCATATTTACCTCATGTTTAGACGGGTCAAAAACAAATTCTTGCGTATTGCACTGATAGCTATCTATTTTGTTATTTTATTCACCTGTGCCGTACAAATCAACTTCCTAGGCTTGTTTGGTGCATCGCCTACCAAGAAAGAGATTTTGTTACCCAGCTTAAATATTTCCTCCGAGCTGTATACTGCTGACTCCGTTTTGATTGGTCGTTATTACAAGCAGGACCGTGATCCTGTTCCTTTCGATAGTATTTCTCCAAATATTATAAATGCTTTAATTGCGACAGAAGATGTTCGTTTTTACAAACACAATGGGGTAGATGTAATTGGTTTATTTGGTGGATTGTTGTCCACATTTGGCGGTAGCGACCGTGGTGCTAGTACCATTACACAGCAATTAGCAAAAAATCTCTATCGTACCCGCTATCAAGATTCCCAGGGTTTACTGGGTAAAGTACCTGGGGTAGGACTCTTAGTAACGAAATACAAGGAGTGGATGACGGCCTTTAAGCTGGAAAACAAATATAGTAAGCAAGAGATTATTACGATGTATTTGAATACGGTTTCCTTTAGCAATAACGCCTATGGGATTAAATCGGCTTCTGTACGTTATTTTGATAAATTACCGTCAGAGATCACGGTCAACGAAGCAGCGGTTTTGGTGGGGATGCTCAAGGGAACGACGCTATACAATCCGATTCGTAATCCTAAAAATGCGTTGTCGCGTAGAAATGTGGTTTTAGGACAGATGCAAAAAGAAGGTTTTTTGAATGCCGAAGAAGTAAAAACACTATCGAAGGACTCTTTGGGTTTAAATTTAAACAATAAAGAAGTCCGTAGTTCGAATGATTCCTATTTACGTACCGCGGTTGAAAAATGGTTAGAGAAATGGGCTACGGAGAATGAAATTGATATCTACACGTCAGGGCTAAAGATGTATACGACGA
>JBEBRI010000067.1:0-19156 GCA_040394915.1 Sphingobacterium sp.
ATCTGCTCCAGTTTAAGAATTGACTTATCATATTGATGTTGGTCATTCAGACTCGATATACTTCGTTTAAGTTCAAGGGGATCGATGGATTGTGCCGTTGAGTACAATACACAACAATGTAAAAAAAGTACTAATAAAGACTTTTGCATGTGCTTCAAAAAAGTAAAAACAGCTCATACGTGTTAGGTCGTAGATTTGTTTTTCGTAGGATAATAAAAGATGTTCATTACAAAAATACCTTAAATCATGAGTTTTTTGAAGCTTTAAGGGTTCAATGCAGCAATTTTTATCAAACTTGTTTTTCCAATTTTAGAAAGCTACCCAAGCATTGATACGGATCAATTTAAAAAACACACCTTCAAAAAGCAACACACCAAACTCACTTACAAACACTTAACACTCACTACCCAGTGGGTAATTCAAGTCTAATCCAGCAGGTAGGCCTCAATACTATCCGAGAAACTATCCCCATAAAATTTGTACTAAAAACAGGAATTAACGGATTTTTGGGACTTAAAATTTATTAATCTAATTCAAGTTTTGACTATGAAATCATTAAAATTAACACTTGCCATTGCTGCTACTGGTTTATTGTTGAGTTCCTGCGGATCATCAAAAAACATAGAAAATAGCATTAATTCGCAAACCACCCAAATCAGCAACACGCTGAAAAAGAAATGAATACACTATTCTAGATAAGGATGCTATTTTCACTGTAGAAAATAAAAAGCAGTTCAAAAAATATACACTGGATCAATTAAAGCAGGCGGCATTATTAGCGGCGGAACGTCAAGCAATTGAAAGTGGAGCAGATGGGGTATTAAATCCAAGATATATCGTAGACCAAAAGAAGAAGAAATTCAAAGTTACCGTACGTGCTAAGTCCTACAGATTAAAGAGCGACAGTGAGTATATCGATATGGAGAATAAGTTAAAGCATAACCCAACTGGAAATTAATAAATTATTCCAAGTATAGCATTTCCCGCAATGAACAAATCACTTCTTCTTCTTGCTATCATTATCTCGCAGTTTACCCACGCTCAAGCTCAAGACATCAACTTGAACGAGCTCAAGCAACTTAGAATGATGCCTATCAGCGAAGTTCAACAAACCATATTTAAAAAGGGATATTCGCTCTATAAAACATGGAAGAATGAGGACTTGAAATTGGACTCGGTAATTTATCAAAACGGTCACGGGCAAATTCTAGGGACGATTAACTTCAAAAAGGCCAAGAACAACAGGATATTCTTGGAATCTTCCGAGCTAGCATTCTACGAACAAATTCTTCAAGAACTCAACGATGCTAACTATCGATTAGTTCATACCGAAGTCGGGCAACAAAATTCATTAACCAATTCTTATATCTTGCCAGATAAGAAAGAGCTTGTGCAGATTATAATAAGCAATGATCCCTCGACGATCAAACAAGGAAATCAATATCGTTTACTTATCCGTTTGAAAGAAAACAGCGGCCTAAAAAAGCGAATATTGGGTAATCATTGAAGTACAAAAAATCCTCTCCATAATTGTTAGACTCCGATCGAGATCTCCCCGATATCGTTTTGTCAACACTATTAAGTTTGAAAATGAAGAAGGGTTGTCTGTGCAGACAACCCTCTCGATTAATTCGCAATCTTGCTTATTTAATCATATCTAACCATGTATTATTAGACAACTAAGTTTAATAGCCCGGATTTTGTGGCAGTAAATTCTCATTTCTATTGATCTCATCTTGAGGAACAGGTAACAATTTGTGATATTCTTTCACATTTGCTTGTTTTTCTAATGCATCCGCTTTTGTGAATGATTCAACGACGACGTTCCAACGTTTAATGTCGTACCATCTCTTCCATTCAAAAGCCAATTCTACCCGACGTTCTTCACGAACCGCAGCACGGAATTGAGCTTGATTCATGCCTGCCGCATCCGCTGGATAGGCTTGCTGACCTTGCGGGGTATAGCGAGCACGCGCACGAACAGCATTTAAATAACTATAAGCTTCCGGTGTAGGCCCCCCTTTACTCTCATTAATGGCCTCAGCAGCCATTAGTAGAACTTCAGCATAACGGAAGATAACATGTTTAATATCCGAATCCGAACCATCACCAGCGGCATTCTCGCCAGGAAACAAGCACCATTTAGCCGCGTGAATCCTTGGCCATCGAAACTTCGTATAAGGTGTCATAACTCCTTTGATTGGCGTTTCTGTCAGATAACTTATTTTCTTACGATAATCTTGATCGGAGAAACTCGTATACATTCCATTTGAAGGCACTAATACACTCCATCCCTGCATATCAGCATCACGAACACCTGTCATCGGAGCGGTATAATCGACGTTTGAGGCATTCTCTCCAGTTATACTTCCTGCAAAGTCTGCCACCCAAACATGTTCAGATTGAAATCCCAAATCCGCTTTCCAAAGGTCTTGAAAATCTCTGACCAGCGCATAGTTGTAGGTACTCGCTGCTTTGATAATTGCTTCAGCCTCTGTCGCGGCCTCTGCCCACTTCCCTTGAATCATATAAATTGATGCAAGTAAGGCTTGTGCGGAACCCTTTGAAGGTCGCGCTCGGTTATTACCGGTATAGGTATTGGGTAGATTGGCAATTCCAAATTTGCAATCTTCAATAATATGCCCATAAACCTCTTCCGCTTTCGTTCTTGCAACGTCCGTAACTGTGGCCGGATCGGTTACACTGGCCCCCATATACGGTACATCCCCGAATAATTGCACTAGGTGCGAGTAGAAAAGCGCTCTTAATACTCGAGCCTCTGCGATCAACGCATTTTTCTTTGCTTCATTCATTTGTACTTTCGGAATTCCATCAATTGCAGCATTTGCCGCACCAATTCCTAAATAAGCGGTACGCCATACGGCTAGAATATCCTGATTGCTGGCATCATGCGTAAAACTATTTAATTGGATACGACTCGATTGTGTACCGATATCCCCAATGTCCATATCGTCACCTAGTAATTGCAATACCATCGTTAAACGACGACCATAGCCATCACCATTAGACACTAAACTATAAATACCCATTACGGCAGCCTCGGCGTCAGCCTCGGTGTTAAAATATTGTGAGGGCACTAAGATACTGGTCGGTTGCTCGTCCAACTTCGTACAGGAAGCAGATACCACACACAAACCAGCAATAACAAAAAACTTAAATATCTTTTTCATAACTTAAAGAATCGAATTAAAACCTTGCATTAATACCAAATGTAAATGACTTGATGTTGGGATAACCCATGTAGTCCAAGCCGATGTTACGGTTAGAATCTTGGAAACTTACTTCAGGATCGAAGCCAGAGTAATTGGTCCAAGTCCATATATTTTGTGCACTTGCAAAGAACCGAAGTTGATCAATTCCCATCTTGGCAATTGCTGTTTTTGGCACGTTATAGCCTAATGCTAAGTTCTTCAACCGCAAATAGGATCCATCCTCTACCCATCTCGACGACACTTCCGGATTATTTGAAGCACTCGCGCGAGGTACATTCGTGTTGGTATTGGTTGGTGTCCAACGATTTAACGCATCTTTCGTAGCATTACCCTTCCCTGCCATCCAATCCAATTCCATCCGCGTAATATTTAACATATCATTGCCGTAGGATCCTTGGAAGAAGATATTTAAATCAAAATTCTTGTATCGAAAATCATTATTAAAGCCGAAGATAAAATCTGGATGCGGGTTCCCGATAATGGTTCTATCATCAGCATTCACCTTACCGTCCGCTCCTGCAACTAAATGATTAGAAGCATCACGACCGAAAATATCCCTATATTTTACATCCCCCGGCTTCTTACTCGGTTGTGGACTAAAATCATCCCCTTGTTGATAAACGCCATCAAATACCCATCCGTAGAATGCGCCAACCACTTGTCCTTCTCGCAAGATTTGCGAATCTGTGGAAAGCATATGGCCAGGAATTGTATTGTAAAGAATATCGCCACCTGGAAGTTCTAAGATTTTATTCCTGTTAAACGTAATATTGAAATCGGTATTCCATTTGAATTCCTTATCAATGTTTGTCGTTCCTAAGGCAAACTCCCATCCTTTATTTTCTACACTTCCCACGTTTTGAAGAGATCCCGTATAACCCGAATAAATAGGTAGGGGCACGGAGTAAAGCAAGTCAACTGTTTTTTTGTAGTAATAGTCTACCGTTAAGTTGATCCGATTTTTTAAAAACCCAATATCAATACCGGCATCCGTTTGCTTGGTAGTTTCCCATGTTAAATTGGGGTTGGCAACATTGGTGGGGCGCACTGCATTAACCGGAACACCGCCCATTGTGGTCAACGTCGAGGAATAGCGCGCTAAAGATTGATAAGAGCCGATCTCTGAATTCCCTGTTTCACCATAACTGGTTCTCACCTTTAAGTTGGATATTGCTTCAACCGATTCCATAAAAGGCTCTTGGCTAACATTCCACGCAAATGCGGCAGATGGAAAGAACGCCCATTTATTATTTTCACCGAAGCGCGAAGAACCATCATAGCGTCCCGTAGCGGTAAATAGATACCTTCCCAATAAATTATAGTTGATACGTCCGTAGAATGAAGACATAATCCAGTCTTCTAAATTAGACGACGCATTTTGGTAGTTTGAACCCGCTCCCAAATTCCAATAAGAAAAGCTATCGGAGATAAAGTTTCTATTATTGGCTTGCCAAGTTTCATTTCTAGAGCTTTGGTAGGAATATCCAACCATTGCATCTAGATTATTTGCCTCATTAATCTTTAGATTATAGTTCAAGTAGTTCTCACTGATGACATTGGTATTTTTATGAGATGCAATCGAACCGATACCTCCAGCATTTCTACCTTCCACTAATAATTTAGAAACATAATTACCTGTGCGTTGATTACTCACTTGTAATCCCAATGTACTGCGGAAGATTAAATCCTTGAGTAGGGTTAATTCCAAATATCCATTCCCTTGAAACAAATCTGTTTTCACCTCGTTCTGACGCTCTTTCGCTGCCGCTACCGGATTATCATGCGGATCCCCAAACTTCTTTATAGTATAATTCCCTGCGTCATCATACACGCCCTGTGTAGGCTCAAAGCGCAAAGCGCCTGATATTACGCCGGCCGCTGTTGTACCGCTACTACTTTCCTGCGTTCTCACGCCATTGAGGAGATTACGATTATAGAGTAGTCGAGTCCCAATCTTAATTCGATCCGAAACTTTCATATCCAAATTCGAGGTAGCAGAGAATCGTCGAAAGTCAGACTCGATCACCGTACCTTTTTGTCCATAGTGATTAACTGCCGTGTAGTAGCGAATATTGTCGCTTCCTCCAGATACCGACAATTGATTACTCAGTAAATTTCCATTTCTGAAAACGAGATCTTGCCAGTCAGTTCCCTCGCCCAAAGAAGAAGGATTGGCAAAAGGAACATTATTATTTCCGCCATTGACATAAACGTCGTTAATATAAGCCGCAAATTCGGATGCATTTAACAGATCCAGTCTTTTGCCGACCTGTTGTGTCGCCACCGAGTTATTGAACTCGACCATTGGTTTACCAATTTTCCCTTTTTTCGTCGTAATCATAATCACGCCATTCGCTCCTCTTGAACCGTAGATGGCAGTTGCGGAGGCATCCTTTAATATTTCGATGGATTCCACATCTTCAGGAGCCGGAGGAGTACTACCCGGGAAACCGTCCACGACATATAATGGATCGGAACTTGCGTTGATGGACGTCCCTCCGCGAACCCGAACTCTCGGCGCTTTTCCCGGCTCTCCGTTAACACTGGATACCGAAACACCCGGCGCGCGCCCTTGGAGGGCTTGAGCAGTTCCTGCTAAGGGAAATGCATTGATCTTCTCAGAACCCACAGAGGATACAGAACCTGTTAAGTCGCTTTTCTTCTTGGTACCATAACCAATTACAACCACTTGTTCGATATCGGTATCGGTAGATGATAAATTAACATTGACATTGCTTTGACCTCTCAGGGATACTTCTTGTGTCGTATATCCAACCATGGTAAAAACAAGCGTTGCGTTTGGATTATCGACTTGAACGCTAAACTCCCCGTTTGCGTCTGTAGTCGTCCCTGCGCCTGAAACTCCTTTCACAGTAACGGAAACCCCGCGAACAGGTCCATCAGCATCTGTTACCTTTCCGCTTACGGTTGTTTGCTTGCTAATCCCGTTAGCCATACGAGGTTCAGCGTTCGGAATTGCAGTACTAGCATGCGCTGTTCCCATCACGAGGAACGACGCAATGATCGACAGGATTTTATTGTTCATCCTGCAAGACGCCAGATTATTTAAACCTGGCCGTGAATCATAATTTTTGTACATGGTCGTGTTGTGTGTTGTGTTTTGTGATTAAATTTTATTGATTGCTTAGGCTTCAAATCCGTGTACAGAATCAGAAATAAAGAACCTCGAAAGCACAGGGCGCCATGGAGGGCCTTGAAAACGAATTCCAATACATCGAATTATCAACTAAGGTTTCCCTTTGGTTAGCAAGGGATCATACATGCCTAAGCATGCGAACTGTTTATATCGGTTACAACCTAACGAACACATGATTAGCTTATCCGTCAGGCCTAGATTTCTTCTCAAGAGCGACATGGCCTACTTGAGGAAATCAGTTTCTCTCACGAGAATCCAATAGGAGTTAAAGACTGATTGATGCTGATAACTCCTATCTTATTTTAAACGTTTGAGCAAATAAAAACTATCTTCCCATCCAGCCCCCATCAACAGTCAGGATTGTACCGTGTACATAATCCGCTGCTTTCGAAGCAAGAAAGACTGCAGGGCCTTTAAAATCTGCTGCCTCGCCCCATCGACCGGCAGGAATGCGATCCAGAATCGATGCAGAACGATTCGCATCGTTGCGTAATGCTTCTGTATTATCTGTCGCAATGTATCCTGGCGCTATGGCATTCACGTTAACCCCTTTACTTGCCCATTCATTAGCAAAGGCCTTGGTTAGGGAAGCAATGGCCCCTTTTGATGCCGCATATCCTGGCACGTTAATCCCTCCTTGAAAGGACAGTAAAGATGCCGTAAAGACAATTTTCCCAGTACCTCTTGCTATCATATCCTTCCCAATCTCACGCGTCAGAATAAACTGTGCATTTTGGTTAATTTCAATGATTTCATCCCAATATTCATCTGGATGTTCCGCAGCAGGCTTTCTTAAGATATTCCCCGCGTTATTGAACAGAATATCAATTTTCGGATGATCACTCTTTACTTGTCGTATAAACGCATACAGTGAATCTCGCTTGGAAAAATCACATTGGTAGGCGTAAAACTTTCTGCCAATGGCTTCAATCGACTGCTGCACCGCAGAACCTTCCAACTCCAAACTTGCAGATACGCCAATAATATCAGCACCTGCTTCTGCAAGTCCCTCCGCCATCGCTTTCCCAATTCCACGCTTACAACCCGTAACGATTGCCACTTTTCCACTTAAATCAAACGTATTTAAAACATTCATCATCTCTTATTTTAAAACCACTTTTAATGGTTTCTTTAAATTGTTCTTGTATTGATCGACTACCTTATTCCAAATCTGTGCATCAGTCACTTTCCCAGCACGATCCCAGGCGGCACCGTTATAATAAACATAATCTTTGCCGTTCTTCACCGAGCTGATTAATAGCGCTTGTTCAGGACGATTGTTCTCGTAATAAACCTGCTGATCAGGAATAATAACAGCAATGGCTGATTTTCCGCTCGCATTTATCTCTGGTTCAAAATAAGCCAAAGAACTATTTTTAGGTCCAATCGTTAACAAGGGGCTTTCCTCTTTTCGCTTTACAATACCGATAGCAATCGGGGTTGCCTTGTTTGCTGAGTTTTTGACATGCAGCACGATCTTATTGAAATTACTTCCAGCATCCAAACTAATAGTCTTGCTTAAAACGATTTGTTGTCCATCAAGCTCTTCAGGATCAAAGTCTAGTCGGAATGTTGTTCTCAGCGGTCCATTGTCTAAGATTTGATAACGCCTATAGTGCTTGGTATAGCTTAACTCATTGTTAAAGTAAAGACCAACATCTCCTGCTCCTAAAGTTTGCCCAACGGAATAATAATCTAAGCCTTCGCCATGATCTTTGTGATAATCTTCAGTCTTGTACCACTTATTAATGATCAATTGATCTGTCCGCTTGGCCCAATAATCCATTCCTTGCGCATCATCTTTCCTGCCTTCTAACGCTTTCCCATACATGCGGAAAGCGACCACATCATTCTCCCAGGCAAAGTCATCAAAACGTTCAGGCACGTAGCGTGCATAGGTTTTCGATTCAATTGACGGCGAATTGCCTTCGACAACGTTCAAAGCCATCTTTTCTTTAGGTCCTACCCGCACTTGTACCAACACATTTATTACGTTTTGGCCTCCCAATTTTTCAAGTTGATGAGGGATAATCTTACCTGTTGCGTCTTTTACAGTAAACGCTGTATCTAGTTTAAAATGCTGATTAAACTTAGCATAGGGAATAGAAATAAGCTCTTGACGATCTTGGTTCGTCGGATTGCTTATCACAATCTGCTGTTGAGCAACACTATTTTGCATTGCACCAACACTCAAAAGCATGAAGAATAATAGCTTTTTCATATTATTTCAGTTCAGTAATCGGACGCTTGTCCATATCATCGTAATCCATATTTTCGCCGGCCATTCCCCAAATAAACGTATAGTTACTCGTTCCTGCCCCTGCATGTATCGACCAGGGTGGAGAAATCACGGCTTGCTCGTTTTGCATCCAGATATGTCTAGTTTCTTCAACTGGCCCCATAAAATGAGAAACAGACTGCCCTTCCGGCAAATCAAAATAGAAATACACCTCCATTCGTCGATCATGCGTATGGGCGGGCATCGTATTCCAAACAGAACCGGGTTTCAATTCAGTCATCCCCATTTGAAGTTGACATGTTTCGATTACCGTATGCAGTAACATTTGATTAATAACACGATGATTAGCAGTTTCCATCGTTCCCAATTCAATCTTGTTTGCTTCCTCTTTCGTTACTTTTCTTGTTGGAAAACTACGATGAGCGGGAGTAGAATTCAAATAGAATTTTGCCGGTGATGCAGGATTTTTACTACTGAAATAAACCTCCTTAGCACCCTTTCCTATATATAAGGCCTCTTTCGTTCCCAAATCAATCTGCTCTCCGTCTACCTCAACTAGGCCTGCTCCGCCAACATTGATAATCCCTAATTCACGACGACTTAAAAAGAAATCCTCCTTTAGTAGAGGCTCAATCGTTTCTAATTTCAATTTTTTGTTTACTGGCGAAGCACCTCCCGTCATATAGCGGTCGAAATGCGTATAAACAAAGTGGATACGATCTTCCCAGAATAATTGATCGATTAAGAAGTTTTCACGAAGCCCTTTGGTATCTAAAGTTTTGGTTTCATTTGGTCCAATAGCATACCTGCTTTCATAGGTAATTTCCATAACATAGTTTGTTTTATGTGCTTAATATAGGACTAACAATTAGGGAAAGCCCCGATAATCTGCGAAATCGATTTCGACTAGCCCTTGTCTCCCCAAACATTGACAATGCACTTGACGGGCTCTTCCCTTTGCTTGCTGGGCTACACGTCCCTTTCCTTTTCTGATAAAAAAAACTCTTCGAAAACGATAGCGTAACTAAAGTTTTCAAATACCAGAGATATTTAATAAAATTGGGAATATTATAAACGCTATCACGCTAGGTCATCCTGAAAGCACAACCAACAACCTAAGTAACATACGGTTCTTGCCCAGTTTGCCTAAAGACATTAACCAATATTATAGAACGAATGAACGAACAGAAAGCAGGAAAATATAGGTGGACCATATGTTCTTTACTATTTTTCGCAACAACGATCAACTATCTTGACAGACAAGTGCTATCCCTGACCTGGAAAGACTTTATTTCGCCAGAGTTCCATTGGACAAATAATGATTACGGACTTATTACTGCATTATTCTCGATTTTCTATGCCGTAGGGATGCTTTTTGCGGGTCGCTTTGTCGACTGGCTGGACACCAAGAAAGGTTTTTTATGGGCGATAGGCATCTGGTCGTTTGGGGCCATCTTACACGCATATTGTGGTATTGCGACCTCAGGCATAGTTGCTGGGGAATGGTTCGTTGGTTTTGAGGGTGCAAAAGAAGCCATCGCTAAAGTTCATGATGTAGCTCGCGTGGTGAATGTATCGGTTGTCTTGTTTATCTTCGCTCGCTTTGTTCTAGCAATTGGGGAAGCGGGGAACTTTCCAGCAGCAATTAAAACTACCGCAGAATACTTCCCGAAGAAAGATCGTGCATTGGCAACCAGTATCTTTAATGCCGGATCTACGATCGGCGCATTGGCTGCTCCACTTACCATTCCAGTGATTGCAAAGTGGTACGGTTGGGAAATGTCGTTCATCATTATCGGCGCACTTGGCTTCGTTTGGATGGGCTTTTGGATTTTCATGTACGATAAACCCGAAGTACACCCTAAGGTAAACAAAGAAGAATTAAAATACATTCAACAAGACGATATATTAGAAAAAGAACTGGCCGGCGGTGTTGAACAAGCGCCAACGGGTAAAGTGACCATACAAAACTGCCTAAAGCATAAGCAAACCTGGGCATTTGCGATCGGTAAATTTATGACAGACGGTGTTTGGTGGTTTTATTTATTCTGGATGCCTGCCTATCTAAGCTCTGTTTATGGTATTAAATCATCCGATCTAAATGGCCAACTAGCCTTGTTCGTGCTTTACAGCATTACCATGTTATCGATTATTGGCGGATGGCTACCATCTTATTTTATTGGGAAAGGTATGAATGCCTATGCCGGCCGTATGCGTGCCATGCTAATTTTTGCATTCTTTCCACTACTCGTATTACTCGCCCAACCCTATGGACATGTCTCTTTTTGGGTTCCCGTTATTCTAATTGGTATTGGTGCTGCGGCACATCAATCCTGGTCAGCAAACATCTTTTCTACCGTTGGGGATATGTTTCCAAAGAAAGCCATTGCGACTGTTACGGGTATTGGTGGATTAGCAGGTGGTCTGGGTTCATTTTTCATCAACATTTATTCTGGAAAGCTGTTCGATTACGCAGAAACAAATTGGAGCAAGGTAAATGGCGAAGAATTAGTATCCCGGTACCCTGAATTGGCCAATGGAGCCACTAAGAAAGCATTCTTTGAGCAAAATGGTGTAGGAAATATTGAAGAGTTTTTAAAACAATTGACAGCCCAAGGGGAAACCGTTGTAAACGGAATCGACAAAGGCTATATGATTGTTTTTAGTTTCTGTGCCGTGGCGTACTTAATCGCCTGGACAATCATGAAATTATTAGTACCGCGTATGAAACCCGTTAAGCTTTAGACGAGCGACGTTGAATAATGGTGGTATCCAAAATGGTCGTGTCGAAATCAATCTGAAAACGGTTTTTTGACTCGACCATTTGTATTAATTTTTCAACACCCTTGTATCCTATTTCAAATGCCGGTTGAATAATGGTGGAAAGTGACGGGTTCAGTGATTCAGCAACCTCCGTATTTGCAAACCCAATAACAGCGACTTGCGCGGGAACAGAGATCTCCAATTTTGAAAGAATACCTAAGGCACTTACCGTCAATGTATCGGTCGTTCCCAACAAACCAATTGGATTATCATGCTCTTTCAACTTTTGAGCCAATAGGTTCGTCAAGTTTTTTATTAAATCTTCTCTCGACTGTCCATAATCTACTTGAATTATATTCTCCTCCTTGGCCGGAATATAATTTGCCAGTAAGGCCTTTTTATACCCTGCTATCCGCTTCTGGCTCACCCCGATATTTTTTCCGCAAAGTACAAGAATATCGGTTCTACCCATATCAATCAGATGTTGAGTGGCGTCGAAAGCGCCTTTTTCATTATTTACTCCAATCTTGAAGGTAGGTAGCTCAAAATCAATGCGATCCACTAAAACCAACGGACAGAGCTGGTGAAACTGCTTTAGGTATTTTAGATTGGAGTCTGCTGAGGGCGTGATGATCACGCCGTCGATATTTTGCTGATGCAAGGTCCGTAGGGAGTCGGCTTCTAATTTTGCATTTTCGCGGCTTTGCATAAAAACCAACTTATAATTGCGTTCATTGGCCGCCTGTTGTGCTCCTTCGAGAATTTGAGATTGAAATGGGTTTGCCAGGTAAGGAATGATAACCGCAATCGTATTACTTCGCCCCGTTTTTAGGCTCTTGGCCAAAATATTAGGGCGATAATTATATTCATCGGCCATGTCGCGAACACGTTGCTTCGTTTCATCACTAATTTCAAAACTATCGTTCAGAGCTTTCGATACTGTAGATACCGAAATCCCTAACTTCATTGCCAACTCCTTAAGGGTAATATTACTCATCCTAAACTTATTCCTATTAAAACGCTAGCAAGTCAAAAGTTCCACATTCATTCGCTCGGACAAAATGTCGATTATGGAGACGAAGGACTTGTTTCGACTAAAATAGGAAATATATTTCTATAAAGGCAATCTACAGGACTTGCTCGAAGTTGAATCGGCCATTCTCTAAAACGATATACCGTAGATCCCTTTCACATCCCTTTCAAACCCAATTCAAGTCCGATCCATACCCAATAGAAAAGGTTATTGCTAGGGTTTTCAATTGCATGAGAATAGGTAGAAAGTATTTGGAATTTAAAAGATCTTTAATTCCCTAAATAAGAAGAAACGGGTTCTCGCTATGACCTAGTTCGGGACTCTATCGGGCGCGGTAGTCAATTTTATTTTCTTTCGCATAAACCGTAGCAACAGCTATCATATGATTCTGTTTAGTCAAGAGCTCCGCTTCCGTACTTTTAAACATCTGATCGATAGCAGTTTCTATTTCTTCGTTGCTTTTTCCGGTATCAATCAACTCAGCAATTCGTAGGTACTCTTTAGCAAAAATTAGACGGCCTGCTTCCATGTAATCCAATGAGGCGCTAATCAATTCTTGAGCATCGCGCGTTTGTTTGAGCTTCTTAGCCTTTCCTATTGCTTCATCTAGTGGAATAATCGTATGTGAATTCACATAATCGTTGGCTGTCATATTTAGCGAATTTTTCTGCTTTTGCTCGCGTATTTCTCGAAAATATGCGGGTCGATAGGCTGCAGATACTAAATTACTGTTGAGCGCGGTCTGTTGGAAGACTTGCTGCTCGCTGGGAGTGTTACATGCGTACAGAACAATTATGAAAAAGAAAAGTCTCAAAAACTTGATTAGGCGGTTCATGGTATGTTTTTCTGTAATAGGAGATTTGATGTAATGGAGTAAAATTCAACTGAGCTTGAAACCTACAATTTTCCAGCCAAAAAAAATATTTTATTTTTAATCAATAGTTAAAACAACAGAGCTTTACCTGGTATAGGAAGCTATTGAACAAATTTCAAATGCGCAACAATCTTATTTTAATTGTTTTAATGCCTGCGCATGTTTACCATAAATCACAGTTGATTTCCTTCTAATTAATCGGTATATTTTTATATATTATTTGTTATTTTTACCATTTTAGCAAAATGTCTAACGAAGAGTCTCATTCCTATGTCCAATTATTGGAGGCAATCAGTCATGGTAATGAGCGTGCTTTTTCTACATTATATGACTTATTTGCTACCGATTTGTCTAGACATATTTTGTCGAAAGTAAATGATAAACAGGTTGCTGAAGACATCCTACATGATCTTTTCTATACCCTTTGGAAAAATAGATCTCGCTTAACAGAAATAAATTCCGTTCCCGCATATCTTTACTCATCTTGTAGGTACATGATTCTGGCCTACTATAGAAAGCGCGACAAATCCATGATTTCTGAAATCGATCTTTCCAACATTGATATCTTAGCTGATGAAATCGCAATTGAGGATCGTTTATACTATCGATACACCTTAGATATTATTGCCACAGAGATTGAAAATCTTCCTGAGAAGTGCCGGCAAATATTTAAGCTGAGTAGAATTGACTACCTCTCTAACAAAGAAATCGCCGAAAAATTGTCAATTTCAGAATCAACGGTTGAAAAACACATCAACAAGGCTATCAATCGTTTACGAGTAATATCAAGACCATATCTACTTTTTTTATAATTTTTTTTCAAAACCGAGTAGAAGCTAGGGCTCTTTCCTATCACTTGCTATATACGGTACTTTGATAAAAATCCTGATGCAAGACAATAAACCACCAAAAGAGACAACCAAATTTCTTCAGCACTCCTCCAACCCAGAAGAGAATGCACAAGTACTTTTTTGGTATGACCAGCTTGGCTTTGACACAGAAAATTCCGATGAAATAGCCGATCAGATTACGTTTTCGGCTAAGGAAAGATTAATGCAACAATTGATTCTTGAGAACAAACGAAGAACTTTTCGGATGTGGTCGCGAATTACCGCAGCAGCAGCCATACTGTTAATTGGCTTTTTCGCTTGGAAAACTAATTACAGTCCACAAAGCACCTTAAAAGATGCGACAGATGCGCAACTCGCTGCCGTAAATCCCGCTAAAGAGCACGCCATTATTACATTGGAAACCGGAGAAGAAATTGATTTAGATCGGCTTGCCATCAATGAGTCCATTCAAATTGGCGATATCAAGATTATCAAGAATAGTAAGGGTGAGGTGAGCTACATTAACAGTAAGACCGGTGAAGCACAAATGAATTCCATTCGTGTTCCAAAAGCCTCGATATATAGTTTGACGTTGAGCGATGGTAGTAAAGTCACGCTTAATGCAGAGTCAAAACTAACTTACCCCAGTGCATTTGCAGGAAAGGACCGAACCGTAAAATTAGAGGGCGAAGGCTATTTCGACGTCAAACATACATCCAATGACAGTCGCTTTATTGTCGAAACACAAAAGCAAGAGATCGAAGTGCTGGGTACTAAGTTTAACATCAAAGCTTTCCCAAAAGAAGAAAACAGCTATACGACATTGGCATCTGGCTCTGTTCGGGTCAAAAGTAACGTGCAGAATAATCCGCAAATCTTAAAACCTGGACAACAAGCACGCACTGATAATGGCGGAAAATTGACTGTTAAAAATGCGGATTTAGAAAAGGTGCTCGGATGGACAAATGGACAATTTGTTTTTGATGGAGAAAACAATGGCGAAACTTTCGAAGAAATTTCAAGGTGGTACGATGTTGACATTTCCTACCAGCGAAACAGCAAGAATATCGAGTATGTTGGAAAGATACCAAGAAATCTCACTTTAGATAAGCTTATCGAACTCATGAGCTATGCGGGTCTACATGTTGATGCAACGATAGATCATCACAATCGAATCAACTTAAAAATAAAGTAACTAAGCAACCCAATAATATCCTTAATCATGAAAAAATACAATAGCAGCTAACGCGCGCACTGGCCATAAAAAAAACGAACCCTGTTGACGCAGGATTCGTAGTAAAAATAGGCTGCCCAATGCGTTTAAAAATTACCAGTTTCTAATCATTAACAACCAACTACTAATTTAATGAATTTTTACTTATATCCATTCTTGGGTAGAGAAGAGAATTCGGGCTATGTAGCACACCAAACCACTATGCCGAAGAATCGAACTTCTTGGAACTACACAAGACATCTACCAAGCATTATAATGAGATTGAATATCATCTTACTATTGTTAGGTCTCGCGCTTTCCCAAGCCCTGGGACGCTCAATTGCGCAAGAAATAACGCTCAATAAGAAAAACACAGCGCTATCTTCTATTCTAAAAGAGATAGAAAAGCAATCGGGCTACAGTTTTTTCTACAATAAAAATGACATCAATGCCGAAAAAAAGGTCAATTTATCGGTCAAAAGAATGCCATTAAAAGAAGTGTTAAATAACATCTTGAAACCCGAGAATCTAACATTTGACTACTTCGACAAAACGATTGTAATCAAAAAGCCATCTCAACAATCTCGCAAAAACAGCGGGACTCAGGTCATACAAACGGAAATTCCGGCATCCAGAGTTCAGCAAATGGTTCGCGGAGTTGTGCTTGACAGCGATGGTAAGGGAATCGTTGGGGCATCGATACGCTTGAAGTCAGATCCTCGAAAAGCAGCATTGAGTGGCGAAAATGGGGAATTTACACTTCCGATTACCTCCCTGAATGAAATACTTGTTATTAGCTATTTGGGTTTTGAGAGTAAAGAAGTTAAAGCAAGCTTGAATCAAGCGCAAATGCGCATCGTCCTCCAGAAACGCGAGAATACAGTTGATGAGGTTATTGTTACGGGTATGATGAACTTTAAACGAGAATCGTTCTCCGGAGCAACAGCTACCTTCAAGCAGGAAGAGTTAAAACAAGTTGCGAATACCAATGTTATTCAGGCTATAAAGAGCCTAGATCCATCGTTTTTGGTGATGGAGAATAACTTATCAGGGGCAAATCCGAACATCCTTCCGAATATAGAACTTAGAGGAACAACCAGTATTTCTAGCGACAATCTTCGTGATGAATTTACGGATGATCCGAATCAACCATTATTTATATTAGATGGTTTTCAAACTAAGTTGCGCAACATATTGGATCTCGATATGAACCGAATTGCGTCAATAACAATTCTGAAGGATGCTAGTTCCACCGCAATTTATGGTTCTAGAGCATCGAATGGTGTTGTCGTTGTCGAGACGATTAAACCACTCCCTGGAGAAGTGCGCTTAAGTTATACGACTGACTTAAATATGGATATTGCGGATTTGGGCAGCTATAACATGATGAATTCGGCAGAAATCCTAGAGTTTGAGAAGCTTTCTGGCGCATACAATGCAGCTACTGGGCAACCGGAATTACAATATACCTTCTGGGATCAGTTATACAACGAACGTCTTCAGCGCGTGAAATCTGGTGTGGACTCATACTGGTTAAGTGAGCCTATACGCACTGGTTTTTCTAATCGACATTCACTTTACGCAGAGGGTGGATCAGAAAATGTGATTTTCAACGTTGGCGGAAATTACAAGAAAAACAACGCGGTTATGAAAAATTCCGGACGCGAAGAATGGGGAGGTCGCCTAAATCTAACTTATAGAAAAGATAAACTGAGTGTCAATAACAACTTTAGTATACAAGGCTACAAAGCTAACGAATCAAATTATGGAAACTTCGCTACTTGGGTCAATACCAAGCCATACTTTGAGAAGTATGATTCGTCTCAGAAATACCTAGAGGAAATTAAGGGAAATGGGTCTACGACGATAACGACCATCATTCCGAATCCTTTGTATAATGCCGGCTTAAATAGCTTTGATAACAATAAAAGTTGGGGCATCACCAATAATTTACAAATTATATACAAATTAGATAATTCATGGCGCTTTGAGGGGGGACTTCAACTTAACAAAGAAACCATTGACTACGCTGCCTTTATATCGCCTTTAGATAGTCGATTTGATAAAGTAAATGCCCTGCAAAAGGGACAATATACGTCCAAAAAAAGAAATCAGTTTTCTTATACCGCCAATGCGATGGCAACCTATTCAAAAAGTTTTAACAAACAGACTTTCACCGGAAATGTACGACTTGAATTCGAGGATAAGCAAAATGACTTATTAGGATTCGTTGCTGAAGGGTTCCCTTTAACGAGTAATGGTAATCCAGCATTTGCTTATGCCTACAAAGCAAATGGATCGCCTTCGTCGGCACAGTCTATCGCGCGTAGGAATTCAATAGTTTCCGCTGCCAACTACAGTTATGATAATCGCTACAATGTGGATGCCTCCTTCAACTATGACGGATCCACTTCCTTCGGGAGAGCAAATTCTTATTCTCCATTCTTTTCTTTCGGGGGTAGTTGGAATATTCATCGAGAATCATTCTTTATTAATAACCCAAAAGTGAATTTGCTTCGCTTACGCGCAAACTATGGAGTTACGGGTAATCAAAACTTCAACTCGGCAACGTCCATCTCTACGTATTCCTATCTGTCGGCCTATAATTATTCGGGTCAAGGGGTAGAGTTAGCGACTTTTGCGAACGAAAATTTGAGATGGCAGAAAACAAAACATTGGAGTGGAGGAATTGATGCTGCGCTTTTTGACAGTCGTTTAAACATGACCCTAAATCTGTATCAGAAGGAAACAAATGACCTGGCCGTTGCCGTCGATCTTCCTGCTTCCACGGGTCTATTAGCGTATCCTTTTAACGCAGGAGATTTAATGGTCAAAGGTCTTGAACTTATCGTCAAGTATAACGTTATTCAGCGTCCTGAAGAGCGTTTCTTGTGGAACATCGGTTTAACTGGGTCCAGAAGTTCTCAAACCTACGACAACTTCAATGATCGTTTAGAAAGTCTTAACGCTTCCTTACAGAATTCGAACGCCTTAGTACGTTATCGTGATGGGCGCTCGCCTAATGATCTCTGGGCGGTACGATCTATCGGTATCGACCCTGCGAGCGGCAGAGAAGTTTATTTGACCAAGGATGGCACCCAAACCTTTGACTATAATGCGAAAGACATTACGGTCGTTGGCAATGGCAGCCCACTAGTCCAAGGGATCTTAAGCACGAACTTAAACTATCAAGGATTTACGCTATCTGCCTACCTACGTTATATTTGGGATCAGGATATTATGAATACCGCCTTGTTTAATAAAGTCGAAAACATTAGCCGTACCGACATCACGCAATACAACCAAGATAAGCGTGCCTTGTATGATCGATGGAAACAGCCGGGAGATCAAGCTCAATTTCGTGGAATTAGTTTCACTGATGTCACGCCAATTTCCTCTAGATTTATTCAACAAGAGAATACCCTCTCCCTGGAATCCTTGTCCTTAGGATATGATTTTCGCGATCATGCATTCATTAATAAATTGGGATTATCAAATCTGAAAATTTCGGCTATTGCAAATGAAGTTTTCCGAAGCTCTACTGTGCGTAGAGAACGTGGAATAAACTATCCTTATGCAAAAACTTATTCACTATCTATTAATGCTAGATTCTAATCTTATGAACACAAGCACCAATAAAAGTTTACTTATTACGTTCTTTGCGGCCTTTTCATTACTTGCTGCTTCTTGTCAGAAGTGGTTAGATGTAAAACCGGAAGATAAGTTTACGAAAGAACAAATATACCAGACGCCCGATGGCGTCAAGGAAGTCATGAATGGAATATACCTTCGCCTTGGCAGCGAGAAGCTATAT
>JBEBRI010000068.1:0-19093 GCA_040394915.1 Sphingobacterium sp.
TGATGAGCAAGGAAATGTAACAAAAGCTTTCAATCACATCTGTTGGGATGGCTGTATGTTCCCGAATGAGGTCATGCATAGGCAAGAAACTTGGAACTCTATCCTAGAAACCCTAATTAAAGTACGTGATCAACATGGTTGGTCAGCATAGTCAAGAAATCGAAGATCATTATGAGTAAGCAAGAATTAAGAATTGGATTAATCGGATGTGGATTCATGGGAAGAACCCACTCCAACGGATATAAAAGAGTGCCTAACTTCTTTCCAGACTTGGGTTATACGCCCGTGTTGAAAGCGGTTTGTTCACGTAGTGAAGAAAAGGTAAAAGCATTTGCGGAACAGTGGGGCTATGAGTCGTATGAAACGGATTGGCGAAAGTTAATTGAGCGGGATGATATTGATGCTGTTGATATTTGTACGCCAAACAATATGCACTTTGAAATTGCTATTGCCGCAGCACAAGCTGGTAAAATGGTGCTTTGTGAAAAGCCACTTTCTAGAACCTTAGAAGAGGGCAAGCAAATGGTCGAAGCAGTAGAATCTGCTGGTGTTAAAAACACAGTTTGGTATAACTACCGTCGATTGCCGGCAGTGACATTGGCTAAACAGATTGTGGATTCTGGGAAATTAGGTAAGATCTTTCACTATAGAACTAACTTCTTACAGGACTGGACGATTAATGAAAACTTGCCGCAAGGTGGACGTGCGTTTTGGCGTATGGATGCTGAAGCTGCTGGATCAGGCGTAACTGGTGATTTGTTAGCACACTGTATTGACTTAGCGATGTGGTTAAATGGAGGTATTAAAGATGTTTCTTCAGTAACTGAAATCTTTGTGAAGCAGCGCATGCACGAGGAGACCGGAAAAATGGAAGATGTAAAGATTGATGATGCATGTATATTCCACTGTCATTTCGAAAACGGTTCTTTAGGATTATTTGAATCGACAAGATACGCTAGAGGGCACAAAGCACTATTCACTTTTGAGATCAACGGTGAGAAGGGCTCTTTACGTTGGGATTTGCACGATTTGAATCGTCTTGAATTTTTCGATAATTCAGATGACTCAACGGTACGCGGATGGCGCTCTATTCACGTCACAGACGGCGATCAACCTTATATGAACAAATGGTGGGTTCCGGGACTTTCTGTAGGTTATGAGCATTCTTTTATTCATCAAGTGGCTGATTTTCTAGCGAGTGTTGAAAAAAATGAAGAATGTCATCCTACATTTCGTGACGCTTATGAGACGCAGAAAGTTTGTGAGGCCGTTATTTCTTCGGCAAAGAATAGACGCTGGGAGGATACCGACGTAGAGTGGAACAATAAGTAATAGATCAATCTATTCAAATTCATTATGAAGAAATTAAAAAACCTAGCCTATAGCAGCATGTGCCTAAGCGCACTGCTGCTTACGCAAGCTTGTAACGGAAATACAAGCGATAAAAAAGTGGAAGCCGAACATGATACCACGATTCAAACAGTCGACGAACAAGCTTTCGTATCGATGTTAGACCAAAATTCACTAAATGGATGGGAGGGAGACTCGACCATTTGGACGGTAAAAGATGGAATCCTAACGGGGGAAATTAAGCCTGGCGCGGAATTGAAAAATAATACCTTCTTGATCTGGAAAGGCGGAGAGCCGGGGAATTTCGTCTTGCGTGCGAAGTTCAAGATTTCAGAACAGGGAAATAGTGGTATTAATTATCGCAGTGAACGCTTTACAGAACTCCCTTATGCACTAAAGGGCTATCAAGCGGATATCGACGGGAAGAAAAATTATACAGGTCAAAATTACGAAGAGCGTAAGCGTACTACGCTAGCCTACCGAGGCGAACGTGCGGAGATCGGCGAGATTAAGGATGGCGTGGTTGCGGAATCAAAAGGAAATGCTTGGACCAATAGAAACGTATTGGACACGTTGGATAATGCTGACAACTTAAAAAATGCGATTAAGTCGGAAGATTGGAACGACATCGAAATTGTAGCGGAGGGGAATAAATTGTCGCATTATGTGAACGGGAAATTGATGAGTGAAGTAATCGACAATGATTCGAAAAATAAGCGTGACAAGGGCCTTATTGGAGTCCAAGTTCACGTTGGTCCTCCAATGAAAATTGAATACAAAGATATGCAAATCAAATTCCAAAAGTAGTTTGGATTTAAGGAGTAGAATTGCTAATATTGGATAAACCTAAACGATGAAAACGAACGATAAAGTAAGCGAAAGACTATTTCAATTGCTTTCCGAAGATGAGAAAGCATATTTAGCACTGAGCAGCACACAAATTCAAGAAGATTATAAGAAGCACTTTGTTCGTATATTTTCCACGCTGAATCGACGCTTAACTTTTGAAACGCGTGAATCGTTAATTAGCATTACTCCAGAAGATACCGATAATTTGTTGATAGTCAACTGGACAGTCTTAAAGCTGGCTAGAGTTTGGTTGCTCGGTCAAATTGTTGACGATAAGGAAGCCTATCAACAATTTATTAATCGGTTATTTGAGTTCGCCGACATGCATGAACTCGAAGCACTGTATGCCGCATTACCCATACTAGACTATCCGGAGCAATGGATTGAGCGTTGCAAAGAAGGCATACGTAATAATATTGGGACTGTTCAAGAAGCCGTAATTGAGCATAATAAGTTTCCATTTTTATATTTGGATGAAGAATCGTGGAATCAATTGGTTCTAAAAGCATTCTTTACCAGTAAGAAGATATTAAATATTTACGGCTTGTTTGAGAAAAACAATAAGCCATTGGCAGAGTCTATCGTCGACTATATCTATGAGCGACACTCTGCAAAGCGCGAAATCCATCCTATGTTATGGATTTTAGCAAAAGACCATTTACCGTCCCGAGCTTTAGATATATTGGCCGAGGCCTATAATTTAGAGAACGATGAAGCGAAGAAAGCACTCCTTCTTCAGGCTTTAGCGGCTAATCATGCGCATTTAAGTGAATCATTTAAGATCGCGCATGCTCAAGAATTGGAACAAATTTCTCCAATAGAACAAGTATTGGAAGCATATAAATAATAAAGCCTATGTGTACTGAAATGAATAGAGACTTGTCCAGTATGGGTAAGCCTATACCGTTGGAATTGGATGTGATAAAAGGGATGAAATTTGTTGATCCGCATATCCATATGGTTTCTAGAACGACCGATGATTATCAAGCACTGTTTGACGCCGGTGTTTTATTGGTTATAGAGCCTGCCTTTTGGGTCGGGCAACCGCGAACGGGACTGGATACGTTTAAAGATTATTACAGTAGTTTGATTGGCTGGGAGCGGTTTAGAGCATCTCAATTTGGTATCCGACATTTTTGTACGATCGGTTTAAATTCTCGTGAAGCAAATAATGAACCCTTAGCTGAGCAAGTGATGGAGTTACTGCCTCATTTTATTTATAAGGAAGGTGTTCTGGGTATTGGAGAGATTGGGTTTGATGATCAAACTCCCGCAGAAGAGAAATATTATAGAGCACAGCTGGAATTGGCCAAAGAAGCGAATGTTCCGGTTCAGGTGCATACCCCACACCGTGATAAAACACGTGGTACCTTACGCAGTATGGAAATTGCTTTAGAGCATGGGTTAGATCCACAAATGGTAATTATTGATCACAACTCTGAAGAGACCGTAAAGGATGTGTTAGATCGAGGATTCTGGGCAGGTTTTACCATTTATCCCTTTACAAAGATGGGCAACGAGCGCATGGTAGAGATTGTTAAAACATACGGTGCTGAGAATATCATGGTTAATTCCGCCGCTGATTGGGGAATTAGTGATCCGCTAGCCGTTCCAAAAACTGCGGCGTTAATGCTTCAAAAAGGTGTTGATCGAGCAAGTGTGGAAAAGGTTACCTACGGCAATGCAATTGAGGCTTTCAAGGTGGCAAATCATCTAGACTTAGAATCTTTAAACGAGACATTGCATGCTGATCCTACAGCAAAATTTGAGGGTAACACCATATTACGCGGAGGACAACAGCCACGCCTAAACAAAGGGTCTATTATCATTTCATAGAGGCAGAGGGGAGAAGATATGAAGGCATGGATGCAATTGATTAGACCTTCAAATGTGTTGACAGCGATCAGCGATGTGCTAGCTGGTTTAGCTATTGCCTGTTTGTTTATGATCCAAGGTTTACCGTCTTGGATGGATATCGTTAATATCGTCGTATCTAGTATGTTGCTTTATACAGGAGGTATTGTGTTTAACGATGTCTTTGATGCCAAATTAGATCGAATTGAACGCCCTGAGCGCCCGATACCGTCGGGAAGGATTGCAATATCATCAGCTTCTATTTTCGGAATCGTATCCTTTGTAATTGCTTGTTGGTTAGCGATGCAGGTCAACATGACCTGCTTATACGTAGCATTGGCTATCGTATTTATGTGTCTTTTATATAATGGGATAGCAAAACATCATTTTGTTCTGGGTCCGATTACAATGGGGTTGTGCCGAGGATTAAATTTGTTGTTGGGATTCGCTGTCATTCCAGCTTCGTTAACATATTGGTACATCGCAGCAGTACCGGTTATCTATATTGCTTCTGTAACAAATATTTCGCGTGGAGAGGTGTATGGAAATAATAAAACTGCATTACAGGTATCTTTAGGGCTTTACCTTTTGGTTATTTTAATCTTAAGCTATTTTGCTTGGCAAAGTGGCCATCTTTATGCATTTATTTTTATTGGCGGATTCGTGCTTATGATTAGTCAACCGTTATTCAAGGCCTTGAAAACATTAGAACCCTTGGATATTCGTAAAGCAGTTAAGTTCGGGGTTTTAGCATTGATTCTGATGAATGCGAGTTGGATTGCCCTCAGTGGTTTCTGGGTTCTTGCACTTGCCGTTTGTTGTATTTTGCCGTTGTCTATTGTTTTAGCGAAGAAATTTGCTGTCACTTAATTATTATTATACGTATGGAACGTGTGTTAAAACAAGGCTTTAACATAGATTATTCTTACAATATCTATTTTACAGAGGGTATTTTTGCCCCACATAATAATTTATTAAAAGAGTTCTTCCAACAAAGGAGAAATCCAGAATTCAAGCAAAAAGTACTCTTCGTTGTTGATAGCTCGGTTTGGAAGCATCATCCGAATTTGAATCAGCAACTACAGGATTATTTTAACGATCTTAATGATGTCGTTTTAGCCGGGCCTCCTTTGGTAATAACTGGCGGAGAGGTTTGCAAAAATGATCCGCAAGCACTTGAATCAATCGTTCAAGCGATTGATGAATATGCTGTAGACCGACACTCCTATGTTTTCGCAATAGGAGGGGGCGCAATCCTCGATTTAGTAGGTTATGCAGCTGCAATTTCTCACAGAGGAATTCGTCATGTTAGAATACCAACAACAGTGCTTTCGCAGAATGATTCTGGTGTTGGTGTGAAGAATAGTGTGAATTATAAGGGAAAGAAAAATTTCTTAGGGACTTTTACGCCTCCCGTTGCGGTTTTCAACGATTATTCCTTTCTAGCGACCTTGGATAAACGCTCGTGGTTGGCAGGTATTTCTGAAGCGATAAAAGTTGCCTTGATCAAAGATCTAGATTTCTACAATTGGATTCAAACGCAAGTGGAAGACTTACCTCGCAGAGATTCTCAATCAATGAAAGAATTGATTTACCGTTGTGCTGATTTACATTTGGAGCATATACGTAATGGTGATCCTTTTGAATTGGGATCTTCTCGCCCTTTAGACTTTGGTCATTGGAGCGCGCATAAATTAGAGCAGCTGAGTAATTTTGAAGTTTTGCACGGAGAAGCGGTAGCTATTGGTTTGTCGATTGACGTCATATATTCTTATCTCATCGGTAATCTAACAGAATCAGAAGCACTTTCCGTTGTTAATTTAATTCATCAGTTGGGATTACCAGTTTACCACCCTATACTCGCTGAGGTGGAAGGAAAACAGCAATTGCTTAAAGGACTTACAGAGTTCCAAGAACATCTGGGTGGACGATTAACTGTTGTGTTGTTAGAGGAGCTTGGAAAGGGCAGGGATTACCATCAGATTGATGGCGATTTAGTATTACAAGCGATTGATATTTTACGTGATTTCGAAAAAGAATATAACCGGTTAGATGAAGTTAGCTAATACGCATATCTCATACTGTACTAATATACATCCTGGACAGGATTGGACTTCTCATTTCAATCAATTAGCGCAGTATGTTCCGAAGATAAAGAGTGCTGTTTCTCCAGACGCTTCTTTTGGTTTAGGCCTGCGCATCTCGGCAGAAGCAAGTGAGCAGTTATCAGAGCCAAGTGTATTGAGTGCCTTTCAACAATGGCTTCGGGAGCAGGATGTTTATGTCTTTACATTGAATGGATTTCCCTTCGGTGACTTTCATGAGAAAAGAGTAAAGGACATGGTTCACTTTCCGGATTGGACGAGTAGAAATCGGAAAGATTACACCATTCGCCTTTTTGATATTTTAGCAGAACTTATACCAGAGAAAGCAGAAGCGGGTATCTCAACATCACCGCTGAGCTATAGGTTTTGGTTTGATGAATCTGCGGAAGAATGGACAACGATGCGTAGGGAGTCGACACAACAAATTCTTGAAGTTGCGGCTTATCTTTACGATAAAGAAGTTCAGACCGGTAAATATATGCATCTTGATATTGAACCAGAGCCTGATGGAGTCTTGGAAAATGTAGATGAGTTTATTGACTGGTATCAGCATGAGCTACTCCCTTTAGCTGTTTCTTATTTCCAAAAAACAAGAGGTTTGGATGAAGAGCAATCGAAGCTGCTCGTCAATCGTTACGTTACTATTTGTTATGATGTTTGCCACTTTGCGTTGGCTTACGAAAATCATTCAGAAGCCGTTCATCGCCTTGAGCAATTAGGAATTCAGATAGGGAAGTTTCAAGTTAGTTCTGCATTGAAAGTGAATCTGACGGATGACCTTGCAGATAGACAGGAAAAGAAGAAGATTTTAGAGGAATTTGACGAACCAATTTATCTTCATCAGGTTATCGCAAGAAATAAGTCAAATGAATTAGTTAAGTATCGTGATTTAATGGATGCTTTACCTGATATTGAGGATCTAACACATGTGGAATGGCGTAGTCATTTTCATGTACCCATCTTTTTAGAACAGTACGGTCTAATTTCATCCACTCAGCAAGATATTTTAGAAGTCTTGGCTTTACATAAGCAGCGCGAGCGCACAAGACATGTCGAAGTAGAGACCTATACTTGGGCTGTTCTCCCTAAATCATTACAAATGCCTATTGAAGACTCCATTTCGCGTGAGTTGCAATGGTTGTTAAACGCGTTAAAAGACTAAAGATAATATGAATAGAGTTGCCGTAATAGACGTTGTTGGATTGTCGCAGTCTGTCTTAGGGGAATATACCCCCTTTCTAAATGAATATATTAAACGTCATCATTTAGGTGATATCAAGCCTGCAATGCCTGCGCTTACTACTTCTGCGCAAACAACATATTTAACTGGAAAACATCCAAATGAACATGGTATTGTCGCGAATGGCTGGTATGATCATGCCGCTTCAGAAATTCAATTTTGGAAACAGTCTAATAAACTAGTTCAGGCCGAGAGTATTTGGGTTACCGCTAAGAAGCGAAATCCAGCCTTTACCTGCGCCCAAATGTTTTGGTGGTACAATATGTATAATGATGCAGATTATTCTGTTACACCGCGTCCTAACTATCTTGCTGACGGCCGAAAGATGCCAGATTGCTACGCCTATCCAGCATCGCTTCGGGATGAACTTACAGAGAAGTTAGGGAAATTCCCACTATTCAATTTCTGGGGACCTAACGCGAATATTACTTCTTCTCGTTGGATTGCGGATGCATCTATGTATGTGGAAGAGAAGCACCAACCAACATTGAATTTAATCTATTTACCTCATTTAGATTATTGCTTACAGAAGCATGGACCCAATTTAGAAATGATTAAGTCTGAGCTTTTGGAGATTGATAGTCTAGTCAAAGAGCTGGTTACTTTTTTTGAAGGAAGAGGGATTGAGGTTGTTATTCTCTCTGAATATGGCATTGCAGCAGTGGATCAGCCCGTCCATATTAATCGTGCTCTTCGGAAGGAAGGCTTGTTAGCGATTCGTATTGAACGTGGGTTAGAATTGTTGGATGCGGCAGCTTCAGATGCATTTGCCGTTTCCGATCATCAAATTGCGCACGTTTATTGTAAGAATAACAGCATTCGGGATCGTGTGAAAAAATCGTTAAGCCAATTAGCTGGTGTCGATAAGGTTTTGGATAAAGAAGAACAAAAGGCTTATGGAATGGATCATGAACGTTCTGGCGACCTGTTAGTATTGGCGAAAAGAAATGCCTGGTTTACCTATTATTTCTGGGAAGATGACCAGGTTGCGCCTGATTATGCACGTATGGTTGATATCCATAAAAAGCCGGGCTATGATCCTGTAGAAATGTTTATGACTTCAAAATCGCGAGCAATTTTTAAGCTTCTGCTCAAGAAGATTGGCTTTCGGGCGACGCTTGATATTACTCCCTTAGATGCTAACTTAGTGAAAGGCTCTCATGGAATTATCGACGTTGAGCAGCAATACTTCCCCATTTGGATTAGTAAAGACCAGTTTGAAAGCTCATTGGAGCCAACTGCTATTAAGGATATAATACTAGGAAAAATCTTTGGCCCGATGGGTTAATTCATACAATGTTTGATAGATATATTAGTGATGCTTATTAATCGCCTTGAGTAATCAGCATCACTTAACCATCCAATTTTGAGGATTGTCAGCCACTCCAATGTTGTAGATCAGGCGCAAAACGCTATCCTGCGTTAATATCCGCATGTAAACGTTTATTCTTCTCCCATTGTCATTTAGCCATTTTCTATTTGAGTTGATGTAGGTCATTCAGGTCTTAAGATAACACAACAATTTTACTCTATATAATTCCTGCTATAGGAATTCATCCCTTCAACTGCATATTAAGCTTATTCCGTTCATGTAGGAACAGGACGGTAATATGCATGACTTACAGTATTTTTAAGATTTGACCACAAAGTCAATTCTTAAAAATAGTTTTGAAGTAAAGTATTTTATCTATATTAGAATGCAATATAAAGAGCACCAAACTAATTATAATGCAGCTCCTATGACTAGTAAGGTAACTGACTTTCTAAAAACCATTCAAATAAGTGATTTTTCGGCAACACCGAAATATCAGCAACTTGCCTCTGCTATTATTGAAGCAGTTAAGAATGGTACATTGGAGAAAGATGATATGTTACCGTCGATTAATGAACTCAGTGTTTATGTCGATATTTCAAGGGATACTGTTGAAAAAGCGTATAAATTTCTTAAAAATTCTGACGTCATCGCTTCCATTCCTGGAAAGGGATATTATGTGGCTACAACTGATGTTAAACAAAGGCATAAAATAGCCTTACTATTGAATAAACTAAGTGCGCATAAGAAGATTGTCTACGACTCCTTTGCGAAAGAATTGGCCGATGAAGCAGCCTTAGATTTATTCGTTTATAATAGTGATATTACCTATTTAAGAACCTTATTGAGTAATCTGACGAAGACTTATGATTACTATGTTCTTTTTCCGCACTTTAAAGAGGGTAGAGATCAGGCTTCGGAGATTATTAATAAATATATTCCACGTGAAAAACTGGTCTTGCTTGGGAAATATGTTGAAGATATACAGGGGGACTTTGCGGCTGTTTACGAGAATTATGAGAAAGACATCTACTCCGCGTTGGAGGAGGCACTACCTGCTTTATCCAAGTATAGCACGATTAAATTAATTTTTCCTGACAACAGCGATTATCCAAAATCAATCATCAAAGGCTTTTATAAGTTTGCACAACAATATGCTTTTAACCACTCGCTGGTCAGTGATTTAGATAAAGAGCGGATTTCCGTAGGAACCTGTTATATCAATATTGCGGAGGATGATTTAGTCAAACTATTGGACAAAATAATAACTAAAAAGCTAAAAATAGGAATAGATGTTGGTGTCATCTCCTATAATGAGACACCGCTCAAGAAATTTATCCTCAATGGCATCACAACAATTTCTACCGATTTCGAAATGATGGGTAAAATGGCCGCCGAACTGATTATAAAAAAATCGAAAGATCGGGTAGAAGTTCCCTTTTACCTCAACCAGCGACCATCCATTTAATGCGAATCTCGAAGATATATTAAAAAAGGGCTTCCATTTGGAAGCCCTTTTTTAATATATCGTTCTAATCCTTTATTTATTTCATAGGATATTGTTTGAAAATACCCTGAATAACCTTAGGTAAGTTATTAATAGCTTTCTCCGGGCTTTTTATTTCACCAGATCCACGCGCTTGCCATACGACAGCATTTGATCTACGATCAATTGCTTCGAGGATAACGTGCGCATACCGAAATTTCTCTTTCCCAACAGGATAGGAAACACCACCTCCATACCATCCCCATCCCCAAGGACGATACATGCCCCATGGACCACCCCATCCGTAGTTATGGCTATATACCACACGACTTTTGTTATTGACGATGGTCACATAACGGAAGAGAATATCCGGGTTTTCTTTTGAATAAGTCAAACCTCTAGCTTCAATTTCCTTATTCGCAGAAGAAATAATGTTACTTCTAGATATGTCGTTAGTAAAATAATTCTTCGAAAGCGAGTCTACGGGCGGTAACCAACCATAAGTTTTATATTGAGAGAAATCTAAATTTTGCACCCTAGTCGTATTGTACTTGTAGGATGAACAGGACGCAAAAAATAACGCAATCCCGACGATAATTATTGACCAAAGCGATTTCATAATTCTATTTATTTTTATGTTAGACGAAGTCTTTTGTTAAAGGTTTAATTGCATATTTTAAAAAGGATATTTCGCAACTAAAGGCATCACTCTGCCCGAACCAAATGCTTTGGGACTTACTCTTAAAATAGGAGGAGCTTGAAAACGCTTGAATTCCGCATTGTTCAACAACTTCGAAATTCGTTGTACAAGTGCCTCATCAAAACCCAGATGAATCAATTCGCTAGCCGATTTTTCCATCTCAATGAGTTGAAACAATATCGCATCAAGGGTATCATAGGGAGGAAGCGAATCAGAATCCTTTTGATCAGGTCTCAATTCGGCAGAAGGAGGTTTGACAATCGTATTAATCGGTATAATTTCGCGATCCCGATTAATATAATTCGCCAATTGATAGGCCTGCGTCTTGTACACATCACCAATGACGCTTAATGAACCGGCCATGTCGCCATATAATGTCCCATAACCAACCGCCGCTTCACTCTTATTCGAAGTATTTAGCAAGATATGACCAAATTTATTCGACATCGCCATCAGCAGAGTTCCTCGTGTACGAGCCTGAATATTTTCTTCTGTCGTATCAGGGGATTTTCCGGCAAAACTTTCAGCCAAGCTATCTTCGAATGCGTTGGCGATATCTTTTATCGGGATTATTCGATGCGCACATCCTGTATTTTTTACTAAATCCAAAGCATCTTTCAAGGAGTGGTCGGACGAATAAATTGACGGCATCAGTACACTCAATACATTCTCCGGTCCTAATGCTTCGCAAGCCAAGGCGGCAACCAATGCAGAATCAAGACCTCCAGAAAGACCAAGCACTGCCTTCTTAAAGCCAGATTTCTGAAAATAATCTTTTAGGCCTAGAATGATCGCTTGATGAATAAGTGATATCTCAGAATAGTTAACAGTTTTGTGTTCTTCGAATGCTGTTAAATCCTTCTCCAATTCAACATAAGCCATATCTTCTTTGAATGCTTCTAACTCTTCGATAATTTCAGCCTTTTTATTAAAAGCAAGCGATCTACCATCAAAAATAATGTCCGTATGCGCTCCAACTTGATTTACATAAATCAAAGGGGCGTTGGTTTTAATTACATTACGGCTCAACACATTTTTTCTGCTCTCAAAGTGCGTATACGAAAATGGAGATGCCGCTATGTTAATAATTAAATCAGGTTGCTCTTTCGCCAGTTCTAACATGATATCACCTACATAGGAGTTTGGTCCGTCATCATCCCATAGGTCCTCGCAAATGGTTAGGGCTATCGTCTTGCCGTGAAATTGAATGCAGTTCACCTGTTTATTGGGTTCGAAGTAACGGTATTCATCGAAGACATCGTAGTCCGGAAGCAAACTTTTCTTAACGGTATATTTTACCTCCCCATTTTCTAAAAGAAGTGCCGTGTTATATAGCGCTTTCCCTTCAGCATCCTTATTGCGTACAGGCGCGCCAATAATACATGCAATTCCTTGGCAAGCCTGAGCGATCTCGCGAACGCTCTGCTCACACTGATCTAAAAATGATGAATTTCGAAGTAAATCTTTCGCGGGATACCCACCAATTGCCAACTCTGCAAAGACAATTAATGCTGCTCCAGTTGCTTTCGCTTCTTGGATAGCTTGAATTATTTTTTGATTGTTTTGTTCAAAATTTCCGATGTGGTAGTTGAGTTGTGATAAAGCAATTTTCATGTGCCTGAATTTATTGTAAATTTACTAATTAATTTTGTCTATCACTAGCGTATACTTTGATGAGTCCTACTATTAACAAGCTATTTTTGTTTCTGTTTCTGTCTATCTTATTTATTTCCTGTCAATCAAAAAAAGGTAAGCCTGATGTTTCTGCCGTGTCGGTCGATATTAAAATTGAACGATTTGATCGTGCAATTGCAGAATTGAAGCCTGAAGATATTCTATTGAAAAATAAGAGCTGGCAACAGCAGTATAATCCATTTTATTCAGATTATATGCAGTATATGTTGAAGATTAGCGATCCGCGAGATTCAGTCTATCTCAACGAAGTCTTGAGTGAAGTCATTAAGAAAAAAGACTTTGTCGATTTGGCAGCAGCGGTCGCGAAAAAATACCCCGATATGAAAAAGCAAGAGGCCGAGCTGAGTGCGGCTTTTAGTTATATCAAGTATTACTTTCCAGCTTATAGGGTACCCAGACTAATCGCTTTTTTCTCTGGGTTTGAAGTGCAAGTGCCGATTGGCGAGAACTATATTGGTATTGGGCTTGATATGTTCTTAGGGAGCAACTCACCCTTCTATCCGGCCTTAATAGGATCGATTCCTTTGTACGTTTCCCGTCGCTTTACCCCTGAGAATATTACTCCCCGTGTTGTCGAAGCGGTTATTAGAGAAGAACTTTATCCAATGAAAGACGCAGATGTAAATACCCTGCAACAAATGGTTTATCATGGAAAAGTACTTTATGCGATGGATCAGTTAACGGACTGCCAAGATTCACTTAAAATAGGCTATACCAGCGCTCAATTAGCCTGGGCACAACAATATCAAAGGGATATTTGGCAATGGTTTTTGGAGGAAGATTTATTGTATAGCACGGATTATTTAAGGATCCAGAAATATTTTACAGAAGCACCTTTTACGCCAGAGCTAGGTGGAAATAATGAGTCTGCACCAAAATTGGGAACCTTCATCGGTTGGCAGATAGTAAGGAAGTATATGGAAAAACATCCTGAGAAAACGCTGACAGATTTATTGAAGGTAGAAAATGCGCAAGAAATTTTGGAGGATTCCAAGTTTAAAGGGAATTAAACTACAGACATTGTACTTAAAAATAATAAAGGGGATCTAAATTGGATCCCCTTTATTCTCAATATTATTGTTTCAATAAATTCCTACAAAGTTGATTTAATATCTACGACCTCAATAGTAAATACTAAAGGAGAGTTCGCAGGGATTTTGTCTTTTACAACTGTATCATAACACCAAGGAGATGGGGCAACGAATCTAATTTTTTGACCTTTTTTCAATCCGTCTGGAGTTAAACCAGGGTAAAAGTCTACTGAATTAACCGTAACCTTTTTCGGCCAAAAAGCACGTTCGAACGCTTGAATCCAATTTCCTCTACCAATTGTCATTGCAGTAGCAGTACTAGATTCGTCGAAGACTGTTCCGTTTAGCCATTCACCTTTGTATTTTACAGTAGCTGTTACTGGGACAAATGAATATCCAGAAATTACGTATTCGAATGAATTATCCGTTGCAGGTGTGATAACTTCATACCACATTTGTAATGAGTCATTGTAAACAGGGTTCTCGAAGTGTTCCTGAGCATATTCCGCTAAGATTGGTTTTTGAGCTCTCAAAGTAGAGTCGATTCTCGCTCTTTGTGCTGCACTATCATCAACATAATTGTTGTCATCCTTCATACAAGAACTTACAGAAACAACCGCGAGTAAAGCAATAAGTAAAATTTTAAAGTTTTTCATAATATGTATAAATGTATTCTCAATGCTAATGTAAACGTTAGGATTAAGAATTTCGCTACACGGATTAAAAAAAAATTATAAAATGTTTAATAAATCTTTAATGCTTAGGTATTTATTGCTGCGATTCTTTACCTGAAAATCTGAATTTAGCAGTAAAGTCGTTGGGAAAACCTGCTGTTTTTTATCACCTAAGATTAACTTAGCAAGATTATGGTAGTTACCGGTGGTCTTTGATTTATTGGTATTGGTATAGGTTACCCCATCAAAATATACATCTTCAATAGTTTCCGCATCAAATTGAACACAGTAATAGTCTTTATTCAATTTTTGAACGACCGAGCTCTCTTGAAATGTTTCTTTAAGCATTTTCTTACAGTATACACACCAATCTGTGTGAAAGAACAGTAATACAGGCTTTGGGTTGCTGTTCAACTGTTCGTCGAGTTGCTCAAATGTAATCCAATTAATCTCGGCTTTCGCAGGTTGTTGAGCCTGCGAAAGTGAGATTAAGATTAATAGTTGTGCTATAATGCAGTGTAACAGTTTCATTAGTGAAAATGTCCTATTTTAACTCCGAAACTAATTGTTCTCGGTCTAGACGGTCCGTAGATATATTTTGAATCGCGCAGCGCTCCAGTATCAAAATCTTTTTGAAAGGCGTTAAAAATATTTTGTACCCCGCCGAAAATCTCTAGATTCAACTCTTTCTTCAAATTGAATGTATAACCTAAGCGCATGTTCAATTCCACAAACTGAGGCGACTCTTTCAATAAAAATTGTTGGTCGGCCAGCACATGGGGTACGATCATACTGCCTGTGTAGACGCCCGTCAAATCTATACTAAGCGGAGCAAGGGGCTTCCAATTGCTGTTCATATAGCCGTACATATTTGGCGTTCGAACAAAGCGCTTTGATTCTACGTTTTGCGCCTCCGTGTCTCCTTCATAGATTAATTGCGCATCTTTGTAGGTTGATCGTTGAATTGTTCCGCCCGCTTGTATGCTGAATGTTGAAGAAGGGGCTACGTTCAATTCGATGTTAGAACCATATACCTTCGCGCCAGAGCCATTGCGCATCTCTTCAATGATTAAGTCATTTTCATTGGAAGTCATGACGTTCGTGAAAGGATTTTTAAGATCGGTGTAAAATCCTTCCAGCAATAAACTCGTTTGTACCGAACCGAAGTTTTTAGTGAAATTTAGCGAACCTGTATAAGCATTCGAATATTCGGTCTCTAGGTTCTCTCCGATTAATACGAACACTTGTTGTCCGGCAATCGAAGTAACATGCATATCCTCGTTAAAAGCTTGTGGTGCACGGAACCCTCTGGCATACCCCCCTCTGAATTGCAGGTAGTCAGTAATGTCATATAAGAGCGTGATTCGGGGACTGAAAGTTCCAAAGTTTTCGGATGAACTGCGGTGGAAACCTGCTAAGTCGTACTTGCCATCCACATTCGTGTAGTCATAGCGAGCGCCGAGTAATGATTTTAAGTTCGAAAGTATATTCCACTCGTATTGAAAATATGTACCTAAACCTTGAGTTTTTTGGTCAATCCTACGTTGGTATCCTGGGATATGATCCTCGGTCTTATTCGCATTGTATTCCACGCCCGCAGTAATGACATCTTTTTCGAAGGTGTAAGTATACTGTGCACCCGCTACCATGGCGAAATCATCCGTTGTTCCATAGGAGTTGGAGGCAAGTACAGAGTCCTGTACCGTTCTTCCGCCACCAAGTCCCCCGTAAAAGCTTTCGCGATTGGTTTTCTGCGCAGAAGCATATAGCGAGAGTTTATGTTTGAAATCCTTCGAGTATTGGTCGTACGTTAGCCCTCCGATTAGAGAGTTCGTCCGCAATTGTTCCGTCACATCGGTGAAGTGGGGAGCAAGATCTAAACGATCACCACCCCGACGGAATTCATTTAAAACGCTGAAATCTAGGGTTAACTTATTGAATTCTGTAGGCTTAAAGAATGCTTTGGTGCCAAAGGTTAGGTTTTTAAGCTTTGTCATCTCGCTAAAACCGTCCCCATTGGCATCATAGGCTTCGCGGTTTCTATTCATTCCGTAGAATGTCGCACCAGTGCGAAGATCATTATCAATATAGGAGGTGTTGAAATCAATCGTATTATCCCATGCTTTTCCGTCAATGATAGCGTTGGTCGATTTAATCTGCCAGTCATTTTCTACGGGATCTTTCGTAATGATATTGATGGTACCTGCGATGGCGTTGGCACCGAATAATGCGGAGCCGCCACTGCGTACAACTTCAATTCGATCAATCATGCTTGTTGGTATCTGATCGAGACCATATACACTGTTTAATGCCGAAAAGACTGAACGACTATTAATTAAAATTTGAGAATAGGCACCCTCCATACCATTTAGTCGTACTTGTGAAAAACCACAGTTTTGACAGTTATTCTCCACACGTACGCCAGGTTGGTAGTTGAGGGTTTCAGACATTGCAACAGATTGCGTGGCGTTAAATAATTTTGGACTTAACACATTGACGATAACTGGCGCTTTTTTTCGCTCCATGCCATAGCGGGATGCACTGACAACCACTTCGTGTAGATTCAGATTATCTTCATGTAAGGTAAGGGTTTGAAAATGATTAGCTTGATCTGCAAGGAATTGTTTCTTCAAAGGTTGGAAACCGACAGCCCTAACCGTTAGGCTTACTTTTTTTAAACCATCGATGTCAATTTCGAAATTACCTAAGGTATCTGTTGATGTTCCAATAGGAGTTCCCTCTATTTGAACGGTTGCATTCGCGATCGGATTCTTCTTATCATCGATCACTTGCCCTTTTATTTGAGCATAAATAGTTTGTTGGCCTACCCAAAATAGGAATAGGCATAAGATATACTTATTGTATAAAAATGTCATTTGAAATTTAGCTATAAATCCAACATTAATCGGGCTTACTTATGGTAAATAAACCGATCGGGTATCCTGATATAGGATACGATAAATAAAAATTCTGGTTATGCTAAAGATGTAGGGGGGCCGCGATCCGCATGAATATATGCTGGTCGATTTAGTTGTTGGCTTTTGGTAAAGCCATAGGATAATTCAAATAAAACTTCTTGGATAGGGGAGCTGTACACAAATGGAGCCCATTCCATGTAACTGCCCTGATAGAGTATATCGAGGTATCTAATCTCCGCATCCGAGTGATGCTGGTGATGTTTTTTCTCGCCCAGATTATAAGGGTGAATGTGGGTGACGATTTCGCCGCTTGCGGTCACCTCTTTGTGCATAAAGACTACGCCACTAATGATAATGCTGCACATCCATAAAAGCAGGAAGCGAGCAATAGCAAGACGGTATGTTGTGGGTTTATGCATTTTCGTAAAAGTGAACGGCTATAAAATTACAAATTTTATAGCCGTTTCATAAATGCCTTATATCAATTTATTGTGATCGTCTGGAAAAACGGTTCTGGGCTGATGTTTTTTTGCTTCTTCGAAGTCCATCAAGGCATATGAGATAATGATAACAATGTCGCCTACTTGCACTAGACGAGCTGCCGCACCATTCAGACAAATAATGCCTGAGCCACGTTCGCCTGGGATAACATAGGTCTCCAAACGTGCTCCATTATTGTTATTAACAATCTGCACGCGTTCATTTGCGATAATATTTGCAGCATCCATTAAATCTTCGTCGATGGTGATGCTTCCCACATAATTTAATTCAGCCTGCGTGACACGCACCCGGTGAATCTTTGACTTCATTACTTCAATCATCATGATGCAAAGTTACGTTTTTCTTTTTTTTTCTTTAATTTGAAATTGCTGCCGTTTGCTCGTTTAAAACCAACGAGTAGCTGTTAATAGCGCTAAAGTAGGACGTTGTCTATTAAGCGAACGCCTTCCAACCAAGCCGTAATGAGCGCTACATATTCTTTACCCGCTTCAAATTGATCAGCCGCATGGAGACTGCTCGTTTCGCAAATCGCTAAATATTCTAATTCGACTTGCGGAACAGATGCGATTATTTCTTTCGCCTCGGCGATCAACTCGGTAGGAGATTTCGCTTTATTGCTGTTTTTAATATGGTTTAAGGCGTTAAACAAGACGAGCGCGGTTTCTCTGCCAGCATCAGATAATCGAGTGTTACGCGAGCTTAAAGCAAGTCCTTTCGCGTTTCTAACAATCGGGCAAATTAATAATTTGACAGTGAGCTTCTTGATTTCAATCATTCGCTGAATGACCATAACTTGTTGGAAATCTTTTTGGCCAAAACAGGCCTGATCCGGCTGTACCAGGGAAAATAACTTGTAAACGACTTGGGTTACGCCTTGGAAATGTCCCGGACGGTGCTCTCCCTCCCAAATTTGATCTAAATCTCCCAGGTCGATGTGCCAAGGCAGATCATTTTGTGGATACATCTCCTCTACGGATGGTAAGAATAATATGTCACAATGAGCGGCTTCTAATAGGGCTATATCATTCTCAATCGGTCGGGGATATTTTTCAAGATCTTTTGGATCGTTAAATTGTGTCGGATTAACAAATATGCTACAAACGATAATATCGGTACGAGGTTTAGCATAGTCAATAAGGGAGATATGTCCCTCATGTAGGGCGCCCATAGTTGGTACTAAGGTGATGACTTTATCTTGCGCTCTCCATTCTGCTAGAGCTTCTTTAAGCTCGTTTTTGGTGCGGAATATTTTCACGGATACTAGTTAAAATGAGGTACAAAAGTGGGGAATAATCTTTGAATTATAAAATGATGATTTTTAAGGAATTGTAAAATTCATTTATTATTAGTACCTTTGTAGACCGATTTTACTATTCAA
>JBEBRI010000069.1:0-18981 GCA_040394915.1 Sphingobacterium sp.
AAACTTATTTAGTAAATTGCTGTATATGATTTCAATCTATCTCGTAGGAATAGTCATATTAGCATATTTATTCGGATCAATCCCTACTGCGGTTTGGTTTGGACAAGCGTTTTATGGTGTTGATGTTAGGGAATATGGGAGTGGTAACGCGGGTGCGACCAACACTTTTCGTGTTTTAGGGAAAAAAGCAGGTTCCGTGGTGATGTTTGTCGATATTCTTAAGGGATGGACAGCGACAAATCTTCCTTATTTATTAGATAGCACGGTGGTCGGAAATCACGATGCCCCACAATTTGTTAATTTTCAATTAGCATTAGGTGTTATCGCGGTACTGGGCCATTTATTTCCAATATTTGCTGGTTTTCGTGGTGGTAAAGGCGTGGCTACGCTTTTTGGGATGGTATTAGCGATTCATTGGCCCGCGGCATTATGCTGCGTGACTGTATTTTTAGTCGTTTTGTTTATCTTCCACTACGTTTCCCTGGGATCCATCCTTGCCGGATTTACTTTCCCCTTCAGTATCGCTTTTATCTTTAAAACGACGGTACCATCGGTACTCCTCTATGGAATAGCCATTTGCGCTTTGATTTTAGTTACCCATCAAAAGAATATTGAACGACTGCTCAAGGGTAAAGAATCCAAAATATATTTATTTAAGAAAAAATCGACCGGTTAAACTTTTGGGAACAAGTTTTGTTTAATCATAATAGAACATTATTTGTATTGAGTTAACTTAATAACAACGTTTATGAAAAGGATTTTTAAATATACGGCCATGTTAATGTTGGGGGCAACGATTGCTGGATGTGCAACGTCTGCAATCACCGGTCGTAAATACCTTAAATTGGTAGATTCTCAACAGATTAACGATCAAGCTGCCTTAGCCTATAAAGATTTTCTGAGCAAGAATAACTCCAAGGTTATTACAGGTACGGCGGCAGCAACCCAGGTAAAGCGTGTAGGAAGTAACATAGCGATTGCTGCAAATCAGTATTTAAAGCAATTGGGGATTGCGGACAAATTTAATTTTAACTGGGAATTCAATTTAATTGAAAGCCCGGATGTGAACGCATGGTGTATGCCTGGCGGTAAAGTTGCGGTTTATTCGGGTATCTTACCTGTCGCGAAGAACGATGCAGGCCTAGCAACCGTCATGGGCCATGAGATTGCACACGCAATTGAGGAACATTCTGTATCGCAATATTCAAATGCGATGGCGGCTCAGTATGGCGCGCAAATTCTAGGTGCTGCCGGCGCGATGTCGAATAGTAAGTACATTGGCATATTCAACCAACTGTATGGTATCGGTTATCAAGTAGGTTCGCTAAAATTCTCGAGAAATGATGAGTTAGCCGCTGATAAGGCTGGACTAATTTTAATGGCAATGGCTGGCTATGATCCAAATGAGTCGATTAAATTCTGGGAGCGAATGGCGCAAGGAAAATCCGGTAGTCAACCAGAGTGGCTAAGCACCCACCCAAGTGATGCTCGACGCATTTCTCAATTACAAGCAATGATTCCTGAAGTCATGAAATATTACAAGAAATAAGCTGAATTAATACATAGCTAAAATAGAAGAAGGGTTTATCTAACGTATAAGCCCTTCTTTTTTTTGCTGTGCCAAGTAAATACTGGGATCCAAATTCTTATGAAGAAGTTTCCATGGAAAATCGCATCTCATGCGTAGCTTATCCCAAATAATTCACCAAAATTAGGTTAAGGAAGGCTTAAGGTATGGTCAAGCTAGGCTTGAGCACCTATGATTGTCAAAATGTAAGTAGACTGGTGGCAGGTATCTTCCAAATCAAGCGATTTTAGTTCATTGATTATTTTAATAATCTTTGTTGTAACAATTTTGCTTTTTAAGCGACTAACCAACTATAATACTAAACAACATGAACTTAACAATTAGTAATTTAAACAAGACTTATAATAATGGTGTAAAGGCGCTGGATGATGTGAATTTAACGATTGGGCCAGGTATGTTCGGTTTATTAGGGCCAAATGGTGCTGGAAAATCATCCCTAATGCGTACGATAGCCACCTTGCAAACGCCCGACTCAGGCCAAATAACCTTTGGAGACATTGATGTACTCGCCGACAAAAATGCGCTTCGCCGTGTTCTAGGCTACCTACCGCAGGAGTTCGGCGTATACCCTAATTTATCTGCTGAAGACTTACTTCACTACTTTGCAAATTTAAAAGGCATTACATCCAAAGCTGACCGTCAAAAGATAGTCGCTGAAGTTTTGCAAATTACGAATCTATATGATGTCCGTAAGAAAAGCGTAAGCGGATATTCTGGCGGGATGAAGCAGCGTTTCGGGATTGCTCAAATGCTGTTAAACAATCCGAAGTTGATTATTGTCGATGAACCTACCGCTGGTTTAGATCCTGCGGAGCGGCATCGCTTTTTGAATGTACTACGCGAGATCGGCGCACAACATACGGTTATTTTTTCGACCCATATTGTAGACGACGTACGAGAGTTATGTCATGAATTGGCTATTATGAACGGCGGGCGTCTTTTGTTTCGAGGTTCCGCACAAGAAGGCGAATCGAAGCTTAGTGGAAAGATATGGACAACAGGTATCGAACGCGATGCTTTCGAGGCCGCGAATCAAAAATATAATATCATCTCTTCAAACTATAATCAGGATAACACTTTAAATATTCGTGTGATGAGTGATCTTCAACCTGATGATTCTTTCCAGTCGGCAACACCTATATTGGAAGATGTTTATTTCGTAGCCCTTAAAAACGATAGTGTTCATGTTTAGTACCATCTTTGCTTTCGAAGTGACACGCTGGTTTAAACAGCCTGTTTTCTATGTCTATTGTGCCATATATTTCGCATTAGCTTATTTTACAACCATCTCCTCCTTAGGTGTATTTGATAATATCACAGTGACGACTTCCTCACCGATAATGGTCAATTCACCGATCAATATTGCTGGCTTTTTCAATAGTTTTTCGACATTTATCTATTTCTTGTTACCTACTGTCGTAGGCGCAGCAGTATATAGAGATTACTTGTATAATGTTCACAATCTATTGTTTTCTTATCCTTTAGATAAGTTCAAGTATCTTTCTGCAAAGTTTATTGCTGCAACAGTTATTGTTTGTTTAATTGCGATACTGACTGTTGTCGGCTTTTATGCTGCTCAATTCCATCCAGGGATTAATACCAATTTACTTGGGCCTAATCGAATAGAAGCCTATCTGAGTGGGTTTCTAATCGTTGTGCTTCCGAATTTCTTGCTTTTCGGCAGCATGATTTTTGCACTCGTGACCTTCAGTCGTAATATCTACGTAGGCTTTGTATTTGTGCTTATTTTATTGCTATTGCAGTCTGTTCTCGACATTGCTACACAAGATGCAGACAACCGATATCTAGTAGCCTTACTAGATCCTTTTGGATTTCAGCCGATCACTTACTACACAAAATATTGGAGTATTGATGAACAGAACAATAATTTATTACCACTAAGCGGGGTATTGCTTTATAACCGATTGATTTGGTCAGGTTTGGCAATTGTAATTTTGACCCTGGTTTATTATAGTTTCTCCTTCTCGCAACAAGGCTTTAGTTTTCGTCGAGCAAAGTCTGCTGATCGCATTACGAAGAACAACTTTGGTAGTATCATCCGAATTGAACTTCCCAAGGTTGCTATATCACATTCATTTTTTAACAATCTCAAGATGAGCTGGCGCTTGAGTCATGTTGATTTTAAATATGTTGTTAAAAACTGGACCTTCGCCATCTTAATAATAATCGCCGCACTCTTTGTACTGGCTATTATGGCCTCTAGTAGTATGTTGTTTGGAACGACAACATACCCTGTAACCTGGCAGGTATTACAAAGTATGGGTGGGATTTATAGTTTCTTCTTGATCATTATGATTATGCTGTTTGCAGGAATGCTTTTTCAACGAGATCAGCAGAGCAATATGAAACTTTTGGTTGACTCCACTTCGGTGCCGAACTGGGTATTGTTATTTTCCAAGTATCTGGCATTGATGAAAATGACTGTCGTTGTCCTCCTGATTAGTATGTTGACGGGCATCGTCTACCAAGCCTATAATGGGTATTATAATTTTGAGATTGGGCATTATTTGTATGAGCTTTTCGTGCTAGATTATCTGAAATATCTGGTACTCATTGGATTTGCACTGTTCATTCACGGGTTCTTCCGCAATTACTTTATCGGCTTTATAGTCTGTCTACTGATTGTATTAGGCATACCTTTTCTTTCAAAGATCGGTGTGGAGCAAATGATCTATAAGTTTAATACTTCTCCAAGGTATCACTATTCAGATATGAATGGCTACGCCGATATTCGACATTACTTATACTATCGCCTGTATTGGTTATTGTTTTCAGGAGTTTTATTTGCGTTGACTTTATTGTTTTGGCGTCGCGGCATTATTTCAAGTGTAAAAGACCGATTGCAGCAGTTCAGCATGCGATTAAAACCTGCAATTGTAGTTCCTGCAGCGTTATCACTACTTGCTTTTATAGGATTAGGATATTCCATTTATTACGTCAATAATATCGTTTCTACACGCTATTCTGATAAAGAGACGGAACTTCAGCGTGTGGAATTTGAACGCAAGTACAAGCATTTTGAGAATTTGCCAAGTCCGCGCTTAGTCAGCGTATTTGCAAATGTAGATATCGATCCGAAAGCACGCAACTTTACGGCAAAAGGTGATTTTGTGTATGTAAATAAAACAACTCTACCGATTGATTCCATATTTATGGGGATTAACAGTAGCGTAAAGACGAATATTAAAATCGAACGGGCGATTAAAAAGACGCAGCGTGATTCCGTTCTTGATGTTCATGTTTATCAATTTGAGCAACCTTTGATGCCAGGTGATACCCTTCGTGTACAATATCAATTGACGAATCTCTCCAATACTTTTCTGCACGATCGATCGATAATCTTAGCGAATGGAACATTCTTTAACAATACAATTTTTCCGATACTAAGTTATGCGGATCATTTGGAAATTGATGATAATAGTATTCGCGAGAAGTATAAACTGGCACCTCGGGATCGTATGGCAGACCCACGCGATAGTAGTAAATTGGGAAATACATACATCTCAAATGATGCCGATTGGATAGATTTTGAAGCCATTGTCAGTACCAGTGCTGATCAAATTGCCATTGCTCCGGGATACCTTCAGAAAGATTGGGTAGAAAATGGAAAGCATTACTACCATTATAAGATGGATAGTCCGATTTTGAACTTTTATTCATTCATCTCAGCGAAGTATGAAGTGAAGCGTGAAAAGGTTAATGGGAAGAATATGGAGATTTATTACCATAAAGGACACGAATATAATATCGATCGTATGATGGCTTCGATTAAGAAATCGTTGGCTTACTATGAATCGCATTTCAGTCCGTACCAATTCAACCAGTTGCGTATTATTGAGTTTCCGAGTTCCCATGGTACATTTGCGCAGGCTTTTGCGAATACGGTGCCTTTCTCAGAGAGTATTGGTTTTATCGCGAAGGTTGATGAAGACAATCCAGATGCGGTAGATTATGCTTATGCCGTTGTTGCCCATGAGTTTGCTCATCAATGGTGGGCGCATCAAGTCATCGGCGCAAATGTTAAAGGAGCGACGATGATGTCAGAGTCGCTATCGGAGTATAGTTCATTAAAGGTATTGGAGCAGACTTACGGTAAAGGGCAGATGCGCAAATTCTTGAAGGATGCTTTAGATAATTATCTAGTGGGTCGATCAAATGAAAAATTAAAGGAGAACCCTTTGATGTTTAATGAAAACCAACAATACATCCACTATAACAAAGGATCGCTGGTCATGTATGCCATGAGTGACTACTTAGGAGAAGATGCCTTCAGCAAGGTGTTACAAGCTTATATCCAGAAAACAGCATTTCAGTATCCTCCGTATACCACTTCGATTGAATTTGTTGATCTGTTAAAGCAGCATACGCCTGATAGTTTGCAATATCTGATTAAGGACATGTATGAAACGGTGACAATCTACGATAATGCCGTCGAAGAAGCGGAAATAAAACCTTTGAAAGGTGGTAAGTATGAAGTGCGTATAGATTTTAAAGTTTCCAAATATCGTACGGATGACAAAGGTAAACGTAGTTACGAGGACGTGAAGGGAAGCAAGCTTGCCGAGAAAATGAACGCGAAAGATAAGAAGGCTATTGAGTCCTTGCCGTTGAACGATTACGTGGATGTCGTCGTATTCGGGCAGCCGAAGAAGCAGGGTAAATATGAGGTCGAATATCCGCTATTGGAGAAACGTGTGAAGATTGATCGGATAAAGAATCGTTTGACCTTTGTCGTGAATCAAAAGCCGATTTCCGTTGGTGTGGATCCCTATAACAAGTTGATTGATACGGATTCCGACGATAATCGACATGCATTTTAATAGATTGTTATTTACCTTTGGTATAACCTAATTTTGATTTATGGATACCAATGTGAATTTACAGCCCGTTTTAGAGCATGATCAATATCTGTTGCTCCCTTTACAAGCGGATGATTTCGAAGCGCTTTATATTGTCGCTTCGGATCCTAAAGTTTGGGAGCAACATCCTAATAAAGACCGTTGGCGTCGGGAGGTGTTCTTAAATTTCTTTGAAGGTGCCTTGAAAATTGAAGGCGCCTTCAAAGTCATTGATAAAGATCAAATGGAAGTGATTGGTTGTACGCGATATTATGATTTGAAGCCATCAGAAGATAGCATACATATCGGTTATACATTCTATGCGACAAACTATTGGGGTTCTGGTGCAAACCATGCTGTAAAGCGGATGATGATTGCTTATATATTTCAATTTGTATCGAAGATCTATTTTCACATTGGGGCGGAGAACCTGCGCTCTCAAATCTCTATTGAACGCCTGGGGGCTATAAAAGTGGGCGAGAAGGACGTTGCCTACTACGGAGAAGGGATAAAGCGGAATTTCGTTTATCAGATTGAAAAGAAGGATTGGAATCCACAAGAGTTTAACAGATAGGAGCGGGACTATTCGAAGCTGATCCTGTGTTCATCGGGAAAGATGAATAGATTTCGTATTTTTGCGCTTTATAGAAGTTAGCGTTTCCATTAAAAATGAATATTCAAGACCTTATTATTAAGGATAAAGAGCCTGTCGATTTAAACGAAGTTTTTCTGAGTCAGGACAACAGATTGCAAATCGATCAATTAATTAAAGAGCAGTTGTATGTCGAACAGCTGCAAGCGTATGGCCTCCCGGTCAACAATAAAGTTTTACTGTATGGAAGCTCCGGTTGTGGTAAGACGACAACGGCAAAAGCAATTGCAAATGGCATTCATCGCCCTTTGATTGTTCTTAATTTAAGCAATATTATTAACTCCAGAATTGGGGAGACATCCCAAAATATAAAGCAGGTTTTTGATCGTGCGATTCGCGATAAGGCTGTACTCTTTTTAGATGAATTTGATCAGATCGGAAAGGCCAGGGGGGAGGATGAAAATGATGTAGGAGAGATGCGTCGTTTAGTCAATACAATGATCCAATTAATCGACTACTTGCCAGAGCAGGTCATGCTGATCTGCGCCACAAATCACATCGACATTATTGACTTTGCCTTAATTCGCCGTTTTCAACTTAAGATTAGCTTCGAAATGCCAACAAAGGAAGTCTTAGATCAGTATTACGATAAAATCTTAGCACGCTTCCCTAACGAATTACAACAAGTTGAACGTCGATATCATATTTCATTTGCCGAAGCAAAGGATTATGCTTACACCTTGGTTAAAGCTAATTTGATTCGATTACTGGAGGAAAGAAGTTAGAATTTAGACATTAGATATCAGATGTGAGACGTTAGATATTAGATATGAGACGTTGGATATTAGATATGAGATGTTAGATTTTAGACATTAGATTTTTGTCTAATGTCTAAAATCTAATGTCTAAAATCTAATGTCTAACACAAAAAAGGCATATCGAGTAGATATGCCTTTTTTTGATCTACTTATACATTTGCTCGCGTTGTGCTTTTACAACATCGGAGTTGATGTATTCGTCGTATGACATCAATTTATCGATAATACCATTTGGTGTTAATTCGATGATTCGATTTGCGACGGTTTGTGTTAATTCGTGGTCACGTGAGGTGAATAACATAGAACCTTTAAAGTCGTTCATACCGTTGTTTAATGCGGTAATTGACTCTAAGTCTAAGTGGTTGGTTGGTTCATCAAAGATGAGGAAGTTAGCTCCTTGTAGCATCATTCTTGAAAACATACAACGCATTTTCTCTCCTCCAGATAATACGGAGCATTTTTTCAATACCTCTTCGCCAGAGAATAACATTTTACCTAGAAACCCGCGAATGAACTGCTCATCTGCATCGGGTTTAGTCGTGTATTCTCTTAACCAATCTACCAAGTTTTCCGTTTTGCCTTCGAAGAATGCAGCGTTATCAATCGGCATGTCAGCAGGCGTAATAGTTACTCCCCATTTAAACTCTCCAGTGAAATCCTGATCTCTTCCGGTTAAAATATCGTAGAATGCCGAAGTGATTAAGTTGTTTTCTGCCAATACCGCAATTTTATCACCTTTATTCATCATGAAGGTGATGTCTTTGAAGTATACTTCGCCATTTTTAGTTTTGCTTAAACCTTCAACATTTAAGATTTGGTCACCAGGCTCTCTATCCATCATGTTAAACATAATGGCCGGATATTTTCTATTTGATGGTTTAATCTCGTCGATATTGATCTTATCCAAGGCTTTTTTACGCGAAGTCGCTTGTTTTGATTTTGAAGCGTTCGCTGAGAAACGACGGATAAATTCCTGAAGTTCCTTAACCTTATCTTCCATCTTCTTGTTTTGATCTGAGCGTTGTTTCAACGCTAATTGAGAAGATTCGTACCAGAAGGTATAGTTACCCGAGTAGATAGACATTTTGCTGAAGTCGATATCCACGATATGCGTACATACAGCATCTAAGAAGTGACGGTCGTGGGAAACGACTAACACAATAGCTTCATATGAAGCTAAGAAATCTTCTAACCAAGCGATGGTATTAATGTCCAAGTCGTTGGTAGGCTCATCCAGAATAAGAATATCTGGATTTCCGAAAAGCGCTTGTGCTAATAAGACACGTACTTTCTCATTACCATCTAACTCTTTTACCAGTTTATAGTGTAATTCCTCTTTGATTCCTAAGTTGCTTAATAGAGTTGCTGCATTGCTTTCCGCATTCCAGCCATCCATTTCTGCAAATAGACTTTCTAACTCACCGGCGCGCTCTCCATCGGCATCGGTAAAAGGATCTTTCATATAGATTTCATCCTTCTCCTTCATCACTTTGAAAAGCTCTTGATTACCCATCATAACCGTTTGGATAACTGGAAACTCATCAAATGCATAGTGATTCTGATTAAGCACAGACATGCGTTCTCCTGGCGTAAATGCCACCGAGCCTGTACTTGGATCAACTTCTCCTGATATAATTTTTAGGAATGTAGATTTACCTGCACCGTTGGCGCCAATAATACCATAACAATTTCCGGGGGTAAACTTTAGGTTGACATCTTCGAATAGAATACGTTTTCCATAGCGAAGCGATAAATTTGATACATTAATCATTTAAACGTTCTTTCTGTTGTTTTTATAGGTAATAGTACCTGTAAATCAATTGTTTTGTATACTTATGTTTTTCTTTAAATCAACTATTACGTTGTTTGTTCTTGTCAACAGAGTCGATAGAGCTTGTCCTCTGCTAAGTTCTCTGATGTGATCCCTTTGTATATTAGAAACGTAACAAGTTAAAAAAACAAAGAAGTTGAACTTAATTCTTCTTCAATCATAAATGGTGATGTATACCCTTCGGTGACTAAAAAGAGAACCTTAAGTTCGATTTGCCCACAAAGTTACGATTAAAAAAGGGATTTACCACAAATGCTTAGTTCTACTGTAAATGATTAACTATTATGCAGTGAATTTTACATAGAAAGCTTCGTCTTTTAAACGAATGAAGGCTACTAATATTTAATTAATATCGGTTTCACGAGACTGTGAATTAAGTATTCAATAAAGTTAATGTTCTGTTAAATTAACATTGGAGGCTGAGAATGTTAATAAATTAGAGTATTTTGACCTCCAATTTAACAGACAAACAAACAATGCCTTCACCTATTAAGTTCATTAAACCTAGTTCAGAATTTTCAAAAACGCTAAAAAATAAGGTTAATGCCTACTTCAGCGACTTATCAATCAGAAAGGAGGGGAATATGAGTTTAATGCTTAAAGGTTTTTTACTGATACTCGCTCTATTGGTAAATTATATCATTTTGGTGTTTTTTACGCCAGTCAGTTATATTGCAATACCATTATGTATTCTTTTAGGTTTAAATCTCGCTGCTATAGGCTTCAATATAATGCATGATGCCGGGCATGATACATTCTCTTCAAATAAATCGCTCAATAATGTGCTTTCCTATTCGCTAAATTTACTAGGTGGTAATATTTATCTATGGAAATTGAAGCATAACATTTCGCATCATACGTTCACAAATATCAATGGTAGTGATCATGATATTGAGATTAAATTTATGCGTGTTACGGAAGATCAACCTTTGAAGGGGATACATCGTTATCAAACATTCTACTTTCTATTTTTGTATTCGATTTCTTACCTAGCATGGATTTTCTATCAAGATTATGAAAAGTATTTCAGTAAGAAGTTGAGTAAGGAATCAAAGGTGTTTATTTTACCACGGAAAGAAAAAGTAATTTTCTGGGTGAGCAAGGTGATACACTCCATTATCTTTTTAGTTATTCCAATCTATTTTGTAGGTTTCCAAAACGCGATGATCGGTATTCTAATCGCGAGCTTAGTTTGTGGATTAGCATTAGCCACTGTGTTTCAGTTGGCTCATGTCGTACATGGTACAGAATTTAAGAATGATTCAGACAATAAAATTGATGAGGAATGGATGGTGCATCAATTGCAGTCGACCTCAAATTTTGCGACCAAAAGTAGAATATTAACCTGGCTTCTTGGCGGCTTAAATTTTCAAGTAGAACATCATTTGTTCCCGAAAATAAGTCATATACATTATCCTCGCTTAAATAGTATTATTAGAGAAACCTGTAAAGATTACGGCGTTTCGTACCATGAACACCGAACTTTCTTTGGGGCGTTCCGTTCACATTATAGCGTAATTCATGCGATGTCTAAGTAGTCTTATCGGATGTTATAACAGATCGTTTGGGCTTGCAGGATATTTATTGCCTTCCGAAATGGCGATATGAACGCGAGTCAAGTGTATATAATTCGTGTAAGAATAGCTGAACAATTATAGGTACTTTTGTCATATGGCAAACAAAAAGAAGACGCAAAAAGCAAACGTTGGCAATCGAGCTGATGTACAGGGGGTAAGAGAACCGAATCGAGCTTACTTAAATCATGTTCAGCAGCAAGCGAAAAAGATGGCTGAACTGATGGGGCCGAAGCTCGGTCAACAGTATATAAAGGATGCGTTGAAAGATTGGCCGAAACTTCTAGTAGTTGAACTAAAGAAATTCGATGCTTAACTAGTCGCGTAATAAGGAAGCGAAATAGGAGGTTGGATTCCTTTACATAGATACCTCCTTTTATATAGGATAATCAAGAAAGCCTGACGATTGTCGTCAGGCTTTCTTGATTATATAAGTTTTATGTACACGCGACCTTTTTCTTTCCTGATCCCGTTCCGACAAGAATTGTTCTACCGTCGACTAATTGCGTCACTTTGATAGAATTTACACCTTGGCCAGGGGTATTCCATTTAAAGGTGTTAAAGGCATTTCCAAATAGCTCCAACTCATAAAGTGGGCCGCCCGATACTTTACTTCCAAATAATCGTACTTCGCCATTTTTCCCGATGACAACCTTCACCAAGGGTGCGGTTGATGTTCCCTTCATATTGTAAACAGCATCAATATTCCCCCCGGTTTCAGTGTTAACTCCCTGATACATGGATTGGTCTTTAAATCGAATATTTTGTGGGGATGCCGCGCCTCTTTCAAACTGTATTTCTTTCTGAGCTAGTTTCACTCCGTTAAGCTCCATATTGAAAGCATTGTCTAACTCGGTAATATCAAATACAAAACCATAATCAGCGCCGGGTGCAGTAATATTACGTGTAATTGTTGATCCTGCAGAATAAAACACCCCATCTTTCCAGATTCCGAGTTTTCCGAGCCAGGTAGCCGCAGGGTATCTCCAATCCAATCCTTCCACTTGTCCGACCGGCTGTGTACAAGTTTTGAAGTTTAGCTTTAATGTATAGCTTACACCCGGAGTTATTTTAACATTCGGAATAACGAGATTCTTTTTGGTTTCATCATCGATCGAAATTATACCGAAGTTTAACGAAGCTGTATTCGTCAGGGGAGATATCATAATGCTAGGGTTGCTTGTTACCGTTCTTTGGCCAGTTTGAAAACTAGGAAACGTAACGGGGCATCCGCCAGTTTTTACTGTAACGTATTCAAACGCATCTTGGGCAAAGTCATAATTTGCACTCTCGTACACTGGACTAATTGCGGCATTTGTAAGCGCTTGAAAAGCACCAACTGTATTCGCGTCTACAGAAAGTTGCGTAGTAATTGAACTATACCGATGCTTCAAGACCACACTCAATAAGTTTTCTCCATATGTAAGCGTTAATTTCTTTTTAAAAATCATTAGATCACCTGATACTTTAGACAACTTTAATGTGGAAAGTTTAGCTTTATCCAGCACGGTAGGCAAGCTATTCGATGTGTTGATTGAGAAGGCTACAAACGTATACGCTTTACCAGCATTTAACAACAATGGTGGTAAATTAGATTCAGAACCGTAGTTGTAAAGACGCTCTTCTAAATAGTTTTCTTGTTCGTCATAAACAAGCAACGCATAGTATGTCCCCTTGGTCAGTGTTTTTCTGTTGATTGCAGCTTTTATTTCTGGCGCAGCATTAGCGGTTTTAATGAGTTGGGGAAGTTTTTGATTGTTTGTTTGATCCAGAGAATACTCAACTTGCATACTTTCTGTTAAACTTACAACGCCATTAAGTGCATTACTCGTAGCGATTGCCGATTTTGCTCCGTTTCCAACTGGAATCGCGTCTTCATTGTCGAGCACTGTTTCCAATGAAACTTTTAATCGAGCCTCTCCGCTGTTGATTTCTCCCATGGAATCCTTCTCCTGACTACAAGCAGATAGGATACCTATAGTAAGTACAATAATTAACTTACTAAATAGTTTTTTGCTAAATGTTTTCATGATTTCTAATCGATTACCAGTCAATAGTTCGCGTTGGTTCCTCTACTGTTTCCCATTCTTCAAGAACTTCGTTTTTCTGATTTTGTGGTTTAACGATTGCTGAGCCGGTACAGACTCCAGCCTCTAGCTCTATTACAATAAAGCTAATTATTGGTCTTTTGTACTCCATAGTGTTTTATTAATACTTTAGTGATAGTGTATAGCAAATCTAAAAGTATTATCTACTTGTAACTATAGGTTATGGTGTTTTTGTGTTAAATGTAAATGAATTTCTACATTGTCATATTATTATCTACGTAGAACATATGCTACAAAATCATTTATTTACGCAATGCATTGCATTGTGGTTTTTTGTTTTCCAGCTTAATTTAAAGGAAAATAAACGTATCTATTAGTTTAATATGTTTAAACATGTAGTTTGCTGGTAAACCATATGGTCAGCATATTTATAATGCTAGTTCTACTTAAATATGGAAGGTTGAGTAGAGGGTAAAAGAGTTGGCCTCCGTGTGTTTAATAATTATGTAATCGATTTAATAATATGAAAAGTTAAATTAATCGATTATGCTACATTTTGTCTAATTCCAGCGCTAGAGCCTTTAAATCTTGTTTCATTAAGTTAATATTAGACTCCAATTGATCGTACATATCAGCGCGATTATTTAACTGCTCGCTGGAGTAGCGACCTCCTTCAGCGAAGTATAGCTTAACGAGTTTCTCTCGAGAGTCGTTGTCGATCTGACCTAAGTGCGTCCATTTTTCTAAGATCTGTTCGCGGAACGAAGAGGTAATATTATAATCCGGATTTGCATAGTTCAAATAATACCAAACAGCGGGGGGGAATATTTCGGATGTTTTGGCACCAAACCAAATGTCTTTCAAAGCATTTCTCTTATGATGGAATTCAATAGACGCCTTGTCAAAAAACATTAGAAAACCGAATGTCGCTTCAGCGATACCTGTTGAGATGCCCGTTGCATTGGCAGCTGTTTCGTTTTTAATAACTCCACCTGTTAATATTGCGCCTACGGCACCAACGACAATCGCTCCAATAGTGAGTTTAGATTCCCGTTCGTCGGCAATACCCGCAAGGTAGTTTGCAACTTGACTCGTACGTTCTTCTTCGCAATCCATTTCAGAAGATATTGCCGATATCTCTAACGAAGATAGATTAATCTTATGATCGATATATTGTCTAAGTTCTAATAATTCTATTCGCTGTGTTGGATCAATATCGTCTTTCTTGATGTTCATATTGCAGTAACGCTCTAATGTTGGAATGAGACCAATGGCATTCGCAATGTTCAGACTATTATGGCTAAGTTTATTTTTTAAATTATCTGAAAGCGTTTGTAAATGTAAAGGGATGGGTAAATCAGATTCTTTATAGTCGTACACATTTCGCTGATTACAGTTACTATGCTGTAGCAAATTATTAATTTCTGCATTTTTTACAGTGGCACAAGAATAAAACAATAGCATGATTATGCCCACTCCAATTTTAAATAGCATTGCTCTCATGTGTGATAATTTAAAGTAAATAAAGGGAATATCAATGATAATTACGAAAAGTGCTCTCATTTTTCCTATGCGGCAATTACTCGTAAATCTGATGGTTGAAAACAGCTAAATCAAAATTAGATTCTAATATTTAGGCAAAAAAATAGTTTCTTTACGGAAATTTCACTATTGATAAACAGTTAAACCAAATTAATGGACAAGTTCGTATCCAGTATTTCCTCCCTTGTCTGGAGTGATATTTTTATTTATTTGTGCCTTTGTACCGGGCTTTATTTTTCGATCCGTACCGGATTTCTTCAAGTCGCTTACTTAAAAGATATGTTAAGGCTCTTGTTTGCTAAAAAGCAAGGGGATGAGGGAATATCTTCCTTTCAGGCTTTTGCTTTAGCAATTTCAGGACGCGTGGGTACAGGTAACATTATTGGCGTTGCTACGGCTATATTTTATGGCGGTCCGGGCGCACTATTCTGGATGTGGGCAATTGCTTTCCTAGGCTCTGCATCAGCCTTTGTCGAGGCTATGCTGGGACAGGTCTATAAACAAAAAGACGGGTCTGAGTTTCGTGGAGGTCCTGCTTATTATATTGAAAAGGGACTTGGTGTAAAATGGTATGCAGCTTTATTTGCGATTTTAACGATTATAAGTGCTGGACTACTGTTGCCAGGAGTCCAAAGTAATGCGATTGCTTCATCGATTCATAATGCCTTTGAAATCCCAACAAGTTATACCGGTATCGCGATTGTCTTATTATTAGTCTTAATCATCTTTGGAGGCGTAAAGCGATTAGGAACGGTAGCGGAATATGTTGTGCCATTTATGGCGGGAGGCTATATCTTGATGACCTTAGTTATTATCGCAATGAACTTCCAGCAGATTCCTGAAGTCTTCAAATTAATCTTTAGCAGTGCTTTTAGTTTAGACGCGACTTTCGGTGGTATCATAGGAATGGCTATAGCATGGGGTGTTAAACGCGGGATTTATTCTAATGAAGCTGGACAAGGTACCGCTCCGCATGCGGCGGCTGCCGCTGATGTTAAGCACCCTGCCCAACAGGGATTAGTGCAAGCTTTCTCAGTTTATGTCGATACCTTATTTGTTTGTACTGCAACAGGATTGATGATTTTGTTTACGGGTAAGTATAATGTAACCAATACAGATGCTGCGGGGAAAGCGACCTCGATGTTGCAAGAGAATCTTCCTGGCGTTGATTATAATGGTTTCACGCAAGCAGCAGTTTCACACCATTTTCCGGGTTTCGGTGATGGGTTTGTTGCTGTAGCATTGTTCTTCTTTGCATTTACAACCATTATGGCCTATTTCTATTATGCCGACACCAACATTGTTTACCTTGTAAAAAATGAAAAGACGCAGAAGATTTTTGGCTGGATCTTTAAAATTATTTTCTTAGGCTCCGTTTATTACGGAACTGTCCGTACTGCAGATACCGCCTGGGCTATTGGAGATATTGGCGTAGGATTGATGGCATGGGTAAATCTTATTGCAATTCTGTTAATGAGCAAGACCGCGATGAAAGTATGGAATGATTATAAAAAGAAGCGCAAACAAGGAATTGAAAATCCTGACTTTAATCCGAAGGAAATTGGCGTTGAGAATGCAGATTATTGGGAAAGTAAAAATCAATAAGCATTTTAGATATTTTTCAGCAATAAAGCGGCTATTTGTAAAGAAATAGCCGCTTTATTGCTAATGAGGCTGCTGTAGTTTTTGAAGCTTTTACGCGCATAAAAAAAGGAACAACTACCTGTTCCTTTTTTTACTCTCACACTTTAATGAATGCCAAAGCAAGTCGTAGCGAATAATAAGACGACAGCCACTAAAAGTAAAAGGAACAAATTCGTCAACGGTGTCCTTTTCATGTTTAATCTAAATTGTGTCTAAATTGGTGATTAACGTTAAAGTTACACATTTTTGTTAGGATTGGAAATATTTATCCCTAGTCTAATGTTTAACTCTTCGTTGTTTGAAATTAAACTCAAAATATAAACTACTAGATTTGTCGTTTTTTTTAAGAGCTTCCATTCATGTAGAAGAATTATACTACTTTTGTGTGGTTTATTTAAATTAATCATATGAAGAAAGGCAATTTTTGGGCCTTACTGCCGCTTATCTTTTTTGTCGTTGTCTACTTTTCGGGTTCCTATATCCTTGGCGACTTCTATGCGCTCCCAGTTTTAGTTATTTTCGTATTGGCACTTTTCGTTGCCTTCTTCCAATTTCCAAAAGTAGCGTTCGCGGAGAAATTAAGCCATTTCTCTAAAGGATCAGGCGATGAGAATATTCTGATTATGATCCTGATTTTTTTGTTGGCGGGTGCGTTTGGAGAACTTTCAAAGAATATTGGTGCCATTTCATCAACGATCAATTTTGCACTCACGTATGTTTCGCCCCAATTTATTGTTGCGGGACTGTTTTTGGTGGGCTGCTTTATTTCAACATCGCTTGGAACTTCCGTCGGTACAATTGTTGCCCTAGCTCCAATTGCTGTCGGTTTAGAACAGAACATTGCGGGAATTATGCCTATTGCGCTAGCGGCTGTCATCGGAGGGGCTATGTTTGGCGATAATCTTTCATTTATTTCAGATACAACTATTGCAGCAACGCGAACCCAAGGGGTAGGCATGCGTGACAAATTTAAGGTGAACTTTAAAATGGTCTTGCCCGTCGCCATTTTGGTTTTTATTATCTACGGTTTTCAAGGTCAAGCGCTCGTGAAGAATCTTCACGATATACCCGTTGGAGATTATGAGCTTATTAAGATTGTTCCCTATGTGATCGTTTTCGTGTTGGCTTTATTGGGATTGAACGTTATTTTCACTTTAGGCATCGGCATCATCATTGCCGCTATCATTGGATTATCGACAAATTCAGTTGATTTCCTAACCGTCTTAAAATCGATAAACGATGGTTTTGCTGGCATGTTCGAGTTAAGTTTATTATGCCTAATAATAGGAGGGGTTGTCGGGATTATTCGTTTGAATGGGGGAATTGATTACTTATTAAATGTAGTGACCAACCGTATCGACTCAAAGAAAAAGGCGGAATTAGGGATTGCTTTCCTTACCGGATTAGTCAATATGGCTATCGCGAATAATACCATTACCATTGTTATCGTCGGCCCTATTGCGAAAGAGATTTCAGATAAGAACGGGTTAGATGGGAAGCGTGTTGCGAGTATCTTAGACACTATTTCCTGTTTTATACAGGGACTAGTGCCCTATGGCGCGCAGCTATTGGCGGCTCTTGCTGCGGCAAACATGGTATTATCGGAGCAAAAACTACCGCTCTTGTCGCCTATTGATATAATGCAGTACCTATACTATCCAGTTTTGCTCGGCTTGGTTACCTTACTGTTTATTGTCTTTCGTAAACAAAAGAAAGCCGCGGTTTAATCGGAACGCTCGCGGTTTCTGTTAAAATAATTGAGCAAAGTAACATTATGAAAAACCTATATAAAGCGAATTAGAAAATGCGCGTTATATAGGTTTTTATTTTACACTGACCAGCTATTTTTAATAAACGGGTGGATACTTAATTTTCAATGTTTTCGAGCACGTCAAGAATCAACGGATACGTGTCATTCTTTATTTTAGATAGGTTTGATTTTTTTACCCATATCGCCTGGTCGATATCTTCTTCCAGTTGAGGTGTAAGTTTAGGAACTTTATTAACGCCCATTTCATACCACTTGGTTTGTTTAAGTACGAATTTCCCACGCATCGTATAGCAGTGATATGTTGTTTCAATTTTCTTTCCCAAATAGTTTATTTTTATTCCGCATTCTTCCTCGACTTCGCGTAATGCAGCTTCTTTCATTTTCTCATTTTCTTCAACTTTTCCTTTCGGAAGATCCCATTTTCCCAGTCGATGGATAAAAAGATAGTGTCCTTCACCATTTTTTACGAGTCCTCCAGCCGCTCTAATAATTCGAATATTGGCGATGAAAGTTTTAAAAACTTTCTCAATATTTTGTTGTATGTGTAAATAGATGATTTTTTCCGTCCGGTTGGTCGATTGGTTAAAAAGTTTTTCTAAATCAATGTCTTGTAAACCAATCGTTTGAATGTTTCCTTTAATTTTCGGAGCAAAATCTGCGAAAATTAACAGAGATTGGTTCATATAAATTTTATAAATTTGTGCCATGAATTAT
>JBEBRI010000070.1:0-18961 GCA_040394915.1 Sphingobacterium sp.
GTGCACAAGATTCTAAGTAATTTTTCGCCATATCACGCGCTAAAGATTTCTCTGAGCGATCATGATCATCCCAGTTTTGGCTAGCGAGTAACACAGGTCCTGCTAAGAGCGAAACGGCTGTTGCGCCAATTGCCGCATTCTTTGCATTGATTTTACCGCTGAGTTTTTCAGCAATCCATATGACGCCCAATCCGACCCAGATACAAAATGCGTAAAACGAACCGACATATGCGTAATCACGCTCCCTTGGTTGCATTGGGGTTTGATTTAAGTAAAGTACAATAGCTAAACCCGTAAAGAAGAAGAGTAGCGCCACGACCGCAGCATCTCTATTCTGTTTCTTAAACTGCCATAATGCGCCTAATACACCTAAAATTAATGGTAGGAAGAAATAAGTATTTCGACCTGCATTTTCTTTTTCGCTGGTCGGCAACACATTTTGTCCGCCTAAACGAATATTATCAATCGGTTTAATCCCTGAAATCCAGTTCCCTTCGGTAAAAGATCCATGTCCCTGTTGATCATTTTGACGCCCAACGAAGTTCCACATGAAGTATCGACTGTACATATGGCCTATTTGATAGGTAAAGAAGAAGTTCAGGTTGTTCCCCATTGTCGGTTTATCACCGGCCCCCATATTCAACCAATCCCGGTAAAAACTCTCATGCTTATCAGAGTATACACGTGGAAATAAAGTCGTATGATCAAATGTATAATCGTATTTCTTCTTCGCTACGACGTATTTATTTCCATCCTTGCGGTAAACATTTCCTGTCTCAAAAATATCCGTTGGCTTTGCATCAAAATAACGACCACTAATCAGCGGCTCATCGCCATACTGCTCACGGTTTAAATAACTTAAGAAGGCAAAAGCATTGTCAGGATCTGAGTTATTAAGTGTAGGATTGGCTTTCGCACGAATTAGAATCATCGAAAATGAGCTATATCCGAAAATGATAAAAGCAACACTTAATAAGGTAATATTTAAAAGAGGTTTAATCTTCTTAACGGAGTACCAAAGACCGAACACTAATCCGCCTACAACTAAGAGCGCAAAGAAGGTAACGCCTGTTCCGAAACCCAGTCCCAGTGTATTCACAAAGAATAAATCGGTATAAGCGGCAAACTTAATTAGAAACTGAATAATGCCCCAAAGAACAAGTCCAAGAATCACTACACCAATCGCTAATGCTTTGATCACTCCAGCAGAGGTTACTTTTTCAGCACGACGGAAATAAATCACCAATGCAATCGCAGGAATTACCAAAAGGTTCAATAAGTGAACGCCAATCGATAAACCCATTACATAAGCAATCAATAATAACCATTTATCCGCTCCTGGTTCATCAGCACGAACCTCCCATTTCAGAATCGCCCAAAAAACCACCGCCGTACATAAAGACGACATGGCATATACCTCAGACTCCACAGCTGAGAACCAAAACGTATCTGTAAACGTATAGGCTAATGCTCCAACTAAGCCGGCGCCCATTATATTAATCAACGCTGCTTGAGACACTTCTTCTGTACGCGAATATTTCACATAGGCTTTACGCGCCAATGCCGTGATTGTCCAAAACAAAAACAGAATGGTCATACCACTACATACAGCAGATCCAATATTCATCCAATAAGCAATTTGTGTCTTATCTCCCATTGCTAGGTTAGAGAACACGTTTTGAATCATTAAGAATAATGGAGCTCCAGGCTGGTGAACGATTTGCATCTTGTAAGCTGATGCAATAAATTCACCAGTATCCCACCAACTCGTGGTTTTCTCCGCCGTTAACACATAAACCAGGGTTGCTAAAATACCACAGGCCCATCCCAACAGATTATTGAGTTTCGTATAGTTCATACTAAATGATAAGGTTGTCTAAAAATCTGCTTCGAAAATAAGGATTCCTGAGTACATTCAAACAAATAGTTTCGTTTTTAACATGGCAATTTCGGCGCGAAGCCTTAACGGAGGACCTAGAGCAAGATTCTTTGAAAAAATATTAGACTGAAAATCAGTATATTTAATGATAAAGCGTATTTTTTATTTGCAGAATCGAAAACTCGACGTATATTTGCATCGTCAAAAGGGAACAAACCTGAAGACAAACTGAAAGATTGCCCAATAGTATAATGGTAGTACGACGGTTTTTGGTGCCGTTTGTCTTGGTTCGAATCCAGGTTGGGCAACTCTCCAAAAAGAAAAAGGACTGAAGAAATTCAGTCCTTTTTTTTATTCTTTTTTATGCTAAAATATTAATCATACGAACCAAGGCTTTGAAATCTATATCGCCTTTTTTCAATGACTTCAATTGCCGCGAAGGCTTGGCTACAAAATCTCTTTTTGTAATCGCTGTAATTTGATCATATTCTGCAATAATCCTCGTCAACTCCGATAATTTTTCTTCATATTGCAGGTGTAATTCCTCCAATTTTTCCCGACTCGACCTCAACGCATTAAGATCTACATTCGTATTTTCAATTTGATAAACTTTGACCAAGTAATGCAACATATGAACGAATTCAGCATGTTTTATATGATTTATTCCACGCATAAAAAAAAGATCGAATTCTAAAATCAAACTAATCAAAAACGATAAATGGATCGACGCTTAAAAACTTTCCACCATCCGGACTTCCTTCACTTAAAGGATGATTAGGATCCACATTACGGAATCGACGTTCTGTTATGAAGCAACTATAACCAATAGGTGCAGGGTACAAAGCTAGATACACCCTCTTTCCATCTATTAACAATTCCTCTTTATTGCTTTTTAAGACTTTAGCAACAATATAATAATAGGTTCCATCTAAGGGAGGTCTAGGAATTAGTCGAAATTCCCCTTCATCGCGTGTTATATTAAATAACGTATCAATTGGCGTTCGCATTTGAGGAGCTTCATATGGATCGACAAAAATTTGATAAGGCAACTTATAGGAGAAAAAGACTAGATGAATTGGCGATCCGTCTGGCGATAATCGTTTATCCATATTGGCAATTTTAATAAATTGCTTTCCTTCAGGTGGTGTTTGATCAAATTTAAAAGGGTTCTCTTTACTAATGATAATCGTTGAATCTACCGGATTGGAAATGTTTACATGCAAATCATTAATCTCTAGATTCGGAATACGGACTTTCCGCTTTGTCCCCGTCACAAATAGTAACTCGATGTCGATAGAATCTTGTTTTTCGTCAAAAGGAAAAATGTAGCTACCGGACTTTAGCAGAGTGATTCGACCGTCGACAATGATCTTATCGGCGAGAAGCCCAGTCTCGGAAGTAAATTTCAATCTTGATAATCGTGTAAACTCTTCATCCATTTTACCTTTTGAACAACCATAAAAAATAGCAAGTAAAAGAGCTAACAAACAATACACTTTATATTTATGAGTAGTTTCCATAATAAGAATTAAAATTTATAGGTAAAAGTGATGCTATATCGACGGCCTTCCTTGGAGCGATATAATATGACATCGTCGTCCGCTTTATTATATTTAATATCGCCCTTTGAGGTCATTTTTGTTTCTGAATCAGGGGCCTTATTATTCATATCTTCTAATTCGGCAGGACTCAAATAGCGCTCATTTCGGTAAATCTGCGTCCATTGATTCAACAGGTTGGCAGCATTAACTTTGACTTCCAAACGATTATTCTTCATAAATCGCGCATAGAGTTGGAAATCCAATTGAATCGGCGCTAATTCATATTGCACTTCATTTTGACGATTTGAGGTCAGCGCTGTGCGATACCCTCTATGGTTATAGGACGCAGTTCCGCCAAAACGCTCACCCCAATAAGCAAGTCCGAAATTCACTAGCCATGGTGATTGGCCAATCAATGGACGTTCCTGATCGGGCATTTCATCCTTCTTCCGTGTAACTACACCGGCACTGTCTATACTAGTATTGTAAGGAGAGAGCACCGACACTTTCGATTTCAACAAGGTACCATTTCCGAAAACGAACATATCCGAAAGCCAAGGCTTATCACCTAGGAAGCTCATGTTTTTTCGCAATTCTACTTCTAAACCTAAGTTCTTCGCAGATTTCATATTATTAAACACATAGTTATTAGTTCCATCTGTTTTCTTCATCAGTTCGATTGGTGAATCCAAGTATTTATAATATCCCGTTACCGAAACCAATTCAGAAGCACTTGGATACCATTCAATCCGTGCATCAACATTATCGATCACCGTGGAGTGCACATGCTCACCTTCAATAACCGCATCGATTTCGTAAGAATAGAAACCAAACAAACCGGTTTCGCGGAAATCTGGGCGAATTGCCGTTTTGCTATAGGAAGCTCTAAAATTAAGCGCATCTGTAATATTTACTGTTGCATTAATCGACGGCATCCAACGAACGTTGTCCTCACCTACCCCCTTTTCATGTTGATAAAACGGAAGATCCCAATTAACCGGGGGCCTAATTCTTTTGAAATAGTCCTCTTGATTATTCGAGAGGCTATATGATTCACGTCGAACACCATACACTAAACGCAAATAATTGCCAAACTTTTGATCCAACATCAGATAAGTTGCATGCGTCTCCATCCGACCATCGAATAATCGACCGCCTTTGAGTTCAGGCCAGTAAAACACTTGATTACGTCCATCACCAATGTGTGCATCAGTAAAAAGCTCAGCATAACGAATAATCGGTTTTGACTGCGCTATTGCATTGTTTACCGGATCATAGGAGATCATCATCGGTAAAAGCATCTGTAGTGAAAGGTCTTTGCGCTTGAGATTGCCTTGATATCCCACTTTTATGATGTTGCTGATGGAACTCCCTATCTTAAAATCTTTAGAAAGACTGGCCGCCCAATTTTGATCTAAGCCCACCGATTTGGTCCACATGCGACTGTCGCTTCGGAACGAGCGGTTACTACTTTCTGCAGACTGGAGAATGTCTGGTGTTTGAAATAACCATTGTCCATCCAATTCAATAGTACCATTGTATTTCAACTTACGCTCATCCAATATTTGCGTTATGGTTCGATTGAGTGTATACATACCTTCCGCTTTTATACCCCACGGCAATTGGTAATCGCCATTGATCTGATGTTGCAATAGGGAAAGTGCCTCCGGCAATTGATACTGCATCACCATCGGGGTTTTCGCGTCATCATCCCAATCTAAACGCATACTTTGATTAAAATTATCGGAATACGTTCTCGCATACATGTTTTTCAAGCCAATTCGAAAACCTTCCCCTTTTAAGCCTAAGTTTCCGACCAAACCGCTACTGCTATTGAACTTGTAGGCACTCCCTGCACCATTGGCTCCTAATTGCGTACTATCTATCCAGGATCTGTAAAATTGATTGGATCGAACATTATTAAACTGGGTTATATTTTGTTCATTTCTAAAATTTGCACTTGCCACAAATCCGAAACTCATTTTGTTGGGTAAATCATACACACGACCGATCGCTAACCGAAAATTCTGATTTGGCGTCCCCTTATATTTGTAGCGTGCCAACGGATCCGAGTTAAAGCGTTTTGTTTGTTCGACGGCATCCAGGTCGCGATAGGTGAGATCAGGGCGTTCGAAACTAAGTTCATAATCGCTGACGCGCGGATCGGATTTTTCTCCTCTCGGAATTAATTGGTATTTCCATGCGTTCTCATCCCAATACCAGGATAGTATATTTTTAGGACTCTCTGCCGACTTATTGTAAAATCCGAAATACTCGGTAGCACCGCGCTTACCGAGTCGGAAGAAATCCTTTCCGGTTGTTTGACTATTTCCACCAGATCCAATACTAAAGGAATTAAAATTAGCATCTGGTACGTCTAACGTATTCACCGATACTTGTCCCCCCGAAAATTCAGATGATTGATCCGGACTCGCCGTCTTATTCACAACAACGGAACTAACCACTTCCGTCGGTATCATATCAAAAGCAAAATCACGCTGATATTGGGAAGAACTCGGGAGATTGACACCATCTAACTGCGCTTGATTATATCGATCTGACATCCCGCGCACAATAACCGAGCGATTTCCCACCGTGGTAAGACCTGTTACGCGTTTCAACACCTGACCCATATCATTGTCTGGCGTGCGCGCGATCTCTTCAGCGGAGATACCATCGGTTACGGTGGCTGCATTCTTTCTTGCCATTAATAATCCTGAAACGGTCGCCTTTTTGAAATTCGTTTTCACCGTCACCGTTTCAATGGCCGAACTTGCTTCTTTCAACCCGATATCCATACGCGTAACATCGCCAGCAAGAATCTTCACTCCGCTAATGCGCTGCGTTACATAGGACACATAACTCACTTGTAATTCATAGGTCCCAACTGGCAAATTCATCGCAAAACTACCGTCAATTGCCGATTCTGTTTGGAAATTACCGTCGATTGTACGTATCGTCGCTTTCGCTAATGGATTTCCTCGACTATCAACTATTTTCCCCGCCAGTCGCCCCGATTGCTGTTTCTCAACGAGCTAACCATCCGATGGACTACGCTTGCGTTTATTAATAACCACAATATTATTGTGAATAAGAAAGGTAAACGGCAAGTTATTAAAACATGCCGCAAGGGTTTGTTCTAAACTCGCGTTCTGGATGTTGACATTGATTTTAGACGTGCCCTGAAAGATATTCGCGTCGTAAAAGAAATCAATCCCTGCTTGTCGTCTTACCTCTTGTAAAACTTCAGGCACTGTACTTCCGATTTTGTGAATGTTAAGCTTCTGGCCAAATGATTTGGCCGACACTTGCATCAAACAACAACATAATAATAGCATGCTGATTTTCATAACACGCATGACTTGATGAAAATTCATACTTTTGTTCTAGAATTAGAGTTAAAAAATTTGCACAAACATGTTTTAGAAGCTCTATGTGAGCGGTGAATGTTGGTAGCATCACCGCTTTTCAACTTCTTGGAGGTTAATAATGTAGACCTACAGACTCACAACAAGCCTCCTTTCTCTTAAGCTTACCTTTATTTTTTTAGTTGAATTAAGCATAAATACAATGGCTGAAATCGGCTGCCTTCTAGCAATCGTTCCTGTAAACTTCATCTCCGCTGCTTCGGATGGGCAATCAATTTCAACGTCATACCAGCGTGCAATCTGTTTTAGGATGTCACCTAATGTTGACTCTTCGAACATAAAGTCTCCTCGATGCCAAGCTGAAAGTGCTTCAACAGATCGTTGATCAAGAATTAAACCTTCAGAACTTACCGAGGCTTGTCCTGGAAGAAGTGTTAAGGCCTCGCCGGATTTCAAGTGTGTGACGCGAACCCGACCATGGAGTAGGGCAACATATTGTTTTTTCGACCCTGGATAAGCATCTACATTAAACTCAGTTCCCAGAACCTCAATTTCTTGCCTATCGGTTTCCACAACGAAAGGAATCTTCTTTCCTTCAACTTCTCGCTTTGTTACAGATAAATATGCTTCACCAGAAATGTGAATGCGACGTTCACTTTTTGAGAATTGAGACGGGAATCGTAGCGATGATCCTGCATTTAGATAAACCGTTGTGCCATCCGAAAGAGTCACTTTAAATTCATTCGCATTGGCGGTTTGCACCTCATGATAAGTTACATCCGTAGGCCTTGTTGCTACATCTGTTGTAGGCACAGTGCAGATAATCCCATCCTCGGTATAGCGAATACTTCCCCAAATACCCTCTTCAATCAATCCCTTTTTATGAGCCTCATCCAGTGATAAATGGGCCCCTTCAGCATTGATGAATGTGGCAGCCTGACGCCCCGCTGAAATATCATGTTTCTCCAGCACTGCGATGTTATCCGCTCCTTGATGAGCTTGATAAATAACAAATGTTTCGAACAAGCCTAAAGCAAATACGATTGACGCGGCAACCCACCAGCCCCATTGGGGGAAACGCTTTATCGTCCTCGTGTGCACGACTTTTTCAGGTTGATCGATCCTGGTAAGAATAGCTTGCAACATGCGCTGAACCTGCTTTTCCTCAGGCTGACCTTCAACTTCAAGATAACCAATACGCTGATACCAAGACTCTAACTTTCTGATTTCCTCCGGATTGCACGCAGATTGTGCATATTTTTCTAATAATTGAGTTAGTTCTTTTTGCGACATACCCTTTGTTTTACAAACGAAACCATACGGCCTCTATTAGAAAAGGAACCGAAAAGGTAAAATTGGCTAGTCAGATTTTACGGTTTAATAATTTGATAACAAGCTTAACAATTGCTTAAAGAAAGAAAAAGGATGTTTCTTTCAATGTTTTAACGAAGCGTTTTCGAATTTCTTTCAATTGATTGTTCACAGTGTTTGGTGAACTCGATAAGAGATTAGCAATTTCTGCAACAGATTTCCTTTCATCATAACGCATACGATACACTTCCTTCATTCGCGCAGGAAGATTAGCGATCGCCTTATCCAAGAGGAGTTCTAATTCTAAGGTATGCGCCTGTTTAAATGCGGAAGAAAGCTCTTCCAAGCCCATTAAATCTTCAGGCATATTTTCCCAAATCTCCAGCATTATCGGTAATCTTTTATTGGTTCGATAATAATTCAAAACGCGATTGATTGCCATGCCAAATAGATAGGGATATATGTCACCTTTTAGTTGGTAAACTGTCCTTCGTTCCCAAAGTGTAAGAAAGATCTCCTGTAACAAATCCTCGACAGCGTCTTGATGAGCAATACGCTTCGCTATTTCACGATACAATTGACCAATATATCGATTGTAAATTGCTTCAAAAGCCATTCGATCTCCCTCTTTAAAGGAAGCCCATAAAGCTTGATCATCGAGTTCCGCGTGCTTTAGCTTATTATTTAGCATATCTCCCAAACCAATACCATCTGTCTATGCAAAGATAATTATAGCGGCCGTTTGCTTATTGTTATGCTTTTGTTAACTAACTATAAACCAACACCTAGTTAATCATCTATCATTACGACTTCATATCGAATTTGGTGATCGCAACCCTGGGTTATAGCAGCATCAATTAAAAAACACAGCTCGGATTATATTGGCTTTAGGACCAAAGGGCTCAGGTACGAAGCAAGTCCGCAGCAAAGCCCCAGGATTCCGCCCATTTGCCAAACATTAAAGTACCTTTAAACGTAAATTATTCCATGGAGCCCCAACAGGAAAAGGCTGAATTTATCAATATCGCCAAGTTTTTTTTATGCGATATCGTGTCCAAAGTGCAGCGTATAAATTAGCTGTTTATATATTGTTTTAAATTCTCAAACATTTACCTAACTTTGCGGCAACATTAGGTTAAAAACATGCTAATGTTGAAGTAAGGAAAAGCGAAAAATCAAAATTCTTTAAATAAAAACCCCAAATATACCTCACCATGCCTTTGCAATTCAACACGGTAAAACTATTTGCTGGTTCTGGAACCCTAGAATTAGCAGAAAAAATTTCGAAAGCATACGGAAAACCACTTGGAGACAAGACTCTTTCAAAATTTTCAGATGGAGAAATCCAACCTTTCTACAACGAATCTGTTCGTGGTAGTGATGTTTTCCTTATTCAATCTACAAACCAACCTTCAGACAATCTGTTGGAGTTGTTATTGATGATTGATGCTGCGAAGCGTGCTTCTGCACACTATATTACTGTTGTAGTTCCTTATTTCGGTTATGCACGTCAAGATCGTAAAGATAAACCACGCGTAGCAATCGGAGCGAAAATGATCGCTAATTTGATTACTGCGGCGGGCGCTCACCGCATCATGACGATGGATCTACATGCTGCTCAAATCCAAGGATTCTTCGATATCCCTGTTGATCATTTAGATGGTGCTATCATCTTTGTTCCTTACATCAAATCATTAAATTTAGAAAACTTAATGATTGCTTCGCCAGACATGGGTGGTTCGTATCGTGCACGCACTTTCGCAAAATTCTTCAATGCGGAAGTTGTTATTTGTGACAAACGTCGTAAACGCGCAAATGAAATCGAATCCATGTCCATTATTGGTGATGTGACTGGTCAAGACGTCGTATTAATCGACGATATTTGTGATACAGCCGGTACCCTATCAAAAGCTGCTGCTTTAATTATGGAGAACGGTGCTAAATCTGTTCGCGCTGTATGTACGCACGCTGTCTTATCGGGCAAGGCTTATGAAACAATTGAAAACTCTGTCCTTACGGAGATGATCGTGACAGATACGATTCAGTTAAGTCCAGAGAAAGCAGCTTCTTGCAGCAAAATCAAGGTTTTATCGACTGATAAGTTATTTGCAAACGCCATCAAAAATGTGAATGAACATGGATCGATTTCCGATCTTTTCAATGTTGATTAATCATTTACGTATTTGCTATTAGACATCCAACCCTAGTATTCATATTTGATGCTAGCTTTTAGATGATCTAAGTCATAAATCATATTCAATAGGCGATCAAATTGGTCGCCTATTTTAGGCTTCTTGCCTCAAGACTGTGGCTGAGTTCCCGCTTAGGGAATCCTCTCAGCATGATAAAAATGAAGGAATGACGAGTATAGAACTCGTTTCCACAGAAGCCTGCTGCTTAGCAATTCCTGTTTTCTTCGGCAAAAGGCTATTGTTTAATCAGTTAGACCAAGAAAATAATTAGTAAATAGCGACAAATAAATTTGTTCCTGTTCTCTAAATCACTATCTTTGCACCTCAATTTATAATAAATTAAAACATGAAATCAATTGCTATTAGCGGTTCTGCAAGACAGAACGTAGGGAAAAGAGATTCGAGAGAATTGCGTTACCAGGGACAAGTTCCATCTGTACTTTACGGAGGTAAAGAGCAAACGCACTTTTCGGTATCCGCAGCTGATTTGAAATCTATTCTATACACTCCAGAAGTAATCTTCGTAGAATTGGATATCAACGGCAAGAAAACAAAAGCTATCGTTCAAGATGCGCAATTCCACCCACTTACTGATTTAGTAACTCACGTTGACTTCTTAGAGTTATTTGATGACAAAGAAGTTTCAATCAATATCCCTGTAAAATTAACTGGTACTTCTCCAGGTGTTAAAATGGGGGGTAAATTAGTTCAGAAATTACGTAGCTTACGTGTTAAAGCTTTACCTAACAACTTGCCTCAAGAGGTTGAAGTTCCTTTAGAGAGCTTAGAAGTTGGTAAATCTTTCCGCGTAGGTCAAGTTAAATTAGACAATGCTGTTGTACTAAACAACGCTGACGACACAATCGTTTCTGTTATTATGTCTCGTGCTCTACGTCAAGCAGAGCAAGAAGCAGCTAAAGCAGCTAAAGGCGGTAAAAAATAATCTATCTTTAATCTTCGGTAGTCGATTTTATGACTATCGGACTGGAGATATCAAAAGAGCTAATCAATGGATTAGCTCTTTTTGTTTACAGACTATGCATGAGCATCACGTTCTCAATCTTTTCTCTGCAAAGCGGGAATGATCAGTTCTGCGGTTCATCTTCGGTTTAGCCCGCTCTTTCCAGCATCGTTAAACCATTACATCTTGATTTAACGCTTGTTTCTAAGGCAATCGATTTGTGGAACAAAACCTTATTTCCCCAATGTATTGGCAATGGTTTACATCATTTTCAAATTGTTTTAACGTGTGCTAGATGGCCCGGTAAATAACATATGCCGCTTCCAACACTTGAGGATTATGGATTAGTTTTTTGTAGTCTTCAGCAATCGCTCTTCGTTTAATACCGATTCGATACGCTAATCGCTCACGAACTGGAGGTGTTTTACAATATATATCCCTTTAATCTACCTTTCTGATATTTATTATCTAAAATGTAAATACTATTTTTGCGGCATGAACTATTTAATTGTAGGATTGGGGAATATCGGCAAAGAGTATGCGGATACACGACATAACATCGGATTTATGGTTGCCGACGAGCTTGCTAATCAAGCTGGCACGACTTGGTCGACCCTGAAGCATGCTTATTACACCGAATACAAGCAACGCGGACACAATATCTATGTGATCAAACCTACCACCTTTATGAACTTAAGCGGAAAAGCGGTTAATTATTGGATGCAGGAGCTGAAAGTTCCTGTGGAGAATATATTGGTTATTGTTGACGATTTAGCGATTCCTTTTAGCTCTCTTCGTATTAAGCCTAAAGGATCTGCGGCAGGCCATAATGGTCTTCGCTCCATTGAAGCTTCCATCGGCGGACAACATTATCCTAGACTGCGTTTTGGCATTGGCGATAACTTTGCCAAAGGACGCCAAGTAGATTATGTATTAGGTCCATTCGATAAAGAAGAACAAAGGGAATTACCGGCCTTAATAGAGCATGCTGTTAAGATGGTCAACAGTTTTATTAATATCGGCATTGAACTGACCATGACTAATTTAAACACAAAATAACATTTAGATATGCTAAAAAAGAAAAAGCACCGGGGAGGTGCTTTTTCTATTATCTAAACAACAAACTTTAAAGTTTCAAATTTATTTTTCGGCAGTTTTTGATTCAAATTTGATAACGCCGTTTTTACCCCGATCACCAAATTTTTCTGTAGCCTTACCTGCTTTAAAAACGGTCATGGATTTAATTTCTTCGGGCTTAAGCTTACTCGCTTGCTCCCAAGTCACCTCTTTCTCATCAATAAAATAAAGTGCATCTTTTGGTAATTTACCTGTTTTCGTCGTCGAAATAATTACGTCGTGTTCTTTGGGCTTTATATTAGCGGCTAATGGTGAATCCTTGGTTGTAATTATGATCACTCCATCGTACTGATCCCCGTATTTTGATATAGCATTTTCGCCTTTCAGCACTTCAATACTTGCAATGTTATCGGGACCTACCTCTTTTATAACATTTGAATTTACGATCTCCCCGTTTTTAACATAAGCAATGTTTTTGGTTTGGCCATTATTTAATATGAGTTGTTCCGAAGTTTTTTTATTACCCGACGGCTCTGCTTTAATAGTAACGGTCCTACCTTTTCCGTCCAATGTTGTTCCTTCAAATAAATTGGAAACTGAATTTGGATTTTCTATGTTATGCTCTTTAGCATATACTTTGGTATAAACCTTTACAGTTCCTGATCCCACATGCTGCTTATCCTCCTCAGCATTCCCTTGTCCCTTCAGTACATTTACACTGTGAATATCTTCTGGTTTAAGTTGTTCAAATACCGCCTTACTAACTTTCTTACCATCAATCTCATAGGTAACATGTTCATCATTCTTATCGGGTACGCGTATGGCAATCGTATATTCCGACTTTTTAAAGCCATTTTTATCTTGTACATACCAGGTGCGAGTTGCGGGATCGCTCTTTTTTCTAGTTTTTATTGACAGCACACTCTCTTTTGCTTTGGCACCGTAAGCTTTCGCATCCTTTCCCATCAAGACCCGAACATCGTCAATCCGACTGTTATCAATTAATGAAATATCGAAATCCTTAGGCATCACCTTTCCGTCAACGACAATAATATTGTGTTTGGCAGCCTCTTCATTACTCAATTGATGAGGGATATTCGATTTATAGCCTGTAACTACTTTAACAGCGGTGACTTTTCCTTTTAAACTATCGGTCGAAAATCCTTGGACGACAGTTTCCTCTTTCGACGTATTTAAGTCCTTCTCAACTTGCTTTATCTTCGTTGTATCTTGCTGAATTATATTCGCTGTGAGTTTAATCCCAATTGCCGAAACATCGGTCTCAGCGGCTTTAATCACCACAGTTTCGATCTTAGCTTCTGCTTTTTGCAAGGTGAATGTTGCTCCTGCCAATATAAATACTGGTAACAGAAAAGCATATTTGCTTAACTCCAATTTGGATGAGCGTTTCTTGTTCATCATCATAATGCGCTTTTTTAAGGTTTTAAAATTAAATTGATTACTTATCGCTACCGAAGCACCCTGCTTGGAGGCGTTAAGTAAGGAGTACTGATAAGTCTGACGATCGACACCTTTATCCAGCACTTGTTGATCGGTCAAGAATTCTAGATTTTGACGTACGGCTTTGCGCATTAACCATACGAAAGGATTATACCAACAGCTTACCAATACTATTTCAAACAGCAAGACATCCCAAGTATGATGGCCCTCAACGTGAACATGCTCATGTTTAAAAATATCGTAAAGTTCACTCTCCATATGCTGATCTTTATGCACATAGATCTTGTTGAAGAATGAGAATGGTGCAATAGGGAAAATTACATTGCGATAAAAATATTGACGCCAAGCCGATGGCTCGGAATGTAAATGTATTCTTAAAAGACTAAATAACTGAATGAGCAACTTAGCAAATAAGGCAATAGCCCCCGCTGATGCTAGCATGATTAACAGGTCGCTCAAAGAAAAGAAGCTCGCTTTTTCTTGAAAAACGATTGGTAAATACTGCATGACTTCACCAATTGGAAGTTCTACTTGTTTGCTAAACCAGGATTTGATATCCAAGAAGGGGTATATAAAGGCATACAGTGTTCCGAGAATGAAATAAATGCGATTGATATTATAAAAAGTTAGCCCTTTTAATAAGAAATAATAACCTAGATAAATCAAGGCGATTAACAGGTTTACTTGTATTAGGTAGGTTAAGATGCTTTCCATAAAGCTAAGATTTATTGTTCCGAATCATATCCATTATTTCCTCCAGTTCATTCGTACTGAGCTTCTCTTCCTTTACAAAAAAAGAGACCATTTCTTTGTACGAATTTTTGAAATAATCCCCTACAAAAGAATTCATGAATTTAGCTTTGTATTCAACGGATGAGATTAGCGGTTCATAGCGTTTTGCATTAGCATACTTCACTGCTTTTACATAGCCTTTTTTCTCCAAATTACGGATGGTAGAAGCCAAAGTTGTATATGGCATTTCGTCAGATTTCAAATTATCTAATATATCGCGGATGAAGCCACCCTCTAATTGCCAAATAGATAGCATTGCTTCTTCTTCTTGTATTGTTAACTTTTCCATTTATCTACTAACTTTTCACTAAAGTACGAACTTTTCGTAGACTCCAAAATATTTTAACATTTTTTTTGAAATATTTCATGTTGTCGGAGCTTAAATTCTCTATTATTTCTCGTCTGTATTTTCTAAAAAAGAAAACATTTAAATTGTAAAGACTTTTTATAGGGATAAGCTAATAAATCGGTTCTAAAATGACGAGATTGTGTCATTTTGGCGGGACAATGCTTTAGATTTTATAAATCAATTTCATACATTTGTATATACGACTTTTAGTAATACTACAATAAATTCAAGAAATTGACTATGTCAGAAACAGCATCTATTAACTTAAATGGCACTTCTTATGAGTTCCCAGTAATCACTGGAACGGAAAATGAGAAAGCAATTGATATTTCAAAATTAAGAGATCAGTCGGGTTATATCACATTAGACCCTGGTTATAAAAATACCGGCGCGACAAAGAGCGCGATTACCTTTTTAGATGGTGAAAAAGGTATTCTTCATTACAGAGGATATGCTATTGAAGAATTAGCAGAAAAGTCAACTTTCTTAGAAGTTGCCTACTTATTAATTTATGGCAATCTTCCATCGAAAGAAGTATTAGAGAAATTCCGCTCGGATATCCGTGCACAAATGATGATCCATGAAGACATGAAAAACTTCTTCACTGGATTCCCATCAAAGTCTCACCCAATGGGTCAATTATCATGTTTAGTTGGTGTTTTATCATCTTTCTATCCTGAATCATTAAACCCTAATCAATCGGATGAAGACGAGGATAAGATGATCATCAACTTATTGGCGAAAATGCCAACAATCGTTTCTTGGATTCAAAAGAAATCTCTAGGTCATCCTGTAGTTTATCCTAAGAACAACTTCGGTTATATCGAGAACTTCCTAAACATGATTTTTGGTGAAGTGAATCAAGATAAAACATTCGATCCACTAGTAATTGATGCCATGCACAAACTATTGATTCTACACGCGGATCACGAACAAAACTGTTCGACATCAACTGTACGTATCGTTGGGTCTTCGAATGCTAATATGTACGCTTCAATTTCAGCTGGTATTAATGCGCTTTGGGGTCCACTTCATGGCGGCGCGAATCAAGCAGTTATTGAAATGTTAGAAGCCATTAAAGAGGACGGTGGCGACGCTGAGAAATACTTAGCGAAAGCAAAAGATAAGAACGATCCTTTCCGTTTAATGGGCTTTGGTCACCGCGTTTATAAGAACTTCGATCCACGTGCGAAAATTATCAAGAAAGCTTGTGATGACGTATTGGAAAAATTAGGTGTTAATGATCCTGTTTTAGATATCGCTAAGAAATTAGAAGAAGCAGCATTAAATGATCAATATTTCATCGATCGTAAACTATATCCAAACGTTGACTTCTACTCGGGTATCATCTACCGTGCATTAGGCTTTAACTCGGATATGTTTACCGTATTATTTGCTTTAGGTCGTCTTCCAGGATGGATTGCGCAATGGAAAGAAATGCGCGATAATAAAGAGCCAATCGGTCGTCCAAGACAAGTTTACACTGGTGAAACGCTTCGTCCATATGTAAGCATCAAAGATAGATAAGAGAAACACTTTTCAATTTTATAAAGGAAGGGATAGTCAGTTTAACATGGCTATCCCTTTTTTAATTCCTTAGTTTCATAATCGAATTAAAAGCGACAAGCTAATAAAATCCCGTACAGATTAGATAAGGTATTAAATGTATGCTTATTTATTGTTGAACTTCAAGGTTGCCTTTTCCTAGTAGCGATTAAATTGAACACTCTAAAAAGCGCCATCGTAGATGGAAGGTCGCTACCCTCTTACTTGACTTGAAAAATTATTCAGGGATATTGAATTAAGAAAAAATAATGGATTGGGAAGATTATTAGCAATCAAAGCATTGGAAATAAACGGCAAGTCTTTGCCCGAAAAAGATATTGTACAGCATATTGCATAAAAAAGGCGTCCATTATGGTCGCCTAAGTCTTTATTTAAATTACGATATGCTAGCTATCGCACAGATATTCGCTTGACTACAGTTTCTGATCCTGCCATCACTCTCACGAAGTAGATTCCTTCTTTGAGTTTTCCGCTAGAATCAAAGTTTAGGTTTTGCGTACCAGCATCTACATCACCATTATGCAGCGAAAGAACTTCATTTCCTAGCGCATCCATCACCTTGATCGACACATGACTATTCTTGCTCAACTTGAAATTAACGGTAACTTGATCGGCAATGGGGTTATAATAAACCTTTACATTATTAATTAATTTATCGGTCTCTTCTGCAATAACAGCAACACGATTAGCGTTTCTATTCTTAGTAGAGATTAGACTTTGTTTACTTAACAATGATTTTGTGCTATCGGACTGGTTGGTATTTGCTTGAGCGAAGCCAATAATCATCCATAATACCAGGGTATTCAAGATGCTAAGACGTGCTATTTTACTCAATTCAAACTTCATTATGTCCGTTGGATTATTATCGTGCGGTTATGGTTTAATCAAATGTAATAATTAATTCCATACTTCCTTATACAAAAGTACATCTTTTTTGAATTTTTTAACCCTCAATTCGACAGTCTTTAACAATTTTTAACGGGAAATTACGTTGTCGCATAAAAAGTTGTAATTTCGAACGTTTTTTAATCATTAGATCACATAAAGAAAAGCTATGTCCACAGATCACAAGCAGGCCCTTCATAGGGTTAGTATGGGCGGTTTATTAATAAGTTTAGGGATCATATTTGGGGACATCGGAACCTCTCCTCTCTACGTTTTCAAAGCAATTTTCAACAAAGGCGAAGTCCAAGAAATAATGGTTTATGGCGGCCTTTCCTGTATCTTTTGGACACTGACGTTACAAACGACAATAAAATATGTATTGATTGTGCTAAACGCGGACAACAAAGGTGAAGGCGGTATTTTGTCTTTATTTTCGCTTGTCCGAAAGCGTGCGAAATGGCTAATCATTCCGGCGATAATCGGAGCAAGTACGCTTCTTGCAGACGGTATGATAACCCCCGCAATCACGATATCTTCTGCTGTAGAGGGATTAGCGATTAAGAATCCTGGACTACCTACCATTCCAATTGTGGTAGTCATCATTTCGCTCCTGTTCATCATTCAACGTTTCGGGACAAATATCGTCGGTCGGGTATTTGGACCATTAATGTTTATCTGGTTTAGTACCATTGGTATTTTAGGGCTCTCCTATTTGGGGCATTCTCCAGAGATTTGGAAGTCAATTAATCCTTATTATGCCTATCAATTACTTGCGGATAATCCGCATGCATGGTTTATCGTAGGAGCGATATTTCTTTGTACGACAGGTGCCGAAGCCTTGTATTCAGATATGGGGCACTGTGGAAAAAACAACATTCGCATAAGTTGGATATTCGTTAAACTCATGTTGATTTTCAATTATTTTGGACAAGGTGCATGGCTGTTAGAACACAAAGGAATGATGTTAGGAGAATTAAACCCCTTCTATTCAATCATGCCAGACTGGTTTGTTGTTTGGGGCGTAACGATTGCGACTATTGCGGCGATCATTGCAAGTCAGGCGATGATATCTGGATCGTTCACTTTAATTGCAGAGGCTGTACGTTTAAACATCTGGCCTAAGGTTACCATCCGTTATCCCAGTGATCATAAAGGGCAAATTTATGTACCATCGGTCAACTTGATTTTATATTTAGGATGTATGTTGATTATCTTAATCTTCCGAGAATCCAGTAATATGGAAGCTGCGTATGGATTGGCGATCAACATGACTTTCATTATGACGACCATCTTAATGGCTGTATTTATGTTGCGCAAGAAAATAAACATTGCGCTTATTGCGCTGTTTACGGGCGTATATCTACTTATCGAGCTTGCATTCCTAATCGGTAATATTAGTAAAATTACCCACGGCGGATGGCTTACCTTGTTACTTGCGGCCTCATTATATATTGTTATGTATGCTTGGTTTGGCGCTCGAAAGATCAAAAATCGCTTTGTGAAGTTTGTCAATGTGAAAGACTACTATGACATTCTAGCCGAACTGAGTGAGGACAAATCGGTCCCTCAATTCTCATCG